>NZ_JAWDIV010000030.1:0-86259 GCF_032464655.1 Rhizobium sp. 25PS6
AGGTTGAGGCGTCGATTTCGCCGGCGGGTCGGAATTTCTGCTTCTGGGCGGGGTTGGAACGCTTCCACGACCGGGACGGAGACTTCCGCGAATACTAAGCGTCAGATTCTATCCGTTAGCCGCCGCTTTCCCCAACCAACTCCCATAAATCGACCTTCTCGGCGCGCCCCTTGACCGGCACCAGGCCAAGCGGGCGAAGGTCGAAGCGATCGGCGACAGCGTCGTGGATGGCGGCGCTGACCAGGATCGAGGTATTGAATTCCTTGTTCAATCCTTCCAGCCGCGAGGCGACGTTGATCGTGTCGCCCATGGCCGTGTATTGCTGCCTGGAAATCGCGCCGAAACTGCCGACGACCGCCGGGCCGGTGTGCAATCCAAATCGGGTGATGAGCGCGGGACGGCCATTCCGGCGGTTGGCTTCATTCAATTCGTCGATCGCCGCTTTCATGGCAAGCGCGCATCGGCAGCCGTTTTCGGCATGTCTGGCATCTGGAACAGGGGCGTTCCACATGACGAAAATGGAATCGCCGAGATATTGCACGACAGTGCCGCCATTGCGTTCGGCGATCGTGTTTAACAGTTCGAAATAGGCTGACAGCATATCGACCACGTCCTCGGGCGAATGCTGCTCGGATATGGTGGTGAAGTCTCTGATGTCGGTGAAGAGCACCGTCACATCCTGTCGCTGCGCCTTGGCGACCGCTCGCCCTTCGGGATTGACGATCCGCCTGACGACTTCACGCGGAACATAGAGGGCAAACTGGCTGATGGCATGGCGGCTTGCCGCCAGCGCGCCCGCCAGCGTGTTGATCTCCGATATAAAGGAGTGGGAGACACCTTTCTCGCCGACGTCGAGATCGCCGATCCTGCGCGCCTCGTCGGCCAGCCGATAAAGGGAGCGGCTGACCATGCGCGAGAGCATCACCGAGGCAGCGACACCCGCGATCAGGAAGGCGGCCGCAATCAGGAGATTGTGCATCAGCAGCCGATCGGCCTCCGCCACCAGATCTTCCAGGGGCACGACGATTGCGGCGACGCTTCCCTTGAACAGACCGGACACACCGACGGGGGCGATCTGCAGGATCTGGCGTTCGCCATCGAGATCGATCCGCACCACGCCGCCGCTTGCAAAGGCCGGATCCCGCCTGAGCCTCGCCACCGTTTCGAGGCTCGTGTCGTAACTGTCTTTCGTCGTATCGACGGCAACGGCGCCATCGGCATTTTTCGACCATACGTCGAGAAGCCTGTTCATGATTGCCGGGTCGGAATGGGCGATCAGATCATCGGCGTCATCGATGATGTAGGCGCGCGCCCGCGGCGAAATCTCCTGCGCATCCAGCAGCCGGCTGACAGTCATCAGGTGGATGTTGATGCCGACGACAACCTGATCGTCGTCTCTCATCGGTGCTGCGATCGTCAGCGTTGGGAGCCGCAGCGTTCCTGCAACATACGGTCCGACGGATACTTCCTCGCTGTGCTGGATGACGAATTGGTACCAGGGGCGTTGCCGCGGATCGAATGATGCATAGTCGACGTCACGCTCGGCGATCGGCCTTGCCTGGCGGTCGAGGAAGCGAAACGTCGATATGACGTCCGGCCCCTGTCTGCGTGCTATCGTGCGGATCGCGAAAGCCGTGCCATCGGGTGCTGCAAGGATCCGGTGGACATCCTGCCTTTGCGTGTTGATGACCTGCAGATACGAGCCGTCAGGATAGCCCGTGTAGACGCTCGTCGCGTTGGGGACGTTTCTGAGAACCTCCAGAAAGAATTGCTGTTTCGCCGTGATATCCTGGGGCGGCGGGGAGGCGAGCAGCGGCAGGGTCGATGCCAGTGCCACCGCCTCGGTGCCGCCCTGCAGCGTATTGCGGTACCCCTCGATCAGCCGCAGGCTCATCTCGCGCATCTGCTGCACGCCCGCACTGACGGCAGCATCGCTTCCTTGCCTGAACGCCAGCCAGATGATCGGCGTCGAGGTGCAAAGCAGCGATGCGACGACCAGGACGCCGAGATGCAGTCTGAGCGGTTTGGACCAGTGCACGAGATTTCCCCCGAAATGCGGACACGTCTCAGCACACGAGGCATAGCCAACGATGGCAGCTAACTGCTTTTTGAAAACTTACACAAGGCGGTGAGTGCGGTCACACCGCCGCTGCGCGTCTCGGCTGGGATGACGGAGGGTGAGGGCGGGTTTCGACAACCAAATGGGCGGCAAAACTATCAGTCGACGTTTTACTTCGATCCGCCGTATTCGGGTAATGAAGACGACTATGGTAGGGCTGTGTTGAGCAGGGGATGACTTTGCCGAACTGGCAGATGTCCTCGGCAAAATTCGGGCCCGGTTCTCCTATCTTTGAGTGCCGTTCACTTGTCTTCGAGAGGTTTTCAACGTTCCAGATTGAAGAAATCGATTGCAGTTATCTGTCGCCGGTGGCGGGCATAGCAATACCGTCAGGGAGGTGATTATATCGCCCGCTGGGTAGAGGCAGCAACTCGTCGGGGGCGCAAATGTGGATTGAGCTGTCGGAACATACGATCGAGGCGCTCGCGCAGGTAATCAGTGGCGGCTCTGCCTCAGATCCCAACGAACCCATAGGGCTTTATCGGCGGGGATGGGAGTTGGAACAATGGTTCGCCTCCTGCCAGGTTCGTTTCAATCTGGATGCGGGCAGTCGCCATATTGCAACCCGACAGGCCATTTCAACTTTAGCGGGGTTCAAGGACGACAACGCCGCTCTTGAGCGCCTCATAGAGAAGGCTGCCGACCCTCGTGATTTCATCGAGCGGCCAGAGAGGCATGAGGGCGTCATGGAGTATTTGAACCGCCGCTTGGAGCACGATGGTCTCCAGCTTGTTAGAGAGGGGCGAAAGGTTCGCCTTTGCGCTTTCACCGAGGCGGGTTCGATCGCGAATCTCATAACTGCTGGGACTAAGATCGATTTTGATACCGTGAACAGAGACCTTGAGCGTGCAAAGAAGGGTGTAGTGGATGACCCGGAAGATGCAATCACAGCGGCTTGCTCTTTGGTCGAGAGCGTCTGCCGATCGATCTTAGTCGAATTGAAAGTGGAGTTCCCCAAAAAGCTGGATTTGGCCGGAGTCTATAAGGCGGTCCGAGAACCCTTGGGACTCTCGCCAACAAAGGAAGGTGTGGCAGACGAGATCTCTGCGGATGTTCGTGCTGTGCTCTCTGGCCTTGTCAACGCGGTGCAGGGAATCGGCGCACTTCGGACCCATGGTGGCGACGCTCATGGTAGGGAGCGGGGCTTCAAGAGAGTGGATCCCAGAATTGCGAGGCTCGCCATTCATTCGGCCAGCGCTGTCGCGGTGTTCCTGATCGAGACCTGGCAGTTGAGATTTCCGGGCAGGGATTTACCAAAGTCTGAAAAGTAAACTGGAACTTTCAAGCTCGCCATTTGCCGGGCTGCCCTTGGGATGACCAAGCCTCCGAGGGCGTGGCCGATGACGGAAAGCTGCGTCTTTTCGGGGCTCCGCAAGGTTTAGGGATAAGGCGGCGGTTTATGCGATCGGATGGGGAAGTCCGTTTCAGCCTCGCGCAATCGAGGCGAAATAGACACGCCTATGCATAAGGAAAGACACCGATGCCGAAGGAAAGACACCGATGCCGAAGGCACTCCTGAACCCGCATATGCGACTGTGCTTCACAGCAATTTTTGCTCTGTTGGTTATGGATCTGACGCCAGCAGCCGGATTGCCGCGATGCCCTCCTCAGGAAGAACTGCTGGCGAAAGCGGAGATCGTGGTTGAGGCGCGCGTGAAATCGCTGTCGATCGGCGAATCCGGTTTCCTAGGGACAGAAGACTCTCCGACGCGGTGGATAAGGGCAGATCTGGAGATCAAGAGAGTTATCAAAGGCAAATTCCCGGGAAAGGAGGCGACTGTGTACGGTGCCGTGTATCCCCCAGGGCCTTTCGGGGAACTGACCATGATGGCGTTATCTTACGGTTTCGATGGCCGTGACACCTTCGAATGGGAGCTTTCGCGCCGCGAAATCGGTGACGATGTGGCGTTGTTTTCGATGAACGCCTGCAACTATCACAAATTCCCCGACGGGGCAGTTGCTCCCCGCTGATCGACGGTGTCACATCGCGATTGGCGCCCGCCGCCTCAGGCCCGCTTCCGCCGCATCTGCGTGACGCTTCGCCAGACGGCCGAGACCAGGAAATAGAAGGCGCCGAGGCCGGCATAGCCGGCGATGTTGGCGATGGACGGTGCTTCCGGCATTTGCGCCTGGGCGATGAAGAAGGCGCCTGCCACCGCGGATTGGCCGCCGCTGAGGATCATCGCCCACTGGCCGCCATCGGTCTTCCATCGCCGGACGGCGGTTCCAAGCTGCAGCAGGCCGGAAAAGATCGCCCAGAAGCCGAAGACGCCGAGAACCCAGTTCATGCTCATCGTCAGGGCGACGACCACGGCCGCTGTCGTCACCGCGCTGACGGCGACGTTGATCGCCTGGCTGCGGTTGTTTGCCAGGCCGCCGTTTCGTGCTGCATCGATGAGGTTGGCGGCGGCATCCCAGGCCGGGTAGAGGATCAGCAAGGCGGCCGCGACGGCGAGCGACTGGCGGCCGGCCGTCAAGGCTGTGGCGACCCAGATGGCGGAAAAGGCTGCGCGCGTGAAGTAATAGCGCGTCAGCCACTCTTCCCTGTCGCCAGACGCGACGGTGGTTTGATCGGTGGTCATCATGATCTCTTTCCTGTGTGTGATGGTGTTGGTCTGATAGGGGCGGCTCACCGTCATCAGCGGCGGCGTCCGTCATCGAGATTGGATTTTCTGGGTTTGCCGGAACCGCCCGAGCATCGCCGGGCTGCTGTCGAGACGACGTCTTTCGTCATTCGAGTCCATCGCCTGCCGGTCAGACGGCATTCCCTGGTAAATCGCCGGTCGAACCGGGGGCGGCCCAGCCGACCGGCGACGATGTGGTCACATCGGCGGGACCACGCCATTTTTCCCGACAAGCACCTGATGGGCGAGGGCCCCCGAGGCAGCCTTCTCGGCGGGGATGAAGACGACGGCGCCGGGAACGAGATCGTCCTTGGTGGCCGGAGCGATGGTCACGACCGGCGTGCCGTCCGGAATGGCGATCTTCTTTTCCTTGCCGTGATAGGAGACGGTGACGGTGCGGCCATCGACGCCCTTGACGGCGTCGGCCACGGTCGCATTGGTCATGCTGCTGTTGGGCTTGAGGTCCCAGCCGTAGCTGCCTTCACCGGCACCTTTCATCGCCGGCGGGAAGATCAGCACCTCAAGCGCGCCGTCGCCGCCGCCTTCACTCGGCAGGGATGCGATGCCGACGAAGTCGCCCGGCTTGATGTCGGTGACCGCAGCATTGGCAACGCTCGCCAGTTTCCAGCCGTCGGCAAGGGTGACATCGACGGTCTCTCCCTCGCGGGTCTTTACCTTGAGGGCGGAGCCGCTATAGGCGACGATGCTGCCCCTGAAATGGACCTGCTCGGCCTTCTGGTCTTCGGCATGGGCGGGCGCCGCTGGAAGGGCCGCCGACGCGATTGCGCTGAGCCCAAACGCGAGAGCGGGAAGAATGGACTTGAACATGTTTGTCTTCCTACTAGTTGGTAGTTTTCTGTCGTGGTTGTTGCTTCGGGCGTATATTCCGTCCGGAGCTCTATCGAGCAGCGGTTGGCGTGAGCCGCTGCAAGGTGGGAGCCAGAATGGTGGCGAAGACCTCCGGAGTCCCGTAGGCCCGGGCTGAGAGCATGGCGCCATGGACGGAGGCCATGAAGGCTTCAGCCTCGACGCGCGGTTCGCTCGACAGTTTCAAACTCCCGTCCTGAACGCCTCGTTCCATCACCGAGGTCAGCCATGCCGAGGCAAAGCGGAAGAAAGCCTTGACCTCGGCTGCGACCTCCGGCGGCAGTGCCGGCAGTTCGCTCGCAAGCAGGGCGCAGACGCAAAACGGCCGGCTGGCGTCCTCGATGCACTGGGCCCAGTGGCCTGCATAGGATTGGAGAAGCGCCAGGGGATCCTGCACCCGCTGCTCCAGGCCCGCGATACCCGCCTCGGCATCTTCGCGATATCGCACCACAAGCGTGCGCACCAGATCGGTCTTGCTGGGGAAATGGTGATGGATGCTGGCCTTGCGGATCCCGACGACGGCAGCAATGTCGGCATAGCTGAAGCCGTTATAGCCTCCGGTCATGATCAGGGTTCGGGCGGAGGCCAGGATCTCGTCGGACGTCGTCAAAAGATTGCTCATAAAGCCATCTACCTTCCAGTAGGAAGGCTGTCAAGCAAAATGCGGTTTTCTGCTGTCGGCCGTCGTCGAGGCGGTCACCGTGATGGCGGCATCGGTTGTAGTGACCAGCCTTGACTCGCCTCGAACCACCAGAACATAATCAGAACACCTAATATGTGGGGATGGAGTTCTGGATGTGCGGCCGCGTCTATATCAAGACCTCGCTTGAGGAGTTGGTGCGCAATTTCGCCTTCGCAGAGCGAGGCGCGATCGATGCGCTCGGAAACCGATTTCCACTCTACAACGGCGCGCCGACGCTGGATTATCCAATCATCATTCGCGATATGGTCCGCGAGCCTGACATCATGGGGCCGGTATTCGCCTCGGCGCGCTGGGGTCTAATGCCGGCATGGATGAAGCCGGGTGGGCGGCCGCCACCGATCAATGCGCGCTGCGAGGGCATCAGTACCAACGGCCTGTTCCGCTCGGCCTACAGGTCGCGCCGTTGCCTGGTGCCGATCAACGGCTTCTTCGAGTGGAAGGATATCTTCGGCACCGGCAAGAACAAGCAGCCCTATGCGATCGCCATGGCCGACGGCTCGCCCTTTGCGCTCGCCGGCATCTGGGAGATTTGGCGCAGCCCGGAAGGCGTAGACATCAGAAACTTCGCAATCGTGACCTGCGAGCCGAATGAGATGATGGCGCAGATCCATGATCGGATGCCGGTCATCCTGCATCGTGAGGATTATGAACGCTGGCTATCGCCGGAACCCGATCCGAACGACCTGATGAAGCCGTTCCCGGCGGAACTGATGACTATGTGGCCGATCGGCCGCAATGTGGGTTCGCCGAAGAATGACACGGCTGACATTATCGATCCGATCGACCCCGATCCGGAACCGACGCTGATCTGAATTCACCGGCTCGGGCGGGAGCCATCCACCAACCATGCGGTCAAAGAGAACCTCGCGAGAGGACAGGACGACGCATGCCAGAACAAATCACCTGGAAATCGTGGGAACATGTCAGCGGCCGAGAAATCAAATACAAATGGCGGCACGCCTGGAAAGAAAAACCCGGCGACGATTACGTCGCTTTTGACGGCGATACCCAGATCGGAAGGATATTCCGGCCACAGGCAGGCGGAGGGATCGATAGCCGATGGTTCTGGATTGTGGCGGCTGACGGCAGCCATCGATTGGATTGGCCGTCAGCCGGATACGAGGACAGTGCCTATGTTGCCTCGAGGCGGCTGGAAATGATCTACGAGAGCATCAAGAGCGGGAAACGGAGGACGGCGCACCCATGAGCATTGAAGCAGGCAGGCGTGATGTCGGCTTCGCCGATCGCGACGTGAGGGTCTCACGCGCCCGACGGTGCAACGGCCCGCAACGCGGTCCTGACGATCGCATCGCCGAACTCCGGCGAGACAGGGCGATGGCCGACCAGCAGCCGGAAGAAGACCGGTCCGTAGATCATGTCGAGCAGCGCCTCCATATCAAGCGGCGGAACGATCTCTCGCCGAGCCAGAGCCTCCTCCAGGATGACACGCCCTGCGTTGCGGCTCGACAGGATCACCTGTTTGCGGAAGGCCTTGGTGAATTCGCTTTCCGGGTCGGCGGCCGCAAGTGCCATGGTGATCTGCCGCCCGCGCGTGCTCGCAAAGGCAGTCACCAGTCCGCTCATCTGCGCGCCGAGAGCCGCCTGCGCCGTGCCCCCTCCAACCTCCGCTTCCGGTAGCCGGTTGACCAGAAGAGCGGCCATCGCCAGTTCCTGCGCATTGGCCCAGGAGCGGTAGATCGTCGGCTTGCCGACACCGGAGCGCGCCGCCACGGCTTCGATCGTCATGCGGCCAAAACCTTCGGCCATCAGGATTTCATGGGCGGCCTCCAAGGCGCGCCTCTGCGCGGCGGCGCTTGGCGGCCGCCCTCGTTTCTTCGGTGTTGCGTTATTTTCTTGACTCATATCTTTACGATACGTAACGTTAATATAAGACCCAGTCAAGGAGGATCACCCATGCCGAGTTTTGCCCGAAAAGTGAGCGCCTACTTCATCGTCAAGGATGCGGCACGGGCTATCGACTTCTACAAGGAGGCTTTCGGCGCCACGGAGGTCTTCCGCATGACCGATCCTTCGGACGGGCGGATCGGGCATGCCGAGCTGCGTTTCGGAGAGACGCTGATGATGTTGGCAGACGAATATCCGGACTTCGGCGCCCTCTCTCCCGATACCGTCGGAGGCTCGCCGGTGACCTTCCACATGGACACGATGTCGACCGACGAAGCACTGGCGCAGGCGCTGTCGGCCGGGGCGACGATGCTGCGCCCGGCGACCGACCAGAGTTTCGGCGAGCGGGTGGCGCAGGTGCTTGATCCCTTCGGTCATCGCTGGATGTTGTCGCAAACCATCGAGCAGGTCACGCCTGAGGAGATGCAACGCCGCTGGAACGAGGATATGTCGGCGTGAGTGCCGCAGCCCTTGAAGCGCTCCAGGAGGCTGAGCGCGCCTTCAACGCGGCGATGGTGTCCAACGATCCCACCCAGATCGCCGCCTGCATCACGAAGGACTGGGTGCTGGTGACGCCTGAGCGTGGCCCGATCCCTGCACAGGCTATTCTTTCGGCGATCGGATCCGGTGTCCTGAGCCATGACACGATGACCAAGACGACGCATCACGTCCATCTGCTCGGCAATGTCGCCACGGTTACCGGTCGCGGACAGAACACCGGCATGTTCCGTGGCGAACCGATATCAGCCGACGAATGGATCACCGACGTCTATCACCGGCAGGGTGAAAGGTGGCGGTGCGTACTGACCCACCTCACCCCTGTTTGCAGCCCCTTGGAAATCCCTTCGATTCAAGACAAGATCATCCCGCTCTAGCTGGGGGACTCTGATGGAAAACCACGAGCCGTTTTTACGCGAGGCGATTGCACTCTCGAAATCCGCGCTGGAACACGGCGGCGAACCGTTTGGCTCTGTGCTGGTGAAGGCCGGCGAAGTCATCCTGCGCGCCGAAAACAGCGTTTTCAGCGGCCACGATATGACCAACCACGCCGAAATGAACCTGGTCAAACTGGCGGCGCAGCACTACGACGCTGCTTTTCTCGCCGACTGCACGCTCTACACCAGCACGGAGCCCTGCGCCATGTGCTCCGGGGCAATCTACTGGTCGGGCATCGGGCGCATGGTGTTTGCGTGCTCCGAAACACGGCTTGGCGAGATCGCCGGGATCGGGTTGAACGTGCCGAGCCGGGCGGTGCTGCAAACCGGCGCGCGCAATGTCACCGTGGTTGGCCCGACGAACCTCGAAGAAGAAGCCGCCAAAGTTCATCAGGAATTCTGGCCGAAGCATCTGGGCAAGGCTTAGAGGTTGCCGGCGATAATCCGAGGGCAGCTATCTCCCGCAACGCCCGCTATCAAGTGATCGCTGCACGGATGTCTGGCGGCCGCGCACGCGTAGGACGCGGTCTGCGGTTCAGCGCCTGTATTCCGGCTCGCTGCGATCGAGCGCGCGCTTCACCGATTCCAGATGGAGCCTGGCCGATTCCGGGTCTCCTTCGCGCATTTGCCGGTACGCCGCTTCGGCGATCTCAGGCGCGACGGCAAGGACTTCACGTCCGGTCGACAGCGCGAGCGCCTGCACTTCGCAGGCGCGCTCGAGGTAATAGAGGTCGTCCCAGGCTTCGGCGATATTGGGTGCGCAGACCATGACGCCGTGGTGCTTCATGAAGACGATGTCGGCATCGCCGATAGCGGCCGCGATGCGATCGCCTTCGCGCGCGTCGAGCGCCAGGCCGTTATAGTTGCGGTCGACGGCCGTGCGTCCATAAAATTTCAAGGCGGTCTGCCCGGCAAAGATCAGGGGATCGCCCTCCGTCATCGAAAGGGCGGTGGCATATGGCATATGGGTGTGGAATGCCGCCTTGGCGCGGGGAATGTTCTTGTGAATCCTGGCGTGGATGTAAAAAACGGTGGCCTCAGGCTGTCCGCTGCCCGACACCACATTGCCGTGAAAGTCGCAGATCAACAGCATCGATGCCGTCAGTTCGGCGAAAGCGTAGCCGTAAGGGTTGACGATGAACAGGTCGTCATAGCCTGGAACGACGACCGAGAAGTGGTTGCAGATCCCTTCCTCCATGCCGAGCCTTGCCGCCATCCGGAAGCAGGCCGCAAGATCGATGCGGGCCTGCCAGATGTCGTCCGTATCAAGTTTCGGCTGGTTGGGGCCGCCGGCGGGCGTTGGAGCTGTATTGAGGGAGTGCGCCATGAGGTCGTTTCAGATTGGTTCGAAGGAGAAGGTGGATGCCTTCTGGATTACGCCCGGATCAGCCTCGCATCAAGCCGGCTGGAGACAAACATGGTTCGCGTCATCTGCACATTTTGGGTGAGTACGCTGGCAGATCGTCGATCATCACGGCCGGGTAATCGCTGCTGTTTACTCCTATGCCCTCCGACCGCGGTAAGTCGGCGGCGGAGGGAGCGCCTCATGGGCTTGCGCCAGTGTCTCGAGCCAGGTCGCTAAACCGGCCGGGATCTCTTCGTTTCCGGCCTCCAGCGCTTCAATCCAAGACAGCTCGCATTGCAGCGCCGAGGCAATGTTGATTGGCGTCAGCAGGCACTCGGAGAAACGTTCTGAAGTCATGATGAACTCGCCAATTATCGTGGCTGCGAGTGTGCCACAGAAGAGGCTCGGAACCAAACCCTGACGGAGCGGTCAGAATGGAGTCTGGTGGCTCCCCAATGAGCGGAGAAACAGATCGTCGGCCAGCCGTCTCCGGCAACGATTCGGCGAGGTCGACAAGGCGCATAAACGGCAATTCGATCGGCGGTGAATTCGAGCAGGAACTTAGCGGGCGTCGTGGAAGTTTCTCCTGCTCGAAAGGAACGCATCATGGCAAAACTGAAGATTCCGAAAAAGGTCGGCGCATATAAGATCCCGAAGGCAATTCGCAAGAATCCGATTCTGAAGGGCATGCTCGCCAACAAGGCGGGACGCGATGTCCTCGCCAAGGCCTTGGTTGCTGGCGCGGGTGCGGCAGCGGCTGTTCTTGTCGAGGACCGCAAGGACGTCGCGGACGCCGCAAAGACCACGGGGCGTACGGGCGCCAAGGCACTGGGCCTAGTTGGAGAGGCCTTCTATCGTGCATCCGACGCCGCAGTCGACGTCGTGCGCGATGCGGCTGGCGACATGTTGCCGAAGAAATTCAAGAAACAGGCAGACGAAAACCCTCGGAAGGGCGCCGTCGTGCACTAGCCACGGCGCCGCCCAGGAAGAAGAACCGGCGGCTGGAAACACTGATGCGCAATCGTGCCGCGGGCGGGGTGCTGGAGCAGGCCAAAGCGGCCGCCACAGCGAAAATGATCGGAAAGCTCCTTCGCAAGCACCCGCTCATCGCCGCAGAACTGGTTGCCTCAGGGGCCGCCAGAGGGCTTGCTGTGGGAATTGACGAAGTTCGTCATCTGGTCTTCGGTGGTGACGCCACCAAAGAGAGAAGGAGCAGCGATGAAGGAGAGTGATCTTAAAGAACTGGGCGAGGCGATCCTCAAGGAGACACGGTCCGATATCACACCCAAACAACTCATCAAAGCAGTGCGAAAAGCGCATCCGGAGGCGACGAAGAAGGAGATCGTCCGGGCTGCATTCTATGCGCTGATCGCTAACGCCGATCGGGAACCGCAAAAGGCGGCGGCGCTGCAGGATTTCGCGATCACCCAGCGCATGAACGATGACGAGCTGCAGGACTGACGGGCCTCGTCGGCATGGAATTTCATTCTTCTGTCACGCAACCTTCTGCCGATGACGGACTTAAGCGAAAGGTCCATCAGCAAAGGAAGACGCTATGTCAGATGATCGCAAGAGCGCCCCGCCGGCAAAGCAGGCGGTTTTGACCCCGGAGACGAATGTCGTCGACCGCGCAGCGGCGGCAACTTTGGTAGAAGACCTGCGCCGCGATGTCGGACCCTCGACGGAAGCCCATGAAACCGCAGATCAATCCGCAAAGGCGCTGACCTGGCACCTGGATCCCGCAGATGTTGCGAATGCGGCTTTCTCGACGGCCAGCCTATCATTGATCCTGTGGAGCCAGTCTCTGTCGATTGCGCGGATGTTCTGGTCGCTGCCGATCGTGTCGTGGCAGGCCGGGCTCACCACACCATCGACCGACAAGAACATCGGTTAGCGTGATGCCGAAAAGTATGAGCGGTTTTCTCCTGTTCTAGGCAGAAGACAGGTTCTTTGGGTGCGAGCGGAGGCCGCGAAGCACATCCTCAGCCCTGGCTGACGGACATGGCGGACGGCCTCTGCCAGAGGCACCCTCTTCGGTGCGATGATCGAAAGCTATCGCGCCGCTGGATTGCTTCCAACCTGAAACGAACCTTTTCGAGCCGTTGCCGGATGGCCGCCACCGCGCCTGCGCCGCTATGGTAAGAATGATGGATGCGTCGTAGGGAACATTGGTCGCGTTTGCCGGTTCGGCAGAATAAGTTGCCATCATCGCGAGCAGGTATCTCATGACGACCGAGTGGCCCCCATTGCCGCCCATCCGCACCGGCATACGCGGGCTCTGCCCGCGCTGTGGCCGCGGGCATTTGTTCGATGGCTTCCTGACGCTGCGCAAGAGGTGCGAAGTCTGCGATCTGGACTATTCTTTCGCCGATCCTGCCGATGGCCCGGCATTTTTTGTCATCTGCTTTGGGTGTATTCCGAGCGTCCTGCTCGCGGTCTGGCTCGAAGTTAGGTTTCAACCGCCATGGTGGGTGCACATGCTGGTGACACTTCCCTTCATGCTGTTCACCTGCATCCCGCCTTTACGCCCTCTCAAGGGCTGGTTGGTGGCAAGCCAATATTATCACAAGGCCGAGGAGGGAAAGCTTTCCCGCCCGTCTTAGGGGCAGCCGTCATCGTCCATCCCTTGGCTCTCGAAGGCGAGCCGATGATCGTCGGCTTGTGATCGTTCTGCGCTTTCACACCCGCCTCTCGCTTGCCCCAAAATCCCGACAGTCTCGGCATATCGGCCGGCGACATTGTGATGGTCCCTGCCGCGATGAAGGCGGTGGGGCGGCTGCTCACCGATCCCGATGTGCCGATTGATGCGGCGCGATGCTGTCGCCAACAGCATCCGTCTTGACTCACTCCGCAATGAGAACATAATAAGAACATCGGCGCTGCGGCCGCCATCTGAAAACCGAAGATGTGGAGAGTGGGCATGCGCCAGCAGCCGAGCGGCGAAGCCGCCGAAGAGTGGGATCCGCGTGAGGTGATATGGCCGCCGGAGAAGGAGATCGATGTCTCCGAGGCGCATGCAAGTCTGGTCAAGGCCGTGGCGGGAAGTCGCGGCGTAAGATATTTCACGGCCTTTATCATCGACGTCACCAACGATGGTTATCTCGGCGATGTCCAGATGGCGATCGATGATGTCGCCGGCGAGGCCTGCGGCATCCTTTTGCGGTCGTATGTCACCGGCAGTGACGCCGCAACGGGCCAGCCGATCCTTGCCGAGGAAGCCACGCGGCCATTCAAGTTTCCCTGCGGCGGGGGCGTGGCGAAGGCGATAGCGGTGTTTTGCGACAAACTCAAAATGGCCGGCGTTTTTCCTTGAGTGCTTCCCTTGGGCCCGAACGACATGATCGGGGCAGGCACCGCCTTCCCGAGAATTCGTGATCCGTCGAGAGCAGGGGCGGGCGAGATTGTCTACATGCCGAAAGGTGAAACGGTGACCATCCGCTCGCAGGAGGCTCGCGGTGGTCTGACCGTCGATTGCACAATCTGACACGCCGTTGCCCCGCCTCACATCGGCGGCATTCCCTCGAATTTTTGCGCAGCCGGATCGGTCTGATCCCAGGCAAGCCCGCGCGCGGTGTAGGTCACCATCTGCGGCTGGTATCGGCCGGGCTCGTCGAGGCTTGCGGCGTGGATGGTGAAAAAGTCAGGCATGTAGGAGAAGGTCATGTAGACCGGCGAGCCGCAGGCGGGGCAGAAACCGCGGATCTTGACGTTGCCGTTGTCGGCGACCATCTGCCAATGCGTCGCCTGGCCTTCCAGCTTCACCGCCTGCCGGCTCGGGAAGGTCAGATAGGATCCGTGCCCGGTGCCGCTGCTTGCCTGGCAGTCGCGGCATTGGCAGTCGTTCATCGCAATCGGTTCTGCCGAGATTTCATAGTGGACCGCACCGCAGGCGCATCCGCCGGTGTAAGGCTTGCTCATGTCTCTCTCCTGATAAAACGCCGTATTGGCGACGGCGGTCGCCTCAGTTCTTTTCGTCGGCGATGGCGCCGATATTCTTCACGACCTTCTTCCAGCCTTCGCCCATCTTCTCGAAGGCGGTCTCGTTTTTCGGCAGCACGAAGCCGGAATGGATGAGGCGCAGCCGCGTGCCGTTCTCGACCTTGGACAGGATGAAGGTGACGACGGTGTCGAGCGGCGAGCCGTAGCCGGCATTGCCCTCATGTCCGCCCTTCCAGGCATAGGTGAGACGCTCATTCGGCGTCACCTCCAGCACCTGGCAGTGAATGGTGCCGTCCCAGTCGCCGGCCGGCGTCGTCTGGTAGGTAAAGTGTTTTCCTTCGATGGGCTCGAATCCGGTAGGAATCATCAGCCAGCGGCCCATCAGATCGGCCGTCGTCAGCGTTTTCCAGAGCGTCTCCGGCCGATGCGGGAAAACCTCGTCGACCACGATCTCCTGCGTGTCATGCTTCAATGCGGCGTCGTTCATGGATCGATTTCCTTCAGCAATGTTCTGAGATTGGCAAAGCGGTCGCGCCAGAAGGTGCCGTAATGGCTCATCCAATCGACAAGCGGCTCCAGGCCTTCCGGCTCGGCGCGGTAATAGACCTTCCGCCCTTCCGGGCGCTCAGTGACCAGGCCCGCCTGTTTCAGGGCCTTCAGATGCTGCGAAATCGCGCCCTGCGTGACGCTGCTTGCCCGCGTCAGTTCGACGACGGTGATCTCGTCGGAGTCGACGATCTGCTCGAACACGGCCCGCCGGGTGGGATCGGCAAGTGCGCGCATGACGGCGGTGATGGAGGTGGTTTCGATCATGATGAAATAAATAGTGTAGGCTAATTGATAAGTCAAGGCTAATTTGTTTTCTCGCATTGTACCACTCTGGCTTTGCTAAACTTCTGTTCAAAGCTAGGGCCTTGTTGTTGACAACGTCAGCAACACAGGGTTGTCGTGAGTGTCGGCGCAGGAGGAATGACCTCGGATGAACTTCATGAGATTGATTGGTTTTTTAGTTTCGATGGCGTCGATTGTTTACGGGCCGTCGGCTAACGCGGGCTCCTTGGATCGCGACGATCTCGAAAGCATCCCAATTGGCAAAGCCACGGAATTTTCGAATCTATCGACCTTTGATGCTCAGGCGGTTTGCCTGCTTCACCCCTACCAGGATCGATTGTCGTCCAAAGATGAGTTGGCCGTCCGAGTGAACACGTATCTCGCGGCGAACAAGCATGTTTCGGATGAGGGCCATTTTGCATTTGTGCTGGTCGGGAAGGACGGCATCGAGATTGTACCGTTCAAACGGTCTCGGAACCTTGATGTCTTGGCAAAACATGAGGTTTCCTCATCAGTCGATGAGATGTTGCCGAAGGGTTTCGCCCCACACGACTGTGCCAACGGTCAATCCGCAGCTTTTTTGAAGATTGGATTGCGAGCAAGAACCTATCTCGTGCTTGGTGAGCTACGCTAGGCACTCAACCGGTGGTGATCTCTGCCGGAGACATGCTCGGCGGATGAAGCTATCGGTTACCCCTCCGTCATATGCTGATGCAGGGTGCCGTCGAAATAGAAAGCCAAAACGACCATGAAAAACCGTAGCAAGCCGCTCTCGGGGAAACACACCGCCGACGCTCCAGCGGTCGACGCATTCACCCGGAGCGCGCTTGCATCGGATCTGACGTGGCTGCCGGATATGACGGCTGTTGGAAAGCCACCGCTTACCGCTGAAGCCTATGTAGAGGCCTATCTCGCAGATCCCGGCGAATGGCATTGGTCGACGCTTTTGCTGCATGATCCGAGCGAGATCGTCTTGAAGCGGGTGCTCGCCATCATCGATCGAGCCCAATTGCCCAGCCACGAAAAAGCGCTCGGCCAATTGGGCGCCGGCCCGCTCGAAGACATGATGTCGGAGGAGTTGCTGGCTCGTCTGCAACATTGGCTGCCCTTCACACCGGCCATGCGCCATGCGCTCAGTCAGGTTCGAATGGCTGTCGAATCTCCTGTCTTGCAACAGCGACTGAAGGCGATGCTCTTGCGCTAGTGTCTCCGCGAGCGGCGGGCATGGATCCGAGGCTCGAGGCCTGGGATGACGGAGGGCAGGGGCGCGTTTCCGCCAAATTGCCGGCGACAGGCTGAGAGATCGGCCTTAGTTCGAGAGATAGCTTTGAAGGAATGTGCGAACGCTGCGGATGGACTTTGCGGCGGCCTCCGGATTGTATTTTTCGATGTGACCCAACACCTTCCTTCCCACCTTGAACTCTGGGGCATCGAAATCGTGGTAAGTACCCTTGTAGACATTGAGCTCGATCGGGGGGCTATCGTCACTCAGATTGGCAAGCCTCTTCCGGCATCGGTCGGCCGGGCTCCAATTGTCTCGTTCGCCAGTCAAGATCAGGATCGGCACCGTCGCATCGCCCTGAGCTGCCGCGCAACGGGGATAGTAGGCAACCGCTGCCTGGAATTTGTGGTCCATCAACTGTTCGTTGCCTTCGATTTTTGTTCCCTCCAGCGTCGCCGTGCCGCCCGTCGAAAAGCCCATCAAGGCAACGCGCCTGATATCGACGAAGCTTTGTTTCGACAAGAAACTCAAAGCGCCATAGGCGTCGAAGACGCGATCGGGGAGGTGGCCTTGACACGTGTCCTTGATATTGCGGGTGGTGAAGCTATCGACGACGAGCACGACGTAGCCCCATGAGATCAGTCGTTTCGGCCAAAGCTCCTTGACGCTCAAACGCATGCCCTCGCATCCATGCAGGACGACGACCGCCGGGAAGGGGCCATCACCCCGGGGGCGGGATAGATATCCGAGCAGTGGTGTGCCTTGCGGTTGAGAAAGAGTTTCTCCCTGTTCCCTAGCCTTGCTTATTCGAAACGGGCTGAGCTTGACGGGCGCGCTTTCGAAGTGAACCAATTCCTCGGCGTCAGCCGGGTTTTCAGCGAACGTGGCGCTGAGAAAAGCGACGAGGCAAAGAAAAAGTCTCGTGGTTTTCACCGAACTTCTCCACCGTTTGATCAACAGGCTGCTCATTGTACGCCGGAGCTGAAGGCTCGCAAAGCGGTGAGGGGTTTTACCGCCGATTGGCTCCGGTTGGGTCGATTTCCAACAGCAGCATGATCTGCGCTCAAAAGTGCTTGATCACCCCCTGGCACATCCGTTATCACTGCCGTAAATCCAAGCTGCGAGATTTGAATTCAGAGGTGATGTCGGGTGGGAATGCGTTTTTGGCAGACTTGCCGCCGGCGCATGAAATAATCCGCGACCCACGTTTAGCCGTTGATCACCCCCCGGCAAATCAGTTAAGACTACCGTAAATCCAAGCTGCGAAATTTGAATCCAGAAGGTGACGTCGATCAAGGCGCCGCCGCCCTTCGATTGGTGTGTCTATCACCGTCCGGCCAGCTTCCCCAGATCATCATTGATCCCCTATCCTCTTCCGCCTGACCTCCCATCTTCGATCACATCGGGATCGGGGCCGGGTAGCGCGCGCCTCTTCCAAGGAGAACTATAATGGACCCTTCGATTGCTCCGGCCTCGCGGGCCGCAGTGGTGACGCCGAATGACAGCGCCATCGTCGGTGCGCGCGCGCTTTATATCGGCACGGCTGGCGATGTTGCCATTGCGCCGCGCCGGGATATGGATCCGGTCATCTTCAGAAACGTGCCGGCCGGGACCATCCTACCGGTTCACGCCGCCATCGTGGCACTGACCGGGACCACAGCCTCCAACATTATCGCGCTGTTCTAGAGCTCCCAAAGGCGGGCCATATGGGCAGACCGATCAAGTTCACCCAGGCGATTGCCGACAGGATTTGCGAGCGCATCGCCGACAGGGAAAGTCTGCGGTCGATCTGCCGGGATGAAGAGATGCCGGCCATGTCGAGTGTGCTCTCCTGGCTCGCCGATGAGAACAAGGCAGCGTTTCGAGCCAAATACGCCCTGGCGCGTGAGATTCAGGCCGACGGCTTTGTCGACGAGATGGTCGAGATTGCCGATGACCGCGCAGACGACTGGATCGAAAAGAAGAATGCGAGCGGCGAGACCACCGGCTGGCAGGAGAATGGCGAGGCCATAAGGCGTTCGCAGCTCCGCATCGCCACCCGCCAATGGGTCGCCGAGAAGCTGAAGCCGAAGAAATACGGTTCCAAGGTCGAGCCCGACCGTGGCGTTGTCGCGAGCGAAGTTTCGCAACTTCTGGAAGATATCAATGGCAAGACGCGCGGACTTCCAAACGGCGGTTGACCAGTTTTCCGACTGGCGCTGGCGTCTGAACAACCTCTATTGGATCACCGACAAATCGGGCAGACGCGTCAGGTTCGAGATGAACTGGACGCAGATGACCTTTTTCGAAGAGATGCATTACCTCAATGTGCTGCTCAAGGCCCGCCAGCTGGGTCTGACGACCTTCATTCAGATCTTCATGCTCGATGCCTGTGTCTTCAACAGGGATATCCGCGCCGGCACGATCGCCCATACGCTGGGCGACGTGCAGACGATCTTCAGGGACAAGATCAAGTACCCTTATGACAATCTGCCCGACGGTATCCGCAACGCCGTGCCTGTCGTCAGGGCCAACCAGACCGAACTGCTGCTTGGCAACAATTCGAGCATCCGTGTCGGAACATCGCTGCGCTCGGGTACGCTGCAATATCTGCACATCTCCGAATATGGGAAGCTTTGCGCGAAGTATCCGCAGAAGGCGAGGGAAGTCCGCACCGGTGCTTTGAATACGGTGCAGGCCGGCCAGCTGGTCTTCGTCGAAAGCACGGCGGAGGGCCAGGAAGGGCATTTCTACACGCTTTGCGAAGATGGCCAGGTCAAGCAGCGCCAGGCGCTAGAGCTGACCGAACTGGACTTCAAGTTCCATTTCTTCCCCTGGTGGAAAGAGCCGCAATATGCGATCGCGCCCGAAGGCGTCATCATCACCGACGCTTTTGCAAAGTATTTCGGCAAGCTGGCCGACCAGGGCATTACGCTGACGGACCGGCAGAAGGCCTGGTATGTCAAGAAGGCCGAAACCCAGCTCGGCGACATGAAGCGCGAATACCCCTCGACGCCGGCCGAAGCTTTTGAGGCGAGCGTCGAGGGCGCCTATTATGCCGACCAGATGGCGGTGGCCGATGCTGAAGAGCGGATCGGGGTCTTCCCGCAGGTCGAAGGTTATCCCGTCCACACCATTTCCGACATCGGCATGGACGATACCAACAGCGTCTGGCTGTTTCAGGTGCTGCCCGGCAGGGTCAGGATGATCTGCTATTTCGAGCATACCGGCACCGGCATGGACGGCATGCTCGACGAGCTGGAGCGGCGCGGCGCCGAGCATGGCTATGTCTACGGCGTCCACAACATGCCGCATGACATCAAGGTCAGGGAATGGACGCGCGGCGGCATGACCCGCATCGAAGTCATGCTGAGAGAGGTCAGGGCCCGCGGCCTCGGCACGGTCCGCAAGATCGAGCGCGCCTATGTCCATGACCGGATCAACGGCACCAGGCGCATTTTGGCGAAGATCGAGTTCGATCAGGCCGGCTGCATCCAGGGCATCAAGTGCCTCAGGAACTACCGCAAGGATTGGGACGAGGATCTGAGCGTCTTCCGCGACGAGCCGCTCCACAACTGGGCTTCGCACGGTGCGGACGCTTTCGGCGGCCTCGCCATCATCTTCACCGGCTTGGCGCCCGAACCGCTGAAGCCGGAACCCAAGCGACTGCCGACGTTACAGACGACGACGTTCAACGACTTCGTCGCAGCAACCCCTGCATATAGGGAGCGTGTTTGATGGAAGACGAAACAACGGCTTTGGAGGGCGGGCAGCAATGGGATCTGGCAAAGGTCGGCGCCCGGTGGCAGCAGGAGCTCGAGCGCGCCCAGCGCTATTTCCGCTCCTGGCATGACCGCTGCGTCAAGATCGAGAAGATCTATCTCGACCAGCAGTCGGACCAGACGAATGCGGCCAAGCGCCGGTTTCCGATGCTTTGGGCCAACACCTCGGTGCTGCAGCCGGCCGTCTACGCCCGTGTGCCGCAGCCCGTCGTCGAGCGCCGCTTCAAGGATGCGCAGCCGGTGGCGCGCATGGCCTCCGAGCTCGTCGAACGCAATCTCGCCTATATGGGCGATGAAGCCGATATTGATTCCATCATGCGGGCGGTGCGCGACGATTTCCTGCTCTGCGCCCGCGGCACGGTGTGGCTGCGCTACGAGGCCGATTTCGAGCCGCTCGACATGGGCGTCCAGCCTTCCGACCCACCGGCCAATGGTGCCTTACCCGAGGGTTTGCTCGGCGGCTTGCGCAGTGGTCTCCCGGGCGGCATGGGCGAGGATGGCGGAGCGCCGCCCGAGGCGATCAGCGACGAGCGTGTCTGCATCGATTATGTGCACTGGTCCGATTTCCTGCATTCGCCGGCGCGGCGCTGGAAGGATGTGACATGGGTGGCGCGGTGCGTGCCGATGACCGACGAGGAGATGGAGAAGCGCTTCGGCCCTGACGCTGTGACATCGCTCCAGGCGCAAGCTGCGGGCAGCAACAAGGGCACCAACCAGACAGAGCGCGCCGAGAACGAAGGCAAGACCCATGTCTGGGAGATCTGGTGCAAGAGCGAAAACTATACCGTCTGGATCGCCGACGGCGCCCCCGTGGCGCTCGAAGTGTCGGAGCCGCCGCTCGATCTGACGCACTTCTGGCCGTGCCCGCGCCCGGCCTATGGCACGATGTCGACCAGCTCGCTGATCCCGGTTCCCGACTATGTCTATTATCAGCAGCAATGCGACGAGATCGATCTCTTGACGAAGCGCGTCAACAAGCTGACCGATCAGCTGCGCCTGAAAGTGTTCTATCCCTCCGGCGACGGCGCGATCTCGCCGGCGATCGAGAAAGCGATGCGGCCGGAAAACGACACGGTGATGGTGCCGATCCCGGAATGGGCTGCCTTCACCGACAAGGGCGGCTCGAAAGCCATCGTGACGCTGCCGATCGACGAGGTGCAGAAGGTCATCATCGCCTGCATCCAGGCCCGCAAGCAGCTGATCGAGGACGTCTATCAGATCACCGGCATATCGGACATCGTCCGCGGCGACACCCAGGCGTCCGAGACGGCGACGGCGCAGCGCATCAAGAGCCAGTGGGGCTCGATCCGCATCCGCGACCGCCAGGCCGAGCTTGCCCGCTTCGCCCGCGACATCATTCGCCTTGCCGGCGAAATCATCTGCGACCAGTTCCAGCCGGAAACGCTGATGCTGGTGAGCGGCATCAAGCTGCCGACCATGGCCGAGAAGCAGCAGGTTCAGCTCCAGATGCAGCAAATGCATATGGCGGCGCAGCAGGCCGCAGCGCGCGCAGAGCAGATGGGTCAACCCGCACCGCCGCCGCCGCAGATGCCGCCGCAGCTTGAGCAGATGATGCAGCAGCCGACGATCGACGAGGTCGTGCAGCTGCTGCGCAACGACAGCATTCGCGGCTTCCAGATCGATATCGAAACGGATTCGACCATCGAGCCCGACGAGGACGCCGAAAAGCAGCGCCGCATGGAATTCGTGCAGATGATCGGCGGTTTCCTGCAGCAGGCTGGCGCCATGGCGCAGCAGAACCCGATGCTGGTGCCTGTCATGGTCGAGACGCTGCTCTTTGCCGCTCGCGGCTTCAGGGCCGGACGCCAGCTCGAAAGTACGCTGGAGCAGGTTGGCGCCCAGCTCTCCGAGGCCGCCACAGCCCCGAAGCAACCGCCGGAGCCGCCGGCCGAGCAGATGATCAAGCTGAAAACGGCTGAGGTGAAGGCCGGTGCGGAACAGCGCAAAGCCGAGCTTGGCCTGGCGCAAGCCGAGATCGAGCATCGCGCCGTGCTGGAACAGGCGCGCGGCGAGGCGGCAGCGCAGGCGCTGCAGCAGTTCCAGGCGCAGCAGGCCGCCTATCAGTGAACGGAGTGAAAGATGAGAGAACGCTATTGCCGCGTCTGCGGCGGCTGGCACCCGCTCGACAAGTGGCCGCACAACTGCATGCCGGTGAAGAACCTGGCGCAATCCGATCTGCCCGCGCCGCATTTCGTCAGCGACAGCATCGATATCCAGTCGATGCATGACGGCAGGCATTACACCTCGAAAGCCAAGCTGCGCTCCGCCTACCGATCGGCCGGCGTGGTCGAGATCGGCAACGAAAAGCCGCAGCCGATCGAGAAGCCGAAGACGGATCGCAACGAGATCCGCAAGGAGCTGCAGCGGGTTTACGCAGAATACAACGCCTAGAACCAACCTCTCCAACCTTTTGTTTTTACGGGCATCAATCCCCGACAAAGGAAGTTTCCGACATGGACATGGAAGACCTGAACGAGGCCGGCAACGGCAGCGAAGATTTTGGCGCGTTCGACGACAAGCCCCTGAATGACAGGCCGGTCAGCATCCGCGACAGCCTGAAGGCGGCAATCGACACCGTCGAAGGCAGCGGACCGGGCGATATCGCCGGCCAGCCGCGCGACGGCGAAAACGGCCGTTTCCTGGCCAAGGGGCAGGAGCAAGCCGCAACGGCGAGGGCAGGGCAGGCGCCCGCGGCAAACGCCGCTCAACATCCGCCTCAAGCACAGGCCGAGATGCAGACCCGTGAACAGCCCGCAACCATCGGCAGCCGGGTTCCGCCCGGCTGGTCGGCGGAGGCCAAGGCGCAATTCGCAAGCCTTCCCGGTGAAGTACAGGCGGCGATTACCAAGCGGGAGCAGGAGGTCGATAACGGCTTCCGCGTTCTGCAGGATTACAAGGGGCTCGAGGAGTTCACGCCGCTCATCCGCCAGGCCGGCATGACCCATGCCGATGTCATGCGCCGGGCGATCGACTGGGAAAAGGCGCTGATCCACGATCCCGTCAATACCGTCGTTCACGTTGCCAGGATGGCCGGGGTCAATCTTCATGCCCTGGTCAATGGCCAGACGGATCACGTCCTGCAGCGGAGTTCGCAACAGGCCGGACCACAGCCCGGACTACAGCAAGGAGGACCGCAGCCGCGACACGTCAACGTCGAGGCGACGGTCGAACATGTTTTACGGAAAAGGGACACCGAAACTCAAGTCGATGCCTTCCTTTCCGATCCGGCAAATGCGCACGCCGATGACGTGCTTGATGACATGATCGCCCTTATCAATGCAGGGCGGGCATCGTCGCTTCAGGACGCCTACGACGCCGCATGCTGGATGCGCCCGGACATTCGCCGGCAGTTGATCAGCCAGACTGTGCAGGCACCCGTCCGAGAACAGCAAGCCCAGAGGGCAGCAGCGGCAGATCAAGCCCGCCGCGCCTCGCGATCCATCTCTGGATCTTCCGCGCCGGGCCCGACCCGCGATGCGGCAAGAGGCCAGCCCACCTCAATCCGAGACTCGCTGCGCGACGCCATGCGTTTTTCGCGCGGTCAAGTCTGATCAAAGGAATGATCAATGCCCATCTCGCCCAACCTTTCTGAAATCGTCACCACGACGCTGCGCAACCGCAGCGGCACGGTCGCCGACGACGTGACGAAGAACAACGGTCTTCTCACCCGTCTGAACAGCCGCGGCCGCAAGAAGCCCATCTCCGGCGGCCGCACCATCGTTCAGGAACTGCAGTACCAGGAAAACAGCACCTTCAAGCGCTATTCCGGCTACGACATTTTGAACGTTCAGCCCTCCGACGTGATCACCGCCGCCGAATACGACCTCAAGCAGGCCGCGGTCGCCGTCTCCATGTCCGGTCTCGAACAGCTACAGAATTCCGGCGAGGATGCGATCCTCGATCTGCTCGAGCAGCGCATCGAAAACGCCGAAACGACGCTGAAGAACAATATCGCGCTCGACTGCTATTCCGATGGCACGGCCGATGGCGGGCGTCAGATCGGCGGGCTGCAGCTGTTGATCTCGACCTCTCCGACATCAGGCACCGTCGGCGGCATCTCGCGCGCCACCTGGGGTTTCTGGCGCAACCAGAAATTCTCGGCCTCGGCCGATGGCGGTGCCGCCGCCTCGAATGCCAACATCCAGAGCTACATGAACCGGCTCTATATGTCCTGCGTTCGCGGCTCCGACGCGCCTGATCTCGTCGTCGCCGACAACAACTTCTTCCGCCTCTACTGGGAATCGCTGCAGGCAATCCAGCGCATCACCTCGGCGGACAAGGGCATGGCCGGCTTCCAGTCGCTGCAATACATGGGCGCCGACGTGATCTTCGACGGCGGCTTCGGCGGCGGTGCGCCGCTCAACCAGATGTTCTTCCTGAACACCAAGTACCTGTTCTACCGCCCGCACCGCGACCGCGACATGGCGCCGATCGGCGACGAGCGCATGAACACCAACCAGGACGCCTTCGGGCAGCTCATGGGCTTCGCCGGCAACCTCACCATGAACAACGCCTTCCTGCAGGGCGTGCTGTTCGCCTGATCGTCAACGAAAGGAAAAGCAAATGTCGATCGCTTCAATCCAGTCCGATCGTCTTGGCGCGAACCCGTTCGTCGTCGAAGGCCCGATCGTTCCCGGCTCCGGTGTTCCGGGTCCGAACTTCTCCCTCGGCACTGTTGCCGGCGGGGACCGCGAATCCGAATGGGTCTATTGCCAGCTGGTGCTGGCCTCGCAGACGACCCTTCAGCCCGGCCAGTGGTTTCAGTGGACCCGGGATTATGTCGCCTCGCTGCTGACCACGGCAGCCGCCGTCGTCGGCCAGCGCTGCGGCGTCTTTTCCGGTGCTGCCCAGCCTCCGACGCTGACCGGCGGCCCGGTCGGTTCCATCACGCTTGCACCCGGCACCTATTACATCTGGCTACAGCGCAACGGCCAGGCGCCGTCCCAGGTGGCAACCGCAACGGCGGCCTTGGTCGTTGCCGAAACCACGGCCACGGCAGGCCAGGCGAGCGCCCCGGCATCCGCCACGGCAACCACCAAGGCCATCGCCAACGTCAACTTCGCGGCGGCCAACCAGACGTTCACGGCAACCACGGTCAACGGCTCCAACCTGCTGACGAGCCTTTCCGGCCTCAACGCCGGTTCCGGCCCGTTCATCGGTGCGGCTGTCTCGGGCACCGGCATCGCCGGCGGAACGACGATCTCGGGCATCACCTACAGCCCGAGCGGCGTCGTCCAGAGCATCGCCCTCTCGGCCAACGCCACCGCCAATGGCACCGGCATTACGGTCACGGCGACCGGCGTGCTCGAGGCGACGCTGATGCGTCCGTTCCTGTCGAAGGTGAATTAAGCCACGTCAACCAACGGGCGCTGCGGCGCCCGTTCCTCATTTCCCCGCCATCAACAGCGAGACACGCACCATGCCCGACAACAGCACCGGAATTTATGCCTCCTTCAGCCTCGAACCGGTCGAGCAGACTTTTCTGACGGAGAAGGAAGGCCGGCCGATCTTCGCTGACAAGGAATTCGTCCGCATCTTCATCTCCGGCGATAAACACACCGAAGTCTATCGCGAGGTGACCGAGAACGACAAACAGCGCTTTTCCGATGCCTACAAGCGTTTCAAGGAAGGGGCTGCCGCCCGCGAGCAGCTGACCGGCACGCCGCTTTCGCAATGGCCCTATCTGAAGCCCAGCCAGATCAAGGAGCTGGAGGCGGTCAATATCTATACCGTCGAGCAGCTCGCTGCCCTTTCCGATACCGTCAAGCAGAAGGTGGGCATGGGCGCCAACGAGCTCGTCGCGGCTGCCCGCGCCTATCTGGCCACCGCTGAAAACTCGAGTGCCGCCTCGGCCTTTGCCGCCGAAAACGAGCGGCTGAAGGACGAGGTGACGCGGCTGCAGGAGCAGATGAAGGAGATGGCCTTGCGCTTCGAGGCGCTGGAAAGCGAACGTCAAACCGGGACCAAGTCCCGCGGCCACGTTGCCGCCTGAACCGGAGATCCGCGCATGTCGCTACTGACCATCATTCAGAATGTCTGCGCGGAAATCGATCTCGATCCGCCGACGGCCGTCATGTCCTCGGCGGATCCGCAGATCATGCAGCTGCGCATCCTCTCCACCCGCGCCGGCCGCGACCTTATGCGCGAGCACGACTGGTCGACGCTGATGGTGCAGCGGCAATTCGCAACGACGGACGCCAATCCGGAGCCGGCCGAGCCGCCCGCCGACTGGGACCGCTTCGCCGCCAATTCGAAGATCTGGAATGCCTCGCGCCTCTGGCAGCTCAACGGCCCTGTGGAGCCGCAGACCTGGCAGCGCCACACCATCATCAATTCGAACCCGGTGCCGCAGATCTGGCGCATGGCTGGCGGTAAGCTCGATATCCATCCGAACGCTGCCGGCGAGACGATGGCTTATGAGTATATTTCCGGCTTCTGGGTGGCGCTGAATGGCGAGGCGACCTATGCCGCCAATTGGGCGAACGATACCGATACCGCCCGTTTCCCCGAAGACCTTCTCGAACTTTCGCTGATCTGGCGCTGGAAGCGGGCCAAGGGTCTCGACTATGGCGAGGAGATCGCCAGTTTCGAGCGATCCAAGGAAGCCACGATCGGCGCCGATCGGGCGGCAGCGCCCGTTGACCTCTCGCTGCCGGCGAGGGGGCAGGCGCCTGAAAATTACTGGCCCGGCACGATCACGGTGTGCAACCCATGACCCGCAGACCTGTCCCTCAAAACGGGCGCACCCGCCGCGTTTCGCCCGGCAAAGACTGGATCGCGCCGATCGGCGGCTGGCGAACCGATGTCGAGATGGCCGATATGCCTGAAGATGCGGCGTTTCAGCTCGACAATTTCTTTCCCGAGGCAAACCGGGTGCGCGCCCGCTATGGATTCCTCGCTTTCGCCACCGGCCTTGGCGCCGACGTGCAGACGGTCATTCCCTATTCCGGCGTCGGCAACAGGCTGTTTGCCGCGGCGGGCGACAAGATCTTCGACGTGACGGCGGGCGGCGCCGTCGGTGCGCCCGTCGTCTCCGGCATGGCAAGCGCCCATTGGTCGGTGCAGCAATATACCAACCCGGCCGGCCAGGAGTTTCTGCGCCTCGTCAACGGCCTCGACACACCGCTGCTCTTCAACGGCACCGCCTGGACGAATAATTTTCTGGTCGGCACGGCAACGCTCGCCACCCAGAACGTCGCCGTCAGGAACACGGTCTATACGCTGAGCTTCTTCGGCACCGGCTCCGTCACTCTTTCCGGCGCCTTCGCCGGCACGCTTGATGGAACGGGCGTCGCCAACCGGGTGTCGCTGACCTTCACGCCGGCGGCCGGCACTCTTGTTGTCACCGTCTCTGGAACGGTCACCAATGCGCAGCTGGAGACGGGCGCGGTCGCGACCTCTTACGTTCCCTCGACGATGATATCGGGCATTCCGGACGCCTCGCTGCTGATCGCCGTCACCGCCTATCGCTCGCGTCTCTGGTTCATCGAGAAGAATTCGACCAATGTCTGGTATCTCGCCACCGATGCCGTCAGCGGCACGGCGACGGTGCTGCCGGTCGGCGGCAACATGAAATATGGCGGCACGCTGATTGCGATCAACGTCTGGACCATTCCCGTTTCGACAGGCCTGCAGCAGTGCCTGGTGCTGATCTCCTCGGAAGGCGAGGTGATCGTCTTCCAGGGCTCCGATCCCTCGAGTGCTGCCAATTGGGGCCTGATCGGCACCTTCAAGCTCGGCCGGCCGCTCGGCACCGATCGATGCCTGTTGTCGGTCGGCGCCGATCTTGCGATCATGACGACTGATGGCATCGTGCCGATCACCAAGGCCGTGCAGCTCGACCGCGGCGCCACCAGCCTCGGGGCGATTACCGCCAGGATCGGCCCGACCTGGCGCGAGACCGTTGCGGCGACCGGCACGACCTCTGAGGAGTGGCAGCTTTCGAGCTTCCCGGCGCGGCAGATGGCGATCGTCAATCTGCCGTCCTCCTTCGGCCCCTATCAATATGTGATGAACACAGAAACCGGGGCCTGGTGCCGCTTCGTCGGCATGCCCGCCTCCTGCTGGACGACATGGCAGGACCGGCTGTTTTTCGGGGCGGGCGACGGCACGGTTTATGAGGCCGAAGTCGGCGCCAACGACAATGGCGTGGCGATCGATGCGCTGATGGTCGGCGCATGGAGCCGCTATGGCGACGGCCTCTCGACCAAGCTTTCGAAGCTGATCGGGGTGACGGCGCAGATCGGGGTTTCCACGCTGATGTATGCCGGGATCTCGGTGGACTACCAGACCAAGATTCCGACAGCACTTCTGTCGTCGATCGAGAACAATACGGCGGCGAAATGGGGAACGGCGGTCTGGGGTGTTTCGAAATTCCCCGGCATTTCGCTCGTCCGCAAATTCGCCTCCGCCGGCGGTGCGGGGTCGGCCTTGGCGCCGACGATCCGGGCGCTGATCTCGGGCTCGTCCGGCTCCGTCTCGGAAGCGGCCGTGGTCGGCGGCTCCGTGCTTTACGAAAAGGGCGCGCCGATTTGATCGTCTGCGAACCGCGCGAGGAGATCGCAGCTTGGGTCGGCAACAGGATCGGCGTGAGCTTCCATCCGCCTTACACCACGCTTGCCCATATCGACCGCGGCCGGATCATCGCCGGCTTCGTCTTCAACGTCTGGACCGAGCATGACGTCGAGGTTTCGCTTGCCGCCGACCGGCTGACGCTGACGCTGATGCGATCGGTCTTTGGCTACGTCGTGCATCAGCTCGGCTGCCGCCGCGCAACCGCAAGGACCCGCACCGACAATGCCGAATCCCAGAAGGTTCTGGCAAGACTCGGCGCCCGCCTGGAAGGCCGCCAGCAGGCCTATTTCGGCGACTGCGACGCGCTGCTTTACGCAATCATGAAAGAGGATTTTCCCTATGGTCTCCACGCCGAAGGCCCCAAAGGCGCCTGATCCGACACAGACCGCAGCGGCGCAGACGGCCACCAACGTCGACACCGCCATCGCCAATGCGGGCCTCAGCCACACCAATCAGTACACGCCGGATGGCTCGCTGGAATACAAGGTCAGCGGCTACCAGACGATGACCGACCAGAACGGCAAGACCTATCGGCTGCCGACCTATTCGGCCTATCAGACCTATTCGCCCGAGAACCAGGCGATCTACGACCAGACGCAGCAGACGCAGCTTGGCCTTGCCAGGCTCGCCAACGACCAGACCGGCAAGATTTCGGGCATCCTCGGCACCAATGTCGATCTCAGCGCCGGCAATGTCGACAAATATGTCAACGATCACTGGCAGTCCGGCTTCAACAACCAGTGGGACCGCGATCGGGCGAGCCTCGACCAGAGCCTTGCCGACAAGGGCATCTCGATGGGCTCGGCCGCCTATGACAACGCGCTGCGCGATTTTTCGACGCGCAAGCAGGCCGCATCCGACCAGTATCTCGGCGACATGTATTCGAATGCCCAGAATTCGATCCTGACCGAGCGAAACCAGCCGCTGAACGAAATCTCGGCACTGATGTCGGGCTCGCAGGTCCACCAGCCGAGCTATGTCAACACACCGACGACGCAACTGCCGACTGTGGATCAGGCTGGGCTGATCAATGAGAACTACAATCAGCAGATGGGCCAGTACAATCAGCAGCTGGCCAAGTCGAATGCGGCGATGGGCGGTCTGTTCGGACTCGGCTCGTCGCTGCTTGGCGGCTGGGCTATGGGATCTGACCGACGGCTGAAGGAGGACATCAGGCGCGTCGGCACGCTTGATAACGGCTTGCCGGTTTATGCCTTCCGATACAAGAAGGGCGGCCCCACCCAGATTGGTCTCATGTCCGACGATGTGCGCGAGGTTCACCCGGAATCGGTGTTCGAAGATGCCGATGGGTTTGATCGCGTCGATTATGAAAAAGCGGTGGTGTAATGGGCTTCTTATTCGGCGGCGATACCCGCAAGACGCAGGGCGACCTTAGCGACCAGCGCAAGCGGCTGGCTTACGCCATGCTGCAGCAGGGCACTGATACGAGCCCAATCCAGTCCCCGTGGGAAGGGGTCGCGCGGCTTGCCGAAGGCGGGCTCGGCGGTTTGGCGATCCGCCAGCAGCGGCAGGAGCAGCAGGCGGATGGCGCCGCAGGGACCGCCGCTCCGGCGGCTGCGCTTTCGACCCCCGCGCCAGCCTCTCCCGGCTTCCTGTCGTTGCTCTTCGGCAGCGGCCCGGTGCGCCGGATCGGCGGCTGAAGCAAAGCATCAGGCGCGTCGGCCCGCTGAACAACGGTCTGCCGGCAGACGCCTTCAGGCGCAAGGACGGCGGCCCGACCAATATCGGCCTGATATCCGACGATATGCGCAAGATTCATCCGAACGCGGTGTTCGAACAGACGGTTTCGACGGCGTCGATTACGAAAGGGCAGTGGGCTCATGTCATTAAAGTCATTCATATCAGGCGGCGATACCGGCAAGACGCAGGGCGAGATCAGCGACCGGCGGAAGCAGCTGGCCTACGCCATGCAGCAACAGGGCATGGAGTCGGGTCCCGTACAATCCCCCTGGCAAGGGGCTGCGCGTCTTGTCCAGGCACTCATGGGTGGACTGGCGATCCGTCGGCAGGAGCAGCAGGCAAGCGGCGACGGTAGCGCGGCGCCAGCTGGCGAGCCAGGCGACTTTCCCTTCGCTCCGCTGCCTGACAACGGGCCCGTTCCGCCGCAAAGACCCAATCTCGACCCGCTGATGACGACGGACGATCGCGGCGGACAGCCCATGGGCCCGGCCGCGCAGCCGGGCGCCGGTCTCTTTGCCCCGCTGCCCGACAACCGACCCATTCCGACGCCGAGGCCCTATCGCGACCCGATGGTCACGACGGATTATCGCCGGGAACAGCCTATGGCGGCCGATCAGCCAGGCGACGATCCCTTCGCTCCGCTGCCTGACAGCGGACCCATTCCGACACCGAGACCGGCGTACCGCGCGCCCGCGGCATCAGCCGCCCAGCCCGTCGACGGCAATGTCTATGACGGCTTCATGCATACGGTGAAGACCAAGGTCTCGAATCCCTATGGGCTCGCCGCCATCGCCTCGACGGGGCAGGCGGAAAGCAGCTTCTCGCCGAAGAGAGCCAACAGCTCCTGGTCCGACCCGAGCCAGAGCGGGCAGCAAGGCACCTCCGGCGGCATCATGTCGTGGCGCGATACCCGCCTGCAAAAGCTCTATAACTTTGCTGCCACCAGAGGTGAAAAGCCGGGCGCGATCAGCCCGCAGACGCAGGCCGAGTTCTTCCTGCAGGAGGACCCCCGGCTGATCGCCAGGCTGAACGCCGCAACCTCGGTCGAGGAAGCGCAGCGTCTCATGAATAATGCCTGGCGATTTGCCGGCTACGACAAGCCCGGCGGCGAGGCGGCCCGCAGGACCGAGCAAGCAAATAGTCTCCTGCCGCAGTTTCTGACCGAAGGCGCTGCCGATCCCTTCGCGCCGCCTGCCAACCCGCCCGTTCCGACCCCGAGGCCCTATCGCGATCCACTGGTGACGACCGACTATCGCCGCGGCCAGCCGATGGCGGCCGACCAGCCGGACGACGATGCCTTTGCTCCGCTGCCTGACAATGGACCCATGCCTTCGCTGAGACCCGGCTATCTCGACCCAGAGATGACAACCGACGAACGCCGCCAACAACCCGCGGCGCCGGCTGCTGGCGGCGGGGCTGCCGGATCCGCAAACGACGGTGCAGAGCTTCAAACCATTCTGTCCGATCCCGTTCGTCGCGCCGAGTTGCCGGCCGGCATGCGCAACAACAATCCCACCAATCTCAAGTACGTCGGCCAGCAAAAGCCAGGGATCATCGGCCCTTCCGAGAACACCGACCAGGGCGATCCACAAGTCGTCTATGCCACGCCGGAAGCGGGCATGGAGCACAATTTCTGGCAGGTCATGAGGAAATATCGAAAAGGCATGCTGACGCCGAACCAGATCATCGCTGGAAAGGGGGGATGGACGCCCGACTCCTTTACGGCGGCCGCCAACATTGCGCGATCGATGGGCATCGGCCCTGACGACGATATTCGCCTGACTGACCCGGTGATGGCAAAGAAATTCCTTCGCGCCCTCATTACTCAGGAGCAGGGAACATCGGGCGATCTTTACCCGGATAGCATGATTGAAGCGGCGATCGCGGCACAGCCCAAGGCGGCCGCGCATGCCGTCCGTTCGCTGCCGGCCAACGTGCCCATTCCCACCCCGAGACCGGATCTTGACCCGCGGGGTGCAAAGGACGATCGCCGCGGACAGAACGGGCCGCCGGCCGACTTTGGCAAATCGGCCGCGCTCGTACGTGCGCTACTTGCTCGGCAGCAAAATGGCCTCTGGTAGGAACGCATCTAAACAATCCTAAGATTTTGCAGCACACATCAATGGCCTCGCGATGCGCGGGGCCTTTTTTTCGGAGAAGGTGAATGCCCAGAAACCCCTGGACCGGCGCCGCTCGTAGCCGGAAACCATGTCTGTGTCGTCGACCGTACTCTTATCCTCGGCTACCGGTTGCCTCTTCCAAACTGAAGGGCAAAGTTGTAGATGCCTCTTATGATCAAGAAGCTCCTTAAAGCGGTTCTACCGAAATCTGCAATTGTCGCCGCCTACCAGTGGCATACGCGGGAACGGCGATATAGATCTTGGGCCCACGCGGCAGCGGCCAGCGCAGAGTACGGGTCGCGGGATCTCACGGCTTTCAGGGTGGCGCGCTCGCGGCAAATCGTCGGCCACGAGGATTCCTACGCAAAGCCGCCAGAAGAACTACTCCAGACCTTCGACATGCCCTCTGGCCGGTTCGTTGATTTCGGCGGTTCAGCCGGGGAGATGTGCGCCGTCCTGCAACGGCGGTTCCCTTCGTGGTCGTTCGCCGTCGTCGAGACCAAGGCAATGTCGGATGCATCGAGGGCGCTGCGCCCATCGATATCCTATTCTGATCAACTGCCCGATGGATACGATGTCTTCTATAGCAGCGGAACGCTTCAATATCTGGCCGATCCTGAACGGCTATGGAGTGATGCTCTCGGCAGGACGGGACGGTACGCTTATCTGGCGCGGAATTGTTTCTCCAATCGGAAGGCATTCAGTGTCCAGTCATCCAGGCTCTTTGACAACGGCGCTGGGCCGATTCCTGAAGGCTTCGAGGACGTCAATATCCGCTACCCGCATCAGACCATTTCAGAGGCATCGTTGACCGCGATAGCTGGTCGAATGGGCTTCGATCTTATCGCCCGGTTCGACGGCCGCAATAGCGGCGTCACCGGCAGCAAAACGGATGCCTACGGAGCCGACCTTTTATTTAAGAGGCGATAGCCCGACGTAGGTCAAAAAGAACGCGGAAAACGGGTGCACTTTTTCGAAGCCACCGTTTCCCCCGCTGCACGATCTCAACAGCGAACTGGTTCGAATGCCCGCCTTTGAAGAGACGGGTGCGTTGCCATGTCCGCGATCTTGAGGTGGCCGATCGAGGCTGTCGATCTCTGCAGTGCTCATTCGGTGCGAATACAGTCGCCTAGCACCCGCCTTCGTAAGACACCACCAATGGCCCCGCATGCGCGGGGCCTTTTTCTTTGGAGACGATCAATGCCCAGGAACCCCTCAACCGGCGTCTATTCAAAGCCTGCCGGTACGACACCCTCTGTCGGCCAGGTCATCGACCCGGTACCATGGAATGCGCTGACGACCGACCTCGGTAACGAAATCACCAACTCTCTGCCGCGCGACGGCTCGGCGCCGATGGTCGCACCCCTCAAGGCCGCAGGCGGAACTGTGTCCGCCCCGGGCATCGGCTTTGCCTCGACCCCGCAGACCGGCCTCTATCTGAAGGGCGGCGGCCTGCTTGGCTTCACGCAAAACGGCGTCGACGTCGCGTTCGATAAGGGCATGGTCTATGTGGCCAAATCAGGCGATTACACAGCGCTCGCGTCCGACGACAATGCGGTTCATCGCTTCACCGCGGCAGCCACACTTACCCTGACCGCAGCGGCAACGCTCGGTGCAAACTGGCACTATGCGGTCATTGCCGATGGCGGCGATGTGACCATCGATCCCAACGGGTCGGAGACGATCGACGGGGCGGCATCGCTCGTCGTTCCGAACGGCTATTCGGCATTCATCATCTGCAGCGGATCGGCGTTCTTCACCGACAGGATGGCGTCAACGCTCAAGACAGTAGCGGCGTCCGCACCCGCTGGGCACATTTACGGGCTGACTCTTTCCAACAATGCCGGCGATCCAACAAACTCGATCGATATCGCAGCCGGCGCGGCAGCAAGCGATGGTACAACCCCAGTTCTCATGAGCCTTGCAAGTACGTTGATCAAGGTCGGAAACGTCGAGTGGGCCGTGGGCTCCGGCAATGGCTGGCTTGATACCGTGGCAATCGCGGATGGATGGTACTATCCCTATATCATCGCTCGGTCGGACACAGGTGTTGTCGACTCGCTTCTTTCCGCAAGTGCAACGTCCCCCACTATGCCTGGAAGTTATGACAGAAAGCGCCGTATTGGAGCTCTCCTGCGGGTATCCGGGGCATGGGTGAGTTTCGTCCAAGATGGGGATTTCTTCGCATACAAAGTGCCGACGACTGACGTAAGTACGATTGCCACATCCGCCGCCTTGAGAACGTTGAAAGTGCCCCCAGCATTCCCGGTAATGGCTCGCATAGTGGCTCAAATAGCCAACACTGGCGGAGCAATCGCGAATATCAACCATTGGGATCCAACATTGGGGACGAGCTTACCGTCTGCGGCAACCGGGTTTGGCCAAAACTTCGTCAACAACCCTGTGTCGCAGGCATTCTCACGAGAAATGGATATTCGGACCAATTCTGCCGGTCAAATCTACAATGTCGCCTCTTCCACCTCATTCAACTTCTACACCATTTCGACCCAAGCGTATTTCGACACGCGCGGTCGCTTTAATTGAGGTCTGTGTCGGGGTGGCTCCACAGGCAGCCTCTGGATATGGATTGGTGGCTTCTTCCACTTCCCATGCGGAAGGATTTCGTAGTAGAGCTCCCGCATGAAGATCGACAAGGCATCATATCGAAACAGAGGCGGACTAATCCAGCGGATCACTACCGCCTATAAGCGCTTCCGCTACTTCACAGCGGCCGGTAACGATCTCGTGGTAAAGCGCAGCGCAGAGTTCCGCATGGTGAAGCACGCTGTCCTCAAAGTCGGCTCTGGCGTCACAATACAGGACGAAGCGTTCTTTCAACTGACAATGCCGGAGCCCAAGGTCTTCATCGGCAACAATACGGTGATCGGCCGACGCAATGTCATCACCGCGAAAAACCGTATCTCCATAGGCAACGATGTGCTTATCGGCTCGGATGTCCAGATCATCGATCACAGCCATGGCATGAGACGAGACGTACCAATCAGGCTTCAGAAGGCTGAAATCGGCTTTGTGGAAATTGGCGATGATGTCTGGATTGGCGCGGGTGCCAAAATATTGATGAACGTTACGATAGGAGCGGGAGCCGTGATCGGAGCAAACTCAGTCGTTACGATCGATATTCCCGACTATGCAATCGCCGTTGGCTCGCCAGCGAAAGTGGTTAAATACCGTATGTAACACATATGATTGTACGTCCGTAGTGTTGGGGCAGTGCTGCTTCAAGCATTTCTTAGGCGGCTTCTTCGCAGTAGCATAACACCTTCTGGGGCCAAGAGTTCAGCGGCGCCTTGGTTTGTCGCTGCGCTACAATCTGCGACGGCGGAGCTTATCTTACGGTGCTCCGGCCACCATGTGCGATGCGGCCGCAGGCATCGCGGTCCTCAGTACCTTTGAGGGGCTACGCACCGTCGCCTATCGCGACCCGATCGCTCTCTTCCAAGCGACGTCTGGCCGCTAACTGCTCCATTGTCTCTTTGGCACGGCGCGCGGCGACGTGACACGGCTTCTCGATCCATCGATAGAAGGGATAGACGAGCGCCAGTGATAGGGCGCAAACGACAATCGGCGGTGTCACAAACCGTTCAACAGCCGCCGCCGCGATGACGTGGATAAGGTAGATCGAAAAGCAAGCGGCGCCGATCTTTTCCAGAGCCTTGACAGGGCCTCGATCTGTCGCGGTTCTGATCTCTGCCAGTATCCAACATCCCGCCAGCACCGCGAAGGGCACCATAGTCAGGTAAAAGCCGGCAGACGTGTTCATCGTCGCCCAATAAAGTGTGGAAGCACTTACGGCAGTCGCGACACGCCAAGCCCAAACATTGCCTGGAAGTTTCAGGCGGTCGAGATTTTCAGCGAGATAGCAGCCAAGAAGCCACGCCGGTAGCCCGACAACCCAATTGAGTTGCGGCCCGTATTTCATAGCGTTCCCATATTGGTCCGAGCCGAGGCCAATTGCTACGCCATAGGAGGCAATGACCGAAACGGCGATAAGAACCGGCCATCCGATCCGGCGCGATATCGGTAAGATCAGCGGGTACAGGCAGTAGTAGACGGCTTCGCAGACGACGGACCATAGAATGTAGCCGTCTATCGGATTGTAGGCCCTCATGCCCATCGCTTGAGCCAGGATGAAGGCGGCGGCCGCAGGCGGTACGATCCGAATGAAGCGGCCGGAGAGGAATGGCGCAACCTGCGGACTACGGAACCGATACGGGTAGTGAATGCAGAAGCCGGAAACAACGAAAAAGGCGATCACGGCAGGGTGGCCGGTGAAAATGTACTTCGCAACCCCAGGCAACGACGGCCCAAGAAGATGTGCGAATACGACGGAAAGGGCTGCAATCGCCCTAACGGTGTCCAGCCCCAAAACTCTCTGCTGATCGGATGTCATTCCCCACCTTATCCGCCTGGCGACAAACACCACAATAAGAAAACAATGATCGGACCTCAGCAGGCCTGATTCGCGCCCATCTATAATCCGGACTCTCCATACTCGTCCATAACTTACCCGAAGTGCTGAAACGTGCCTGGTCGGTGCGGCTGATGCAGTTGCGCTGCTCTTCATTACCATCGCCCCTCTACAGCTCGCGGCCGCCACCTGGGTATCCCGCAACATCTACATCTAATTCGCCATTTCGGCGATCACGGGCCTTTCCGTTGCCGGACGATCTCCGCCGACTGGAACCGTATGCGCCCGTCGTTGAAAGCGATCCCCGTCGATGCAGAGGCGGCCATATGGGCAGCAAGGCGTCGTCAACTGGCCGTCGTGATGCACCGCATACAATAAACTCTGACGCGGGTAACGTTTAGGAGCGCTTTCAATCCCGGCAGGATTGCGCTATTCCGCCGCGAGACGGAGGGATTGGGCGTTGGATGCTCCTGCACATCGAGAGTTAGACATACAGGCGCGCGGTCGCATACGCGGCTTAGATGGACTTAGAGCAATATCGCTACTTTTGGTGCTGATGGCCCATTGGTCACCAATTCCCTATCTTAACAATGTCGCCGAATGGGGGCGAGGCGGGCTCGTAGTATTCTTCGTCATCAGCGGTTTTTTGATCACGAGAATACTTGTCGACTTAGCCGGCCGAAGGCGTGAGGTTGAGGGCATACAGCTTCTCAAGGGCTTCTATGGCCGCCGATTCTTCCGCATTCAACCCATCTATTATCTGGCCCTCGCATTTGTCATTTGCATAGGGCTGAATGACGCCGTGCGGGAGGATGTGATTTATCACGTCTTCTTCGTGCAGAATCTTTCAAATGTATTGCTGAGAGGCGATATCGGAATTTATGGACCAGCCGCCCCCTGGTGGTCGCTTGCGGTTGAAGAGCAGTTCTATATTTTCTGGGCGCCAATCGTCATCTTTCTCCGGCCGAATGCTTGGAGGCTTTCGCTGTTGGGAGCATTTGCCCTTGCGATCGGCTGGCGCGCTTTTGCCTGGTATGCCGATCTTGGGCAGGCGAATGTGCTCGTCACATTCGGAAATCTGGATTCGCTGGCTGCTGGCGCAGTTGTCGCCATCATAGTGTCGACAGGCCGGATTACGCCCGTAGTGTCGCGCTGTTTCTCCGTAATTCTTACGGTTGGCATCGCGGCACTCTGCCTGCTGTCATTGACAGAGATGAGCGAAGGTATATTCGCGTTTCGGACTAGCTTTATTGGCAAAGTGCTTGCCGACGTGCCGTTTTATATGATCGCCTCATCGCTAATATTTTTCTTGGCTCTCGGCAGGGCGACAACCGCAGCGAAGGTGCTGGAAACCCCGGTTTTAGTGTTCACAGGCAAGCGTAGCTATGGTGCCTATGTCTATCATCAGGTCGTGAACTACACGTTCTATTTCTTCGTGACACCGCGTTGGCTGGAGCCAAGTTTCGGCGTGAAGCCTGCATTGCATGGTCCGGGTGAGTTTTTAGTTTTCACGGCAATAACACTGCTGCTCGCAGCCGTGTCCTACAAATACATTGAGCAGCCGATATTCAGGCTTCGTGATCGGATCTATCCGACCACTCGATAGCGTTCGTTGAACGTGTCGCCTTTCTGGTGACCAAACATGTCGCCCGTCTCCTTCGAGACGGGTGCCTTGCCACATCCAAAATCCGGAGCCTACCCCATGCTCGTCCATAACTGGCGCGAGGTGCTGAAGCGTGCCTGGTCGGTGCGGCTGATGGCGCTGGCGCTGCTCTTCATCATCGTTGAGCCCGTCTACACCTTCGTCGCCGCCACCTGGGTGTCGCGCAACATCTACATCCAGCTCGCCATGTCAGTGGCGACAGGGCTTCTCGCCGTTGCGGCGATCATCGCCCGCATCTTCGTCCAGCAGAAAATCTCAGGAGACCTGAATGGCAAACCGCCTGCAGAAGGGTAGTGCCGCCGCGGCCATGGCCGTGGCGCTCGTAGGATCGTTCGAGGGATTGCGCCAGAATGCCTATCCCGATCCGGCCACGCAAGGAAAGCCGTGGACGATCTGCTATGGCAGCACCAATGGCGTGAAGCCGGGGGATCGCAGGACGGTGGAGCAGTGCAAGGCGCTCCTGGCGCTGGAGCTCAAGACCTATGCGGGCGGCATCGAAAGCTGCGTGCGCGTGCCCCTGCCGGATGCCCGTTTCGTGGCGCTGACCTCCTTTGCCTATAATGTCGGCGTCAAGGCGGCCTGCGGCTCGAGCGCGATGAGGCTCATCAATCAGGGCAGGACAGCCGAGGGCTGCGAGGCGCTGTTGAAGTGGAATCGCGCCGCCGGCATCGTCTTTCCGGGCCTCACCAGGCGCCGGCAGAAAGAACGCCAGTTCTGCCTCGAGGGCATCTGATGATCTCTATCCTCGACACCCTCAAGATGGGCGCCGGCATCGCCGCCGGGCTGCTGCTCTATCACCTTTATGCCGTTGCGATCGGCTATCCCTCAGCTGCGCGGGAGGCGCGCGCCGGCTATGTCCTTGTTGCCGAGAAGAGTGCAGCCGAGGCTGAGGCCGCTGAGATGGAACGCCAGCGCAACGCCGCCGCCCAAGCGACCGAAGAGCACCGCAAGCGCCTCGCCGCTGCCTCGGCCGCCGAGCAGGCCGCCAAAGACACACTCGAAACCGAGATCCAATCCTATGAGCTTCAGCTTTCGGAACAGAACCGCGCTTGCGCTGTCACTGCTGCTGATCGTCAGTGGCTGCTCCGCCACTGAGCGCCTCAACAAGGCGGCGGTGATGAAGGGGCAGGCGGCGGCCGGCGTCGCTCTGCCGCCGTTGCCGGACGATCTCCGCCGGCAGGAAGCGCATGCGCCTGTTGTCGAAGGCGAGCCCGTCATCGCCATCCTCGCCCGCGAAAGACAGGCGCTCGACCGCGCCAATGCCCGCCAGGGGCGCACCGTGCAATTCTACGACGACCTCACCAGCAGATATGGAACACGCCGATGATGAATGCGATTTCGCTTGCCCTTGCGAATCCGATGCTGAGCGGTGGAGGCGGGGCGGGCGGCGACCCCGATCGCTACATGTTCTTCGCGACCCGCAACCGCATGCCATCAGGCAGTATCGTCACCGCGGCATCCGGCGCGAATTATGTCTGCAGCAAGATTGTCGTCAACACGCCGCAGTACAAGACCAGGACCTTCCGCTTTCACCTCTCGGGCTTCGCCTCGACGGAAGGCGGAAACTCGCCGCAGGAAACGGTCGTCACCGGCACGATCGGCACGCCTGGCAATTCCGTCGTCGCCGATGCGATGTTCATCAGGGCGGCCGGCGTCTTCTACCAATGCACCTTCGCCGGCCTGAACACGGTGACCGTCGCAGACCAGACGAACGGTGCCTGGACGGACGAGCTGACCATTCCCGATGTCGCGCCGGAAAGCGAAATCGAAATCTGGCTATTTTATCATACCGCCGTCGGCGAGAAGATCTGGCCGGTCTACCGCATCCAGAAGCATCGCGGCGAGCGCGTCTGGGGTGCGGGCGATCTCGCCACGCTGCTCGCCTTCAAGGACACGCCCCTCGCCGACAGCACGGCCGCACTCGATACCAATTACGCGACCGTCACCCAGCCGCAATATTACGGGACCGACTTCATGGTCGCCAAAGGGGATTGGGATGGTCGCCCGATCGTTCTCGGCCTTGTGGACAGCATCGGTGAAGCGCGCCAGCAGTTTTCCGCGGCTGCCGATGCGCGCGGCAATCTCGGCTGGTTGCGTCGCTGGCTCGATAGGGACGGCGGCATTGGCCGCATTCCGCATCTGATGATCGGCATGCCGGGGGCGGGGTCCGTGCGCGAACTCGCCGGCACCGGTGCCGCGATCGCGACCCGGCGCTGGGCCATTCTCGACGAGATCACCGCCTTCAACAACAACAAGAAGCCGTTCACCGTCATCGCCAACCAGATGGGACAGAACGATACGGCGGCGACCTACACGCAGTTTTTCAACACCAATTACAGAAGCCTGATCACCAGGCTTCGGGCGCGCTATCCGGGCGTCACGATCGTCGCCTTGCCGCCGTTCGGCCGCACCGTGTCCACCCGCACGGTCACCCTCACATCGGTCGGCACCGATGCAACGGCCACGATCGCCTCGGGCATCAACGGGCTTACGACCGGCCAGACGGTGTCGATCTCCGGCGCTGCGCAGACGGAGTATAACGGCAATGTGGTGATCACGGTCACCGGGCCGAACAGTTTTACCTATAATTTCGCCGGATCGGCGACATCGCCCGCGACCGGCACAATCACCGCCAACGACCTCTATCTCAGGGCCTCGTATCAGAGCTTCTCGGCCAACAACACCTGGCCGGCGGACGGCACGGATGCCTCGGGCAAATGGCGGCTGCGCGCCGATATAATGGCGAAGACATCGGCCTGCTGCGACGACGCGATCGATACCTATGCGGCCTGGGTTTCCGGCGAAAGGGATGGCGTCTGGCCCGGCATGCTGGAGCTGCCGAGCACGGCGGTGACCGTGCAATCGGGTACGGATGGGGTCGCGACCTACACGACGATCGAAGTGGCGGATGCCGGCATCTTCGGGCCGGAGCAGGAGATCAGCACCTATGCCGGGCCGGATGGCCTTGCCCGCCTGTCGACCACGTCGATCGGCAGCATCTCCGGCAATACGATCACCATTTCGATCCCGCGTTCCACGGTGCTGCCGGTCGGCTCCATCGTCCGCCCGAGCGTCACGCCGGATGGCGTCCATCCCTACGGCGCCGTGATCGACCGTGTCGTGGGCGGCATTCCGCAATCCGAAAAGCTGAAATTCCATCCATAGGCAGAGCGAACGAAGAGGCCTTCGCGTCACTTCGGCTCCGGCTGCTGGATGACCGGCGGCGGCGTTTCGCTCTTGCCGCTTCCTTGAATGAACGGCTTGATCACCGGGATGCTCAGGATCGACGCGACCATGACCCCGATGATGATCATCAATAGCATTCTCATGGGCGCCTCGCTTCAGATCGATTGAGCTGTCTTGCGGCATGCATACGCCTCTTCGGGAATCCGAAGATTCAACATCCCCAGGCTGAAAACGTTCCATCGCACAACAGAGCACCGATAGAGATGACATCCAATGACGATATCCTTCGCGCCCTCGGGCGCGTCGAGGGCAGGCTGACCGGCATCGAGGAAAACGTGGCACTTCTCCGCAACGAGGTCGGTGAAGAAAAGGCCAATGCCCACGACTTCAGCGCCGTAATCCACAAGCGGCTTGACGAACAGGCCAGGCAAATCGCCTATCTCGATACCAGGGTGGCGATCAGCGGCGGTTCGGATGCGTTAATCCGCGAGGAAATCAGAACCCTCAAGGAGACCGTCGAGAAGAACCAGGAAGCGGTGGGGCCGGCGCTTGAGGAGTGGAAACGGATGAAGACGATCGGCTACGGGATATCGGGGTTGATTGCCTTCGCGGGGCTGACGATCGGGGGCATCATTGCCTATGCGAGCGATGGGGCTGTGGCGGCGCTTCGGCATTGGTTGAAGATCAATTGAACTCGGTATTCCCGGTGAATGTCCTGGTGCAACAGCAGTGACCGGCCTGCCAATCAGCGGTGAACCTCCTCAGAGCATATTCCCAAGCCGATTCCCATTTAGGCTGGCAGGATGAACCACCTGCGGTTCCGGTCCCTCGATCAGCCGCTCGTACTCCTGCTCCGGCACGCCGTAGCAGCCGCCTGCAATCTCGATCAGCTTGTTGCGATCCGTAATGCGGACGTTGCCGCGTGTCGATTTAATGGCGTGCATGCCTTCGAGAATGTGCAGTTCATCGGTGACGCCCGCCCGCCTGACGCCCAGCATCAGCGCCAGGAATTCGTGGGTCAGTGGCAGATCATTGCCGTCTATGCGGTCGTGACACATGAGCAGCCAGCGGGCCAGCCGCTGATGCATGTTGAACTTTGCCGCAGCCAGCGCGCTGTGGGCAAGCTGCAGTTCGCAGGTATGGACATAGCGCAGCATCAGTTGCCGCACGCAGGGGTGCTCGAGGACCGAAAGAAAATCCTCGGTGGCCACCTGAAGCCCGAAGCCCGCCACCTGCATGAAGGCTTTGTTCGGCGTTTGGTCGACGCCGAGGACGACAGGGTAGCCGGCGATGCCCTCGCGGCCGATATGACGGATTTCAACGCTTTTGCCGTCGGCGCTTTCCGCAACCATCGAGGCGAGGCCGCTTTCAAGAAAACAGACATGCTCGATCGGCTTGTGCGGCAGCACGAGCGGATGGTTGACAGGAAGATCGACAGGTTGGAGAAGCGGCGCGAGAAGCTCGAAGGCATCCCTCGGAAACCGGCGCAACAGTCTGTTCTTCACTCCGCTCTGGACCATCATTGTCATGATCTTACACCGCCTGCTGAACGCCCAACGCGAGGTTAATCCTATGGTTCAAGCGATTTCACACTCTGTGCGGTTTTGACAATTGAAACGGCTCGTCAGGCGTCTGCGCCGGAGGCGCCAAAGCACGCTTGATCGTTCGGATTCGCATCCTCGCGCTTCAGCTCTTCATTCGGATTACGTCGGTCGCAAAAGGGGCGCACATCTTCGCGCGACATGCATTAGTCCAAGTGAATAGCCGACCGGAAGGGGACTGTCGCAACCAACGCGCCGTCTTCCGTCATGATCTCGAAGGCGCCGCCGTTCGCCGGATCGCCGGTACGGATCCTCTCCGCCACGATTTCGCGGGCGGCAGCGGTTGCTTCCTCGCATGCAAGCTCAGGTGAGGCCAGGTCAATGCCTTCCGGATCTTCCTCGAAGACATCGTTCCGGCGGACATGGAAAAAATACTTTGGCATGATTTCCTCCGTCAAAGAGATTCCCCCAAACCGCGCGCAAGGCCAGTTGTTCCCCCGATCTTCGATCGAACTCCATGCCAAAGTGCCGAGTGCAGAAAAAAGCCCCACCGAGGCGGGGCGAGTTGGTTCTTGGGAGGAATGGTGGGCCGCACGGAGGTATCGAAGTGCATGGTTGTGAAACCTGCCCTCCACACGACCCGGCGCCCCTTACGCTTGCGGGATGCTCTTGTTCCCTGGCCGACGGAATATTCTCATCAATCGTTGCGCTGAGCGCGGGTTCCACATCGTCGAAAGGAGTATTCTTTCCTCCATCCTTGCCGCGCGGCAAACCTGATAGTGGGTTAATTTCGGAACATGCCATCGCTAAATTTTAGAGTTCGCTAATGAACAAATCAGCGGCATTCAGGTTCTCCTTTCGAAAGGAGATCGACATGAAGAGCATGAACAATCGCCAGGTTCGCATTCCCGGTCCGCGAGAGCACGATGTTGCGGAGCACTGCCGCAAGTTCGGCATCGGCCCGGCGGAGGAGAAGAAGCTGAAGAAACTGCTCGGATCCAAGGCGCCGCTGCATGAGATCCAGGCCAATGCGCCGCCGCGCCAGCCAAGGTGGCGTTAATTGGGAGACGTTCGAAGCGGTTTCCCCGGGAATTGCATAATACAAAAGATGAGAGCGATTCAGTCCATGAAAGCTGAATCGCTCTCATTCGTGAAGAGGTCGCGAAAAGCGGCGCATATGAGCGTTTCACGCCGCGTTACGGCATTGATTCAAAGATTGAGCGAGACGATGAAGCGTCGGGAAGGCGCAGGAAAGGGGCCTTATTGCTGGATTTCCAAATGTCGATGGCGTTTAAAATGTAGGCCGACTGCTCGGCTGGCTCGGCTTCTACCCGCTGAAAGCCCCGCTCCGGCGGGGTTTTCGCGGCGTTCCGATCTAGCTGTCGATCTTCACAAGCCGATCGGCGTGACGGCCGCAGTCGTGCCGGGCAGGGGTCAATGAGCCCTAGGAGGATTTTTCGGAATCGCGGTGCTGTCGCACTGCCTGGAACTTCAGGCAATATGAGGGGTTTTGCCGGCGGATCGCGCGGCAGGTCTCGTCTCCTGTACCACTGCTACCCCTGCAGTTGCTGCGCGGTCCACTGATGCAAACGACTCACGGAAGGCTTACTCGCGGCTCTTGACAGCGGGCGAAGCCACGCTTTTCGTCCGTCACCTGCAACGCTTAAGAAGGCACTGTTGCGCGCCCGCACAGCCTATCAATGCCGTGGTTGCCGCGACAGCATCAGGATGTAATCGTCTGCGATATCGGCAACCACCATGGCGGCTTCCGCGGCCGTGTATCCCCTGCCGATGGCGTCGCTGACGATCTTCATCACGGCAGGTTCAAGCGCTTCGCGGCAATCGGACAGGCTTTCGACATGCGGGCATTTTGGACGAAATTCCAAGACGTTATTCATGGCACACCCTCCATTTGATTGAGCTCGAGCCCTGTGAAGGCAAGCCGGCCTCTCCCAGAAAGGCGGGCCACGGTTCCGGCGAGCTGCTTCAGGAACCAGAAGCGTTATCGTGAAGCTACGATGGCATAGGAGCGGATGTATTCAAGCGCATGCTGATATTAAGGTAAGCCAGTAGGGTTAATTCGTCCACCGATGTTGCATCGTGGCATCGCCGGCAGAGGGAAAGCCGGCAGTCGCGAATACAATGTCATCCGAATGTTGCAGCGGTATTAGGATGACGACATGCATGAGCGCCTGCCAGACCATGTTCTGCCTTAGGCGCTGATGCGCCGGCCGGCCTTGTCCGCCTCTTTGCGATTGGCGCCGTGTTTTTCGATGATGTCCCGGGCATCTTCGTTGGAAATACGGTGTTTCTTCGCGAAATAGATGACGTCGTAGGGTCCGTCAGCCACGGCCGCTTTGGCGGGCTGGACCTTTTTGCTTGTATCATTGGTCATGATTTTTCCTTTCAGGGCAAAGTTGCGCCGGACATCAGCTGATGTCGCGGCGCGTCAGCACCAGAACAGGATGATGTTAGGCCGTGTCGGCCTGAAATCGGAATCCTGCTCTCAATTAAAGAATTAGTGCATGATGTCGTTCGGTCGATCGAAGAATGGCCTTCGTGCCGTCTTATCGATGGGCCCGGGCCGTCATATGTTTTTCCCAGATCTGCGTTGCCTGCGCTGCCGTGCCGGTCTTGTGAAATCGCAGCAGGTGCAGTCCTTCGTTCCGTCGTTTTTCGTTAAAGGCGCTGTTTTCGTAGTCGGTGCCTTCGACAATGCTCTCACTTTGAAGAACGGCCTTCAACTCCTGCACATAGTGTCCGGTGATGTTGAAAAGCGCTTCATTCTCAGGTGCGTCTGTCATCGTTTTCCCTGTGGGTGGTCGTGTGGCATTGAACGCAGTGCTGCGGTTCAGCTGGCCACGTTGGTGGATGCATCAAGCAATCCGCGCCCCTATGGGAAAGGCTGGTATCGGACAGCGTTTAGCTGGAGGTGTCTGTCTGGAGTTCCATATATCATGCAGCAGCGCACCCTTGCCAATCAAGGATTAAGGCGCGGCGAGTCTGAACGCCCGCATGTTAAACTACTTGCCTCCCCGATACCATCTCAATCGAAATGCCGAAGAATATGGAGGGAGCAGGGCCGTCTTCGCTTTCCGAGTTTAAGGCAAGCGATCCGGGTTCCCACCAAAACGATTGCTTCTGCAGGAGAGACCAGGCGTGGAGGCGTTCGTCATGCCGGGCCGGCGTATCGGTCAGCTCATCATAGGTGCCCTGAACAAGCACGCTCTTCCATGTTCGGTTTTCGCCGAATTCCTCAACCTGAACACAGGTGGGTGAATGGGCCCGCAATAGATCAATCTTCAGGCCCGGCATGGAAAATACGAAAAGCCGGTCTTTCTCAAAAGCATACTGAATGGGAACGATGTAGGGATATTTTTCGCCGAGGCATGCCAAGTGGCCGCGGGTGTGGCTTGCCAGAAAGGCGAGGCAGTCTTGTTCACCCATTTCTCGCAGTTGCATCGCGTTATCCAATTCCGTCAGCGTTCAGCCCTTTGTTTGATAGGCAGCAGAGCGTCTTAGCTCGCCGCAACAGTCTTGCAGCGCCTACCAGAACACATCGTTGAGAATGATATAGACGATAAAGGCCAGACAGATTGCTGGTGTCGATTTCACCAGGAAGTCGATATACCGGAACCTGCCGATATGCTGAGCCAGGCGTTTCCACGAATGGATGTTTACCGTGGAAGACATGATGCCCTCCTTTGGTTGGGGCCGGGTAACTCTGATTACCCCGGGAAGCAGCACCCGTTCACAAGCTGCCACTACACCAAATATGGGCGCCAAACATCTGCGCTACAAGGCGTGGCGGATTGCCGGTCCGGCCGAGAGATCCCGCTGTTGTGTACGATCGCAAAGGGCGGCGCGGAGGTGCCAGGATTGCTGGGCACGTCCATAGAGGATTGCGCTTCTACCTCAACCATCGCTTCGATCAGTTTCAGCCGATCGAGCTTCCGCCGTTGATCGTCGTAGAGCCTGCCCAACAGCGCATAGGCCGGCCCGGAGGGTCTGCCTTTGCGCAATAGTTTCCTGATCACCATTTCCTGATCGGCAACGCGATGCGCCGCCTTCACGATATGGCGACGCGCCAGTTTCAGGTCTTTCGGGCGGTATCGTGTGGAAACCATATGCTTTGCTTCCCCTGTCTCATCCGGCAGTAGCAGGATGGTGGCCATTTCAGTTCACCGGCCGCATGCCTTCCAGCGATCAGCGAAAATCTGCAGCCGTGAGCGTGAAGTTGTTTCCGCGTCGATGCTGATAGGCTCTCGATGCGGCCTCCTGAATGGAAGAGCGCGCCGCATCAAAGGCATTGAGATAGGCGGCCTCGGAAGAGTTCTGGGTGATCGCGCTGCCGAGGGCTGCTTCTTCGACCAGAAACCGGACTTCGAACATGCCGTCATAGCCGGTGAAGCGGACGCCTTTTCTCGCTTCGTCGAAGCTGCGGCTTCTGTTGGGGAAAATAAGTGTCATTGCGGTTATCCTTGGAAGTGGGCGCGGCCGACCTGCGGAACTCGGGCACCGGTGGTGATGATGGATGCACGAGGGAGCGAATAGCTTGACGCCGGATGTCCAGCGATCAGCCTGCCTGCATGTCCGGGCGTCGGCAGATCTTAGTGGATGGTCTGCACGATAACCCGGTTTTCAAGCAAGGCTTCCGATGTCTTGATCAAGCGCATCGTACCCGTGATAACCTCATCGGAATAGAGCGAATCCGCACGGGAAATTTCGTCCGTCATATCGCGGAGAACTTTATTGATCTCCAGCAGAGGCGGCACGAATTCCACCAATCCGGCGGCTGCTAGCCCGTGCGTTAGGCGCGCGATCGCCTCTCTGAGGTGATCGACCAGCGCACGCCTTTCCACCGGCAATGCCGACGGCTTTGTGAGGGTCGCTTCATCGTTGAACTGCATGATGCGCATCCTCCTTTAGCTAAAATGGGTTCCGCCATGGCATTATCAATGGCGGCTGCCGAATGAGGTTGCGGTCAGCCGGCAATAAGCGCAAGCTAATTTATCGGCGGGCACGATACGGGCACCGCTGCTTGGGGCGCGCCAGTGAACCCTAGCCCCAACGAAGGAGGACGTCATGTCTTCCACGTCAGATCAGTTTTTCGGTGTCGACAATTTGAGAATGCTCGATCGTATTCTGCGAAAGGCCGGCTTTCGCGGCGGCGAAACCCACGCGGCCGATGAGGGTGAGATCACCGCCACAAGTTTCCTCATTGATTGCTTCCAGATGGGGATCGTCGATGAGGCCGCGTTGAAATCGGCGCTGAAAATGTATCTCGCGACACAGTTGAAATCAGGCCCGCTGCCGCAGGCAATGGAGGACGGCTCCTTTGCCCGATGGCAGGATGACGGCGGTGCCCCGGTGAAAGCCCATCGGATCGCGCGGTATACGGCGTCCGAGCGTGCGGACGCACCGCTGCGGCCGCCAGCCTACCGTTTTCCCAAAACCAGGCTGCCTGAACGACTGTCCGAGATCCCGTGAACAGGCCTGCTGCGATGTCGCCGGCAACCCCCGATCGATCGTCGCGATGACATGACGAACAAGGAAGAAGACATGTCTGGGATTCACGCAGTTCAAAAGGACAGGGCCAGGAAAAGCAAAATCATCGCCTTCTTGCGGAAAATCGTAACCTTAAGCCCGACTGCAGACGATCTCATAGCGCAGGCGCGTCAAGCGCGGTTGTCGTCAGCGGAGGAGGGGATCGATAGCGCCGCCTATGGTCTGGCGCGTCCACACAAAGGTCCGTTCGATAACGCGACGGCATTCAGTGCTTCCACCTACGACCATGATCTCCCGACGCGGCAGCAATTGGAGGCGGCGCAACGCAGCCACTCCGATGCGGTAAAGCAGCAAGAGGCAAACCGCCAAACAGGCAAATTTCGTAGGCGTGCAAAGCGGACGAAGCTGAAATCTCCCTGAGCAGGAAATAGAGAGACGGACGGCGCCCTGTAGATTTTTGCCGCCTGAGCGGTGCTTGGCTTCCGTCGAAAAGCCCGCCTCAGGCAGGCTTTCCTGTTTTGCGGCAAAGCTCAGGCCGCCGTCAGGCCGCCCCAAACGGCACGGCGACGAAGGTCTTGTTGCCGTCGCGTTCGACGAGCAGCAGCACCGACTTGCGGCCGGCCTTGCCGGCCTCAGTAATCGCGGTCTTGACGTCGCGGGCGTTGTGGACCGGTCTGTCATTCACCGAGACGATGACATCGCCGGACTGGATGCCGGCGGTAGCCGCCGACTTGTCCGGGGCGACCTTGGCGACCACAGCACCGCTGATCGAGCGCGGCAGGTTGAACTCTTGGCGCATGTCGGGCGTCAGATCGGCAAGGCCGATGCCGAGGCTCGGCTGGCCGGTGCTCTGGCCTTGGGCGTCCGGGTTCTCAGTCGCCGCCTGCTTCCGGCCTTCCTCATTGGTGCCGACGGTGACGTTGAGATCGATCGTCTTGCCGTCGCGCCAGACGCTGAGGGATTTTTTGGCGCCCGGCGAAAGGTCGGCGACCAGGCGCGACAGGTCCTTCGGCGTCTTGACGCTCTCGCCGCCGACTGAGGTGACGATATCGCCGGGCTTCAGGCCGGCATGGGCGGCCGGCGTATCGGCAGTGACGGCGGCAACCAGCGCGCCGCCGGTCTTGTCGAGGCCGACGGCATCGGCGACATCCCTCGTGACCGGCTGGATCTGTACGCCGAGATAGCCGTGATCGATCGAGCCATCCTTCTGCAGCTTGGCGACGATCGCCTTGGCCTCGTCGGAGGGAATGGCGAAACCGACACCGACGCTGCCGCCGTTCGGCGAATAGATGGCGGTGTTGATGCCGACGACATTGCCGTTGCGGTCGACGAGCGGGCCGCCGGAATTGCCGTGGTTGATCGGCGCGTCGATCTGGATGAAATCGTCATAGGGCCCGCTGTGCAGGTCGCGGCCGCGCGCCGAGACGATGCCTGCCGTCACCGTGGTGCCGATGCCGAAGGGGTTGCCGATCGCCAGAATCTGGTCGCCGAGCTTCAGCCTGTCGGAATCGCCCCAGGCAATGGTCTGCAGCGGCTTGCCCGCCTCTATCTTCAGCACGGCGACATCGGATTTCGGATCGGTGCCGATCAGCTTGGCCGGCAGTTCCGTGCCGTCATCCAGCGTCACCTTGATGTCGACGGCATTGTCGATGACATGGTTGTTGGTGACGATCACCCCGTCGGGGCTGATGATGAAGCCGGAGCCGAGCGCCATCGCCTGCTGCGAAGGCCGCTTTTGCGGTGCCTGGCGCGGCAGCGGGATACCCTGATCCTCAAAGAACTGGCGGAACTGCTCGTCCATCGGCGATCCCTGCTCTCCGGCGCTGACATCGGTCGCCTTCATCGTCGTGGTGATGGTGACGACGGCAGGCTTGTCGGCATCGACGATGGAGGCAAAGGAGCCGCTCGGCGCGAGAATGCCGCCGGTATCAGAGGCCGCGGCAACGGCATTGGAGGCGTTGATGGCGAAGGGCAGGCAGGCTGCGCCGGCGATGATGGCGGCCCCGACAAGCGCTGCGGTGCGATGGTTGCGGAGGATGTGTGACATGGTGGTGATCCCTTGGGCGGGTCCCTTGCGAGAGCGTTGGCTTGGATGGCGTCGTGGTTCCATGTCCTGGGACCTGGCGTCGGATGGCGTTTGGCGCCAATTCCTCCTGGGAACACGCAGTCGTCGAGGGCGGTGGCCGGGGGAAGAGAAGAATTGGCGCTTGGGATTCATATGATCCCACCAAGCGGATTTACAAATTAAAGTTTGATCATGTTTATATTGCCGATTTGTAAGATTTGGCTGGAATTTAATCTTCGCTCCCGATGTGTTCCGGCCGACTGCCCCGCTTCAGAAATTCCGGCCTGGTCTTGCCTCGTTTCGCGTCCTTCGCGATGTTTTCATTCGAAAATAAATGGACTTATTCCCGAAGGCGGTGATCCGATTGCCGCCTGCGCCCGTAATTTGCCGAAAGACGATCCTGCGGCTGTTTCCGGAAATTATAGTCCCGGATCCTGTTGCGAATATAAAACGTTAGTAGACTCTAAATTATTTCTTCTTCAGAAAGTAAAGATCGCGAATCGAGAGCTAGCGAGTCTCGCGGGCGACATACAATGGGGCGGTGAGGACGGCAGTGGAGCGGGGGCGGAAGGCCAGGCGCGGCGCGCATGTGAAGTTGAGCGATGTGGCGAAAAAGGTTGGGGTCAGCCCCATCACGATTTCGCGCGCGCTTCGCAATCCTGAAATCGTCTCGGAAGATTTGCGGGAGGTTATTCTGCGCACGGTAGACGAGATGGGGTATATCCCCAATCTTGCCGCCCGGGCGCTGGCCGGCCGCCACAACGGCACCGTCGGCGTCATCACGCCCGCTTTGCACCGGCCCGCCTTTGCAGGCCTGATGATCGGCATCGAGGATCGATTGCGCGCCACCGAATTCGGTGTGCAATATTCCAACACGCTCCACCATGCCGATCGGGAGGCTGGCCAGCTGAAATCCTTCCTGATGCAGAAGCCAGCCGGCGTTATCATCGCCGGTGCCGAATCCTATCATGATCTTCTGCCGCTGATCGAGAATGCCGCCTGTCCGATCGCCCATATCACCGATCTCAGCCAGGAGCCGGAAAGGCTGGTCGTCGGCCTTGATCATCATGCGGCAGGCGCCGAACCCACCCGTTTCCTGCTGTCGAGGGGCTATGAGAGGATCGCCTTCATCGGCGGCAGCACGGATCTTCGCTCGCGCCGCCGCAGGGAAGGCTATGAGGACGCGATGCGCGAAGCCGGCCGTTTCGATCCCGAACTTGTCATCGGCGCGGATGCGGCAAGCACCACCGGTCTCGGAAGGGAATTGTTGACCCGCCTGTTGCAGCGCGTGCCTGATGTCGATGCCGTCTTTGCCCAGAACGACGAACTGGCGCTCGGTGTGCTCATCGAATGCGGCGTGCGCGGCATTCGCGTGCCGGAGGATTTCGGCATCTGCGGTTTCAACGATCTGGAATTTTCGGCCTTCACCGAGCCGTCGCTGACGACGGTCCACATACCGCGCTACGATATTGGCTACCGCGTCGCCGACATGCTGCTGCGCGCCGTCCGCGACGAGCCGCCCGGCGAAGACAAGGTCGATTGCGGCTTCTCCATCATCCCACGCGGCTCGACGCGGTAATTTGGTACGGTCGACGATAAGGATGGAGCGAGCTTTGCTAAGAAGAGCGGTAATTTCATACGTCCCTCGACTTAAAGCTATTCGGGCATCCGTCACTGAAAACGTCCTTGGCGATCCGTCCAATGTCATCGATGTTCACTATGAATGGTTCGTCGCAAACCCCGGCATTTTCGTGTGGGAAGAGCAAAACGAAATTGTCGGCTTTTCTGCCGCTGATCCACGAGATGGCAGCATTTGGGCGCTTTTTGTTGTTCCCGGATTTGAAGGAAAAGGAATAGGTTCCGTTCTCTTCCGCGAAGCTTGCAACGTTTTGAAAGCCGCCGGTGTCCACCGTGCCTGGCTTACAACCGATCCAAACACGAAGGCGGAGCGGTTCTATCGGAACTCGGATGGGAAGTGGCCGGGACGAAAGACAATGAGCCGCTCTTTGAGCGCACCCTCTGATCCATCCGTTGTGCGGGCCTCGCCAGCCTCGCCGGAATATGCCATCGAACTGCCGGCGCATGCTCGAACTAGGCATAGTCCAGATTATTCCCTATACCGAGGGAATGACGATCACTGTGCTGAAAAATGGATAACACGGGACTGTCTCTGGACAGAATGCGCACCTTTGTCCGCGTCGCCGAACGCGGCAACCTGTCGATGGTCGCAAGAGAGCTGGGTGTCGGTCAATCCACCGTGACGCGGCACCTCAGTGAACTGGAGCAGGCTGTCGGCGTACCGCTTCTCAGCCGAACCACGCGTCGCGTCACCCTCACCGACGAGGGCAGCCGCTATTATACGAACTGCCTGCAGATATTGCGCCTAGTCGAACAGGCTGCTGAAGAAGCCAGAGATGCCCGTCAGGCCCCCGCGGGTGCTGTCCGGCTTTCCTGTACGGCAGCGCTCGGTGTGATGCACATCACGCGCCTGATCTTTGATTTCCAGGACAAGCATCCGGACATCCGCGTCGACCTCAACCTGACGGACGAGCGGATCGATTTGGTTCGCGAAGGCGTAGACGTCGCACTCCGTCTTGGGCCTCTCGCCGACAGCGCAATGAAACTTCATGCGCTCGGAAAAAGCCATCGGTTGCTGGTCGGCGCTCCCACCTATTTGTCCGCCCACGGATGGCCGAAGCGCCCCGCCGATCTGTCACGCTACGAAACCGTCATAATGTCCAATGTGGCGGGGAGCGATCAGCTTGTTCTTTCCTCTCCCGATGGCACAAGCCTGATGATCCCGGTGAGCGGCAAGCTGCGCGTCGATCACGGGCTTGCGGCGCGCAGAGCCCTTGCCGCCGGACGCGGCATTGGTCCCGCACACCTCTGGTTGGTTCACGATCTTCTGGACGATGGCCGGCTCGAGGTCTTGCTTGGCGACTATCGTCCTTTACCGGTTCCGGTGAGTTTGCTGATCGTTCCAGAGCGTGCAGCCATTGCTCGCGTTCGGCTTCTGGTTGACTTTCTTGTCGCCGAGGTTTCTAAATTGCCGGGAATCCGGCCATCGTGATTTAAAGCTCGTCGTGCAAAACTGTGCAGCGGTTTCGCGCCAGCGACATCCAGAAAAACAAAGAGCTAAGGCACGACAAAGCGAATCCGAAAGATCGCGACGCGCTTTAGAATCCAAAAGATTGTTTATCGCCACGCCACCCCGTCTTCCGCAGATACTGCTCCCAGTTGAGCGTGTCGGGGTTCACGCCACGGCTCCATTCGAGGTCATGCTCCTTGCCGAAATATCCATATTCGACAGCATATTCGACCATCCCGAGAATCTCTCGAACGAGAAGTTCATTGGCGGCAAACTCTGGAAAATAGCGCAGCAGGCCATCCCTGGTGAAAGCGTTTCGATACTCGGCCTTGAGCCCGGTCGCACGCTGAAAGGTTTCGACCATCTCCCGCGGAGAAATGATATCCCCGACGATCGGCAGCGTTTTGCCGTTGTAGCGCTCGGGGTTTGAGAAAATTTCGAGGACGACCGGCCCGGTCGCCGTCAGCGGATCGACAAAAGGCGCTCGGAAATCTTCGGGAAGATAAATCGGCAGCAGGAGCGTATCGCCCTCCATGCGCGGCACATAATATTCGAGAAGATTGGTGTAGAAGAACGCCAGCATGACGAAGGAATGAGAAATAGGCAGGCCGCGAATATGGCCTGCAACGCGCGCCTTGTCGGTGAAATGCGGCGCATACTTCGTCCCGCCGGTGATCTTGTCGACATTCTCGAGCGTGCTGAAAACAATATGCCCGACGCCGGCCTCCACGGCGGCATCCGCCAGTTGCTGCCCGAGAGGAGCCTCGATTGTCTCCGGCGGGGCGATCGGCGGCGTCATCAGAAATGCGCCGTCCGCGCCTTTGAATGCAGCAACGAGGTCCTTCCGAAGGCCAAGTTCCAGAGGGACGGTGACGATCTCAGCGCCGAGTTTCTCCAGGCGTAAAGCTTCAGGCGAATCCTTTTTCCGGGTGAAAGCTCGCACCCGGAAACGTTGGCTCTGAAGGAGTGCCGCGGCGACGCTGCGCCCTTGTTTGCTCGTTGCGCCGGCGATCGCGATCAGTGGCTTTTCATGTGCAGACATAGAGCTTTAAACCTTTCCCTGTCATTGACGCCGGCTACGGTGCCAGGCGTCGTTTTGCGGAGAGCGCTCGGCCTGTGCCGAGAGCCCACCTCGATGGCGGGCACCGTATCGCAACAGGTTCTATGGCTGTAGATATCTGAAATACATAACATAATGCCATTTTTCGGATAAATGGCTGCCAGTTAGCGCGCATACAACTCGGTTCGCCATCCTGGATCAGAACGCCGAAACCCGCGCCCGGATGCTCGGAAGCGCCGAAAGCCATCCCCTGGACACTGCCGATATTCAGGATCGCGACGGCGCAAGTGTCGTTCTTGAAGCCATTTCTCAAACGCTGGCCTTGGCTCAGAGCTGCATTGCAAAGATCGCAAACTTCACCCTGCAGATCGCCAAATAAACCGATAAGGCCAAGGTTTTCGAAGTGCTGCCCGGTCGCCGCAAGATATTACTTTTATTGATTTCTTTTCGACTCAGGATCTTAGCCTGTCTGGCAGATGTATTAATCTTTGTTAAGTACTGTTGAATATGGTTAATATTATGCTAACCTTAAAGAGATCAGGGGGCGTTCAGCGCTTTCAAAGCGGAAATTCGAAACATGAAGCTTTCGAAGATAATATCTCCAGCGATGCCTAAATATAGGTCGAGAATCGGTTCTCGCCTACATCAAACAATACTGTGCGTGGTGTTTGCAGCAATTGTTCCAATGACGCCAGCAGCGGAAGAGTTACCTTCGCCTACGGAAGCGGTCTCGGTTGTGACACCTGGTGAGACTTCGGCCCGGCAGCCTCAATCGTTGCGTGACGGTCTTCGCTCGGGCGATAAATTGAATCTCGCATTTTATGAAAGCTTGGCCTCCGTCGAAGATCGCTGGACGGGCTCACGGGGCACGGTTCCCTGGAACTTTTACCAGCGGCCCGAGCTCACTGGCGAATACGTCGTTGAAGCGGACGGAACGATTGCGCTTCCGCTTTTGGGACGCTTTCCGGTTCGAGGGCTTCCTCCGGCGGATGTGGAGGCGATAATTCTTCCGTCGTACGAAAGTTTGGTCGGCAGAAAGGGGTTCGTGAATATCGTCAAGATTGAGCACCAGCCAATTTATATTACCGGCCCGGTTCGCAATCCTGGCTCGTTTCGATATGTCGATGGCATGACGGTTCTGCATGCCGTTGCGCAAGCGGGTGGCATGGCGGCGAAGAGTATCGAGCCGTGGCAGAGCGTGGACATTACACGCCAGATCGAGCGGTTGAAGGCTGGGCTGGCCGATCTGAAGCGGCTTGCGTCGCGAACCGAGGTGCTCAGGGCAAAGCGCGATTCCGTACAAATTGCCAGCATTGGCACACTTGTTCTTGGTCCCGATCCCGATGCTCAACGGTTGCTGGATGATGAGACATGGCAGCGCCAATTGGTAACGACGAGCAAGGATGCGCAGAGCAGTGCTTACGCAAGATCTGTGGCCAACGCTCAGGCCGATCTCGACCTGCGTCAGGCACGCGTCGGCAATTATGATGCCACCATTCGGGTCCGTCAGGATCGGCTGGCAAGTATCGAGAAGTTGGCCAAAAACAAACTTGTCACCAGCATTGAGTTGACCCGGGCACAAAGCGAACTGACCGAGTCGGAAGATCGAAAGCAGCAGGCCGTCATCGATGTCGAGAGCGCAAAGCAACGGCTGGCGGCAGCGAAACAGGACGTTGAGCGCGATCGTATCGAACGCAAGATCGAGATCGAAAAGTCGGCAGCGGATGCCGAAAGAGGCCTATCCACGGCGTTGAAGACGACCGAGAGCGATCTTGAAATTTTCCGGTCGATGGTATCGTCGAATGATAGCGCCGGTGTTGAATTTGAAATCGTTCGGCCTGGACCGAATGGTGTCATCGTCGAACCTGCGACCGAAGAAACGGTCTTACAGCCAGGCGATTTGATCAAAGTACATTGAGGCTTAGCCGCATACTCTTCCCGACTGGGGAGAGTTTAGTCCTCCTCTCGGCCAAAGAGCTCAGGGGCATCGTCGATTTGCGATTTGTCGCGCGGTCCAAAACGCCAAGGAGAGCTTATGTCTACAATCGAAGCTTCAGAATCCTCGCATTCCTCAGTGCCTGTCCAAGGCCCGATGTTCAAATTGCCAAAGACCTCACTCGTCATTCCAACCTTGAACGAAGCGGAAAACATTAAGCTGCTCTTGCCCCGCATACCGACGTGGGTGCATGAAATCATTATCGTCGATGGGCGATCGACAGACGGAACGCCTGACATAGCGCGAAGCATGCGCGACGATGTCAAGATCGTACTCCAGCCCAAGAAGGGCAAAGGCATCGCATTGCGGACCGGCTTCGAAGCCGCGTCTGGTGATATGATCGTCATGCTCGATGCTGACGGGTCGATGGATCCTTACGAAATCATCTTGTTCGTCGCGGCTCTTGTTGCAGGTGCGGATTTCGTCAAGGGTTCGCGCTTTATGCAGGGTGGCGGCACCAGCGACATGACAGTCATCCGCCGTTTCGGCAATCTCGGCCTGACCCTCCTGGTCCGCATGCTCTATGGCAGCTCTTTTAGCGATCTGTGCTACGGCTACATGGGCTTTTGGCGACGGCATGTTCCCTTGCTGCGTGCCGATTGCGACGGCTTCGAAATTGAGACGCTGATCAATTTGCGGGCCCTGAAGAACAAGCTCAAAATCATGGAAGTCGCGAGCTTTGAATCGGAACGTATCTACGGCGTCAGCAACCTGCGTGCCCTCCCGGATGGCTGGCGCGTGCTGAAGACGATCTTTAGAGAACGCGTCAGTACGCCGACGGGCGTCCAGGTCCTCGAGCAGAGTATTTCCTGAGGTCTGGATGTAATTGGCGAGGCCGCATGATGCGCATTTTGATGCTCAGCGCGAGATACCTGCCTTTTGCCGGAGGGACGGAAACCCATGTAAGCGAGGTCGCAACCCGGCTCGTGCGCAACGGGCATGCGGTAACGGTCTTGACGGGCAATCCTGACGGACTTCTTCCTGCAGCGGAAAGCCGAGACGGCGTGCGGATTGTCAGGCTGAAGACGTTTCCCCGTGGGCGGGATTGGTGCTTCGCCCCCAGCGTCTTTAAGGCCGTCGCCGAAGGTGATTGGGACCTGATGCATGTTCAGGGCTACCACACTTTCCTGGCACCGCTCGGAATGGCTGCCGCATCGCGCAAGGGGCTTCCTTTCGTGGTCACCTTTCACAGCGGTGGCCATTCGTCGCGACTTCGGTCTTCGATCCGGCGCTTCCAACACAGAATGCTTGCGCCTCTGGCCACCAGAGCAGCGCAACTCATTGGCGTGTCGCGGTTCGAAGCGGATCTGTTCAGCCACAATATGGCAATCGCGAGAGACCGGTTCATCGTTGTCCCCAATGGCGCGCGCCTGCCGGAAAAGTCCGGGCGGCGACCCCCTTCACCTCACGACAGGCCGCTGATTGTCTCGCTCGGCAGGCTGGAGCGTTATAAAGGTCATCATCGGGCGCTTGCTGCATTTCATGTGCTGGCAACGAAATTCCCGGATCTGCGCCTTCGGATCCTAGGAGAGGGGCCCTATGAGGCGAAGCTGCGTCAGCAGGTGGCCGAACTCGGGCTCGGCAACCGTGTCGAGATCGGGGCAATTCCGCCGACCGATCGGTCCGCAATGGCCGATCTTTTGTCTTCGGCCGCTCTTGTCGTGCTCCTCAGCGATTATGAAGCTCATCCCGTGGCGGTTATGGAGGCGCTTTCGGTCAAGGCTCCCGTACTGACCACCGACACATCCGGCTTTCGGGAGCTGGCTGAGGAGGGGCTCGTGCGATCCATTCCGCTCAACGCTTCGCCAGACTTCACCGCGCGTGAAATGCTCGCCGCCATGGACGCGGGGCCGATCTCAATCGAGACGAGGTTGCCGGACTGGGACGATTGCACGGACCGGCTGCTGATGGTGTACAGACGCGTCCTTTCGCATCCGCAGCCTGAACTGCGAACCGGTCCGGCACTGCTTGGAGATTTGAAGCACGATGACCGTTGTTAAGAGGCGGACTTCTCCAGATCAGCAGAAGTCCTACCAGGACGGAGCTTATCGGCATGGCTATACGGGAAGGGTTTCCCTTCCACGCGTCGATCTGTGGATCGCCGCATTTCTGGGCCTGCGCAGGCAGGACAGCGCGGTCGGGGGTAGTGCCGATCCTTCGTCGCTGGGGATGTCGCCGGTCTTCGCATTCCTATGCAGCTGCGCCCTTGTTGTGGCCGCTCTTGCTGCAAATGCCAGTCGGCTGGGAGAGGGTTGGGCGGTTCCGGCGTTCTATTGCGCCATCGCCGCGATCTTTCTCCCCGCGGCGGCGCGGATCATCCATCCGGGGGCCAGCCGCCTGGAGCGGTTGGCGCTCATAGTGATCGTAACCTCAGCCCTCTTCGTGGTACGCCTCATCCGCGCGCCCGTCGCCTTCATAGACCATGACGAATTCCTGCACTGGGCGACGGTGAACGACATTCTGGAGGCGGGGCGATTGTTCCTGCCCAATCCCCTGTTGCCGGTCAGCCCCCTCTATCCTGGGCTGGAGCTCATAACGTCCGCCTTGGTCAACCTGTCCGGACTGTCCGTCTTCGCTGCAGGCCTCATCGTGTTGGCGGCGGCACGGATGATGCTGATGCTCGCGCTCTTCCTGCTCTTTGAGAAGATCACGGGCTCGCCACGGATCGCCTCCATTGCCTGCCTGATCTACATGGGCTCGTCCGCGTTTTTGCTGTTTGACGTCCACTACTCCTATGAAAGCCTGGCGATCCCCATGCTTGCGGCGGTACTGTTGGCTTCGGAAAGCCGACGCATGGAGCGGGGCGGCACGGCAGGCTGGCCGACGATCGTCGCCACCATCGTCCTCATCGTGGCACTCGCAGTTACGCATCATCTCACCTCCTATTTTTGCATGGCCCTTTTGTGCGGCACGGCGGTGATGGAATGCCTGAGGCAGGGCGCGTCCTCTATGCAGAGGCAGCGGGCGATCCTGCTGGCCTCGATCGCCGTGATTGCTCCTGTCGCCTGGTCGAAGATCGTCGGGAATCCCACCGGCAGCTACATCCTTCCCGTACTGGCAGGCGGCATACACGAGGTAGTGCAACTCGTATCGAACTCGACCGCGACACGTAAGCTTTTCGTGTCGGACACGGGAGCCTTGGCGCCTGCTTGGCAACGTTATCTGACGATGGCGGGCGTCGCGCTGATCTGCCTGGGACTTCTCACCGGCTTTCTCCGCTCGCTCGTTTTCAATGGGCAGCTCCGGAATGCCAGCATGCTCTGGCCGCCAACCAGATGGCGCCTATGGCGGTCAAGCCTTCTCGTCGTCTTCGTTTTGGTGACGCTCGCCTATCCTGTCAGCATCATCTTCCGCCTGACGCGCAGTGGGTGGGAGATCGGCAACCGCATCGGCTCGTTATCCTTCCTCGGCGTCGCAATTGTCGTCGCGGTGGCTGTCGCGGCGTTCTGGCACGGCACGTCGCGTGGCTGGCTGCGCGCAACGGCGCTTGCCGCCGCCGCAACAACGGTGCTGATTGGTGGCGTCATCAGCTCCGAGGGGCCACGTATCCTGGTTCCGGCCGGCTATGAGGTGTCGGCCGACTCCTCGTCGATAGAACCTATGGGGATCAGCGCCGCAAAGTGGACCAGGGAATGGCTGGGCGGCGACCAGCATTTCGCAACCGACCGGATCAATCGCCTGCTCCTGTCCACTTACGGCCGGCAAAAGGTCTCGACCACGCTTGAGAGCGGGCAGGATACAGGCATGGCCATCACCGCTGCCGATCTCGGCTCGATGGAACGCAGGCTGCTGATCGACTCGAGCGTCGGGTTCGTCATGGTCGATCTGCGCATGACCACTGGCCTGCCCGGCGTGGGCGTCTATTTCGACGGCGGCACGCAGGACCGAAACCACACGGTCCCCCTCCAGTCGTCGTCGCTGCTCAAGTTCAATTCCGAGCCCGATGTCGACCGCACCTTCGACAACGGCTTCATGGTCATTTTCGATGTCGGGCGGCTCGGGAAAACACGGCAGCTCGCGGCCCCTCCTAGGCGGACCGGAGAGCCAGTGCAATCCGTAGGACGAACAGACGGAGATCTGCGATGATCGATAGCCGTATCGACGCTTTCATGTGCGTCCATTCGCGGGACATCGAATATTTGCTCGAAGCGTCCCTTCGCTCCTACCAGCAGCATTTCCCCGACAAGGGAAACCTGACCATGGTCACCGACAACCCGGCCGCTTTAAGAGCCTTCCTCGACGCCAAGGGTCTCGTGCCTCGCGCAGCCGTCACCGGCGACAACGACTGGCTTTCGGCTAGAGAACTGGAACTTCCCGGCTGGTTTCGGCAGCAGATCGTCAAGCTGCGCGCCTTCGAATTCTGCCGGACCGAGCATTTCTGCAATCTCGGTGCGGATACACTGCTGCTGCGGCCCATCGCGACGACCGATCTGATCGACCGGGGCGAACCGGTTCTCTATTATTCCAGCCACAGGCTACCCGATCTGCATTACCGTTTCGAGAAGCAACGGTTGCGCAATGTCGCAAAGATCCTCGGCGTCGAGCCGGCCCGGTCTTTTCGCTATATCGATTTCATCAACGATTTCTTCTGCTTCAAGCGCGAATGGCTCATCGCGCTGAATGACTACATCGCGTCGAAATACGGCTCAAAACCCTACGTCGAACTGCTCCAGGGTCTGAGTGCGTCAAAAGACCAGACACGGTTCGGAGAATGGACACTCTATTCCGTCTTTCTGCTCGATGTGATGCACCTGTCGCCGACGATGCGCGATGCCCGCGGCGCCTATCTGACGCAGATCCATAGCCGCCTCGGCCTGACTTTGAGCCGGCTGGACAGCAAGATCGTTCATCTCGTCCAGAAATCCTTCGACCCGAACGTGATACGCCAGAAGCTCATGAAGGTGAACCCGGGCGCCGCTCAGATCATCGGCGCGACGGCATGGGCGGATGCAGGAGCTCGTCCCCGATGATGGCCCGCCGTGTCTTTCCGGGAATCATTCCGCTGTGGGTTCTTGCCGCTGCGTTGGCCGTAACTTGGCTGCCCGAAACCTTTTCGACGTGGGAGAAAGCGGTCCGCCTGGCGCTCTGCGCGCCGCTGATACTGTATTTCCCGGGCCGCATGCTGGTGGACACCCTGCGCATCGAGGGCGATATGGTCACGAGGGGGACGCTCGCGGTGTTCCTGAGCTTCGCGACCTGCATTTTTTTGGGGCTTCTGCTGCATGTCATCGGGCATCTCGATGCGCGAAGCTGGGTCTACGCGCTGGGCCTGACGACTATCGCCGTTCGGTGGCTGAATGTCGTTTTGCGGCTCGCAAGGCCGGATCCAGCCATTCCGTGGGCTTGGCCCGGCCGTCGTTTTTGGGCCTTCGCTGCTTCCATGATCTTGGCGACGAGTTCCGTCCTCGTGGCGCGCCCAGTCGCGCTTGAACACAAGCCGTTTCAGTTCACTGAGCTTTGGATGGTGCCCAAATGGACCTGGACGAACAATGTGGTAACGGTCGGCGTGCGCAACTCGGAAGACGCCAGGACGCTTTACAGTCTTGACCTTGTTCTGGGCGGCACATTGATTGGAAAGATGCCAGCCTTCGAACTGGCGCCTTCCTCCAGTCAAACCTTCGAATTCTCCGTACCGACAAAAACACGCCCACCCGCAAGGCTGGAAGCCTGGCTCTACAAGGACGGCGACAGGGGAACGATCTACCGCAAGGTCTGGATGACCATCGACACGCTCCAGTCGCCGGCACCGACCGGAATTACCCTTCAATTAACCCCGGAGCCGAAAAATGGATAATTTCCAGCACCTCGCGTCCGGCAAGCTCACGACGGCAATCGTCATCTGCTGCTATTCCGACAAGCGCTGGGACATTCTCAACAAAGCAATCGAGGCTGCAGCGCGCCAGGTCCCGGCCGCGGACGAGATCGTCGTCATCGTCGATCACAATCCGGCACTCGCGTTGCGTCTGCGCGCCAAGCAGTTCGAAAGCCCGGTCAGGATCGTCGAGAACATTCATCCGCCCGGCCTCTCCGGTGCCCGCAACACCGGGATTTCTGTCAGCCGCGGCGAGGTCATCCTGTTTCTCGACGACGACGCTGTGGCGGATCAGGATTTGCTGGCGACCTTGGTGCGGCAACTCGAGGATCCCTCGGTTCTGGGTGCCGTCTCCGCTATCCGCCCCTTGTGGGAAACAGACCGTCCGTCCTGGTTTCCCGACGAGTTCCTGTGGACCCTCGGCTGCAGCTATCGCGGCCTTCATCCGGGTCCGGTGCGCAACCTCATCGGCGCGTCGATGTGCATCCGCCGCGACGTCTTCGATCATACGGGCGGCTTCGATTCCGGCTTGGGCCGAACGGCCAAGGCTTTGCCGCTCGGATGCGAGGAAACCGAACTCTGCATCCGTGCAACCAAGGCCTTGCCGCATGGCCGTTTCGTCTTCGAGCCGTCGAGCGGCAGCGATCACGCCATACCCGCCGATCGCGCGACGTGGAAATATTTCCTCCACCGCTGCTGGGCCGAGGGGCTTTCAAAGGCCAGCCTATCGTTGATGGCAGGCTCCAGCGAGGCGCTGGCGTCGGAAAAGACCTATATGACGAGGACGTTGCCGCAAGGGTTTAGGCGGGGATTCGCCGATGTGCTGCGTGGCCAGCCGAGCGGCCTTCTTCGCGCCGCCGCGCTGGGCGCCGGCCTGACGGTCACCGCGGCGGCCTTCGCTCTCGGCCGGACCCGCGCTGCCCTTACGAGACCTTTCACCTCCGTTCCTGCTCGCGCTCTCGAACCGGTGGAATAGGCATGATGACCCTCAGCGCCGCCATGACCAAGGTCCAGAGCCTCCTGATGAACCAGGCGGTTTTGCTCCTCAATGCAGGCATGCTGGGGCTTGGGACGTTGATGACGGCCGTTCTCGGCTTCATCTACTGGTGGTTCGCGGCGCGTTCCTTCTCGGCCGAGGCTGTTGGCCTCGCCGCCGCCGCCATATCGTTGATGAATCTCCTCGCGAATCTCGGTGAAGTCGGTCTCGGACCCTTCCTGATGGGCGAGATAGGCCGTCAGAAAAGAGCAGGCCCATTTCTGACTGGCGCCCTCCTGGCCGCGTTCAGCGCCTCCATCATGGTGGGGCTGATCTATCTTGCTGTCGCTGCCTTCACATCGACGCAGCTTGGCTCGATCGTCGGTTCCTCAGCGACCGATCTTTTCTTCGTCGGTGCTTGCGCTCTGACTGCCGTGACCCTCGTGCTCGACCAAGCCCTGGTCGGCCTGTTGCAGAGCGGCCTTCAACTGGCCCGAAATGTCATCTTTGCCGCCAGCAAGCTTCTTCTGCTGGTCGCTCTCGGTCTGACACTTGGCCGGGCGAGCAGCGAACTGGCGATCTTCACCACCTGGTTTACCGGGCAGCTCGTCTCGCTGGTCGTCGTGGCCGGGCTTCTTGTTTATGCCGGCAGGCGCGTTTTCCACCGGCCGGAGATTCACGCCTTCCGCCCGGCGCTCGGACAGGTTTTCGGCCATCATACGCTCAGCATCGCTGTTCAGGCGCCGGCGCTGCTGCTGCCCTTCGTCGTCACGGTGATGCTGTCGGCCGAGATCAACGCCGCATTCTATGCCGCCTGGACGGTGCTGAACGTCGCGCTTCTCGTCCCTGCATCACTCGCCTCGGTGTTGTTTGCCATCGCTTTTCGGGAGCCGGAGCTATTTCCCGCGCGCCTGCGCCTGTCGCTCGGCCTGTCGATGCTGGTTTGCGCGGCGACTGCCTTGGCGTTCCTCTTCCTGTCGCGCTTCATGCTCTGGATATTCAATCCGGCCTATGCTGTGATTGCAGGAAATAGTCTCCAGTTTCTGGGCATTGCCGCTTTCGGAATGGCGTTGAAGTATCATTATCTCGCGGTTCAACGTGTCCGGCGGCGCCTGGGTTTGGCCACGCTCGTTCTGATCGGCGGTGCGGTGCTGGAGATCGTCGCCGCTGCCGCCGGCGCGCAATTCGGGATTGCAGGCACTGCCAACTTCTGGGTCATTGCTGTTTTTCTGGAAGGCCTGCTTCTGTGCCCGGCGTTGTATTGGGCCGCACGGCGCACTGGGACGCCGTCCGCCACCGCGCCATCAGCGGCAGACGGCGTCTCGACATACGGCAATGTCCTCGACAAGGCCGACCAAATCGGAATTGCGTCACGGGCTTGAGAGGGAGTTTCTTCGCATGAGGCCTATTCACCGTTTCCGGAATTTCGCTGTCGGCGCTGCGGCGGTGGCGCTTTTTTGGTCTGCTCAAGTCGGATCTGCGGACGCGCAGTCATCTGCGCATCCATCTTTCGTCACGACGAAAGAGGGGGGCTTCCTGCTGGACGGAAAGCCATTTCGCGTGGCCGGCGTCAACAACCATTATCTGACATTTGGCTCGCCAGGCGAAGTCACCCGCGTGTTGGACGATGCCACGGCAATGAGTGCCAATGTGGTGCGCACCTTCCTGCAACCGGTTATAGGGTCGCTGGACGGCCAGGTGCCAACGATCTGGAATTCAAAGAGCACGGCCGATTCCAGCAATCTGGGCACCAAGGGCATCTATATGATGAGTTGGGATCCGATAACCAACAAGATGGTTCCCAACGACGGACCCGACGGCCTGCAAAAGGTCGACTACCTCATCGCGGAAGCGGCGAAACGCAAGCTTAAGCTGATCCTCGCATTCGTCGATTTCTGGGCCTATACGGGCGGTGCCCAGCAGATGAACGCCTGGTACGGGAGTTCGGACAAATACACTTTTTTTGCCGCTGATCCGCGAACTCGCCGCGATTACAAGGCATGGGTTCGGCATGTTCTGTCGCGCGTCAACACGATTACTGGCGTCCGCTATTCCGATGACCCCACCATATTTGCCTGGGATCTGGCCAATGAACCTGACATCCATCCCAAACCGCTCCTTCATGACTGGGTGTCGGAAATGTCAGCCTATGTCAAATCCCTGGCACCGAAACAGCTCGTCACGACGGGCCATGGGAACATGGAACAGAAGCTGGCGGATATGAACATTCCCAGCGTCGATTTCGGCACGTGGCATGGCTACCCATCCTACGTCAAAATGAGCCATTCCGATTTCGACGCCCGCATTCGCGAATACTGCGCGATCGCACGAAATATCGGAAAACCGGTGATCCTGGAGGAATTTGGAATTCCCCGATCCGATGCCGATCAGGCAAATGCCTATGAAACTTGGCTGAACACGATCGCCACCTCGGATTGCGGAGGCTGGGTGGTCTGGCGGCTTACCAGCACGCAGGATTCGGGCCTCTATCCTGAGGACGACTACGACAAATTCGACATCCATAACGATGGAAGCCCTGCTTGGCAGGCTCTGCGCGCCGCCGCCCTCAAGCTCAACGATTGAGGCTATGAGTCTTCCGCCGGTCAGCATTCGTCGTCTAGAGCGGTAGGTCGGGTATGCCACGGGGCTGCCATTCGACTTGATGGCTGCCAACAACCGAGCATACAGCTCGATGGCGAAAACCGATTTCAAGAAGAAAATATAGGTGACACGAACCCGGATGGGTTGCGCGTCCTTTCCCCCGGACCAGGATGATTTGACGCCGGGTCGGCTAGACGAGTGATAGCGATCCTAGCACGCCAGACTATTGACCAAAATGCTTCCACATTTTCTTGCGATATAAACTGGGCCTCCGGCTTCGCCGGATGTTTGCGCTCTCCACTATACCAGGGGAAAACCAGAGAATTTTCGAAGGTCAGCATTTGTTAATATGAATAATGCGGACGGCTCGCCCGCAGAAGCGGTATCGTATAATGAAACATCATCGGGCTAACCCGATTCGAGATAGGGATTGCGGCAGTGAACTCTTCACGCTTTCTTCAATCAGTCGCCGAAGCCGAATCCCATGATACACGCTTGAATTTCGCGCGCGCCGCGATTTTTCAGCTGTATAGTGCTTGCCTGCCGACCGGTTCTGCGCCGGCTCAGTTTTCCGTCGAACTCACCCTATCTGAACAACAAGCAGTCACGCTTGTCGTCCGGCCGGTTGTCAATAGTATCGAGGCACTTGGCGGGCTTGTGAAATCCCTGTTTTCGACAAAGGCGGAGACCGTACTGCGAGCCGTCCCATGCAGGGTGGAGGATAAGCTTGGATCCGGCATTGGATTGATGCTTTTCGTCGACGACGAGCCGATGATTACCATCGGATCGCTCGCCGATAATAGCGGAATGTTTCTCCGCCAGATCGAGCCCGCATCCAGGAACACGTCCGGGGTTGCCACAATCGGCACGGTGGTAGGCCAACGACTTGCCAGTGTGGTTCCTATTCCGACTGGATCTCTCCAGCGTAAGCCGAAATAACGGGCTCTGAGCAATCAAGGTATCAGCAGGATACTGCCCGCCGAGCGTCCGGATTCGATCTCTTCGTGCGCCTTCGCAACATCGGCCAAACGATATTCGGCACCGATCTGCGAAACGGGCGTGAGGCAAGGATGGCCGGTGCTCGATCTCTGCCGCATCACATCACTTTTCACAAAGCCGTCGGCCGCCGGAATATGGCTGATAAGTACAATCGGACGGCCGAAATGAGCGGTAACTGCGCGAACAGGCGGTGATGTTACAGGACAGGGGTGCGCCTTGACCATCGACTACTGCTTCGGCCGATCGCATTCCGTTCAGAGTCGGTTCGGTCGTTGCCTCACGCATGAAGTCCCGCCAGATATGCGCTGGCAGGTCGCCGCCCGTCACCCCCTTCATCGGCGCGTCATCATCATTGCCAACCCAGACACCGACGACGAGCGCTTCAGTGAATCCGACGAACCAGGCATCACGATTGTTCTGGCTCGTGCCGGTCTTACCGGCCGCAAACGTGCCAGGATCTGCCCCACGTCCAGTGCCGCGCTCGACCACCAACTGCAGCAGGCCGAGGAGGTCGGACTGGTAGGGCGAAAGATCGACATTCGGCTTTGCTTGTGAGCCAACTCGAAACGTCGTGGGCTGTCCTGCCGCCTGAAAGTCGATGATGCCCCACGGCCTGACAGGTGCCCTGCCGAGTTGGACGGACGCATAGGCGCTGGTGAGGTTAAGCAGATTTACTTCCGATGTGCCAAGCGCCAAAGACGGCGTGTTTGCCAGTGGCGCATCGATGCCGAGTTCACGCGCTGCGGCAATCACATTGTCCAGTCCTACCTCTTCGGCAAGCGCCACTGACGCGGCATTGAGCGATCGCGCGAATGCCTCGGCAAGCGTTACCCAGCCGCGATAATTGCCACCGGAATTTTCTGGCGACCAGCCATTGATGTCAATTGGCGCGTCCGGAACTTGGTCAGACAAGGTGAGCCCAGCCTTCAATGCTGCGTAATAGACGAATAGCTTGAAGGTGGAACCCGGCTGGCGCATCGCAGTGACGGCGCGGTTGAACTGGCTTGCCTTGTAGTCGCGCCCGCCAACCATCGCTACGACCGCGCCGTCGGGCGTCATCGCGACCAAGGCGGCTTGCGACGCAACGACGGTCTTTCCTTCACTGTCCAGGGCTCTATTCACGACCCTTTCGGCGATCTGCTGCAACCGCGGCACCAACGTGGTGCGCACCGTCGTCGAACCTGGCGAGGAACCGGCGATTTCGCTTGCTTGCGGCGAAATCCAGTCGGCAAACCAGCTTCCGGAGCGCGGCGTGGGCGTCGTTGGGTGCAGCCTGGCAAAGCTGGTCTTGGCTTCCGCCGCCTGTGGCTCGGTGATCTTGCCATTGGCCGCCATCGCGTCGAGAACGACCAAGGTGCGCTGCCGGGCACCTTCGAAATTGTCGATGGGATTCCATTGGCTCGGCGCCCGCAGCAACCCCGCCAGCATCGCCGACTCCGGCAGGTTGAGGGCGCCGATGTCCTTGTTGAAATAGATGCGCGCAGCGGCAGGCGTGCCGGTGGCGCCCGCGCCAAGATAGACGCTGTTGAGATAGCGCGTCAGGATTTCCGCCTTGCCGAGCTTCCACTCCAGCCAAAATGCGATGACGACTTCCTGTATCTTTCGTTTTATGGTTCGGTCGCTGTCGAGGTATTGCAGCTTGATAAGTTGCTGGGTAATCGTGCTGCCACCCTCCACCACCGAGCCAGCCTCCAAGTTGCGCAGAAGCGCCCTCCCGATGCCCCTGGGGTCGACGCCGAAATGATCCATGAACCGGCGATCCTCGATCGAAAGGACGGCGGCGATCAGATGGGTTGGAAACTGGTCGTATCGAGCATATGGCCCTTGATAAGGTCCCTGTCTTACCAGCGGCGCACCGTCAGCGGTTTCCAGCACGACCACCGGCTTTAACGTTCCATCCCGGATTTCGCTCCAGGGCACGTCTTTCAGTGCCCACACCAGGACGCTTCCTACAAGGAGGCAGACAAGCAGGGCCGACCCGATAGCGAATTTGCGCCAGCCCGCAATGAACGGAGCGCTTCGTCGACTCTCACGCGGCTTTGATTGCTGACCGCGTCCCACTTTCACCAAAGCACTCGTCATCCACTTGTGGGAAGCTGACGCGATTCCGGGTCGCGTCGACCTCAGTTTCGTCCTCCAAAACAATGCGGCCGTCTTGATCTTTGCCAAAGCAGAACTTGCCTGCAAATCTTGGCGCAGCGCACGCAACAGAGTCCAGGCGGCCCGTCGAGTTTGGCCGAACGATCCGTGTGGAAGTTGCGGGTCGTCGGCTTGGATGTTTCCTGCTAAATCCGAGGCAGCCACTTGCGCTGGCGAATTTGGTGTCTGATTGCGACCCGAGCTCGAGCTGCTAACGCTTTCATCTGAGGATTCGGGAGAATTGGGCATCGATTACCGCGACAAAGCCAACGCACAATGTCCTTTATAGCCGGGTGATGCGGAGTGTTCCACCGCAAAAGGCCCCAACGGTTCCAAGGAATTTCCGGGCTCGATGCCCTCGGGCTGCAAGGCAACGATCTGCGCGTCGAAGGAAGGCCGACTTTCGGCTGGGCGTCGGGCGAGTTTTTGTTTGTTAATGTGCGACTTGGGAAGCGACCGACATCAATTCCTGGGAATTCGGTGCTTTGAATGTCTGAAGCCCAGCCTCCAGAACTTCTGTGAAGCTCCAGCGTACAATGCCCTCCCGGTCGATTAGGAACTGACCGACAAGCTGCCCGTGGTCGGCAGTCATCATCTGCCTATCGGCTTCGGTAATCTGATATCCTTCCTTCTTGTTGAGAAATTCATTCATCGCCATCACGCCCACAGGCTTGGGCAACTCGCCCGGAAGATCGAACCGTATCGCCATGACGGTGTCGATCCCGACCTCGCGTAAGCCGAAGGCTTGGTGCGAAGCCCGTACCGGGTCGGAAGCAGCAAGAAGATCGGGCATCGGATGGTAACGGAAATAGAGCCGCGCGCGTTCGACTGGGGTGTTTACCACCGCCAGGGATTGAACGCCTTTCTCGCGCAGCATCGGGTTGAGATATGCCATGGCCGCGACATGGCGCCGGCAGAACGGACAATGCAGGCCCCGAAACAAACCTATCAACAATGGGCTGCGGCCACGAAAATCATCAAGTGCGATCTTCCCCTCGCGCGAGATCGCATCAAACACAACGTTCGGGACCCGGTCGCCCGGTTGTAGCGGATGGTCGACATAGAGCGTGGACATGGACAACCTCCTCGCTCGGGGATCAGTCGAGAAAAGGCGCCACGTTAAGTGCTTCGAGGTCGAGATTGAGCGTTGCAAGGCCTGACCTCTCGTTTTACCGCACCGCCAGGATCCGACCTAAGAATGGCCCCACATCGGCCCGCGGGCAAGCGGAAAACGGCGAATCGTGAATTGAAAAAGTCCGTTTTCTGCAAACTCTGATTTTTTAGCGGCCGTAGACGCCGACACACAAAATTGAGCGGGGGACCTGCCAATTTTGCGTTCAAGCAGCGTGGGGCCGCGTAGCGGAAGTGGCACACAGAGCGGCTCGATCACATCGATAAGGGAAAGTCATTGCTGTTGATCACTGCGGCGGTTTCGCCAGTCGCTTTGAGTTTCTCGCCCTGCGAGTCACAGCACGTCCAGTTTTCGGCGGATTCGTGCCAGTCGCCATCCTACGCCGCACCACCAGTTGTACTGTAAGAAGTGATTTACCACGCGCGGCATGTTAGCTGATGACGATGAAACCGATGGAGGTAACGCCGGTGCCCAGATTTCTTGCGGTCTACACCATGAAACCAGAAGCCCTCGCGTCGTTCCGAAGCTTGCCTAAAGCCGAGCAGGATGCCGTCGATGCTGCCGGCATACCCCAGTGGTCAGCCTGGGAGGAACATAATGCTGCATGCATTCTTGATCGCGGTGGCATGGTGGGCAAAACGACACGCGTGACGAAGGACGGGGTGCAAAAAGCTGAGAACCAGTTCTGTGGCTACCTGGTCGTGGAGGCGGAAACCGCTGATGCCGCCGCTCGCTTATTCCGGGACCATCCGCACTTCAATGTGTTTCCTGGTGACGGTGTAGATATCATGCCGTTTCTGACTTGAAGACGGTCTGGCGAACATCACCGACTTCCGCTTCTCTCACCTGCCTGTTGGAGGCGGCGGAAGTCCGCTAAGGGCCAATAACCGGCGTGAAGAGCTTGCCGCACCGTCCGAGGATCTGATCAATTTCATCACTGAAATTTGCGACAGCGCCGTTCGCGAAGACTCCGCCGGGCGCAGCAAGCGGATCCGGCCCTGCATAAGGGGCCAGCCTTGCTGGCCCCTTACCTATTTCAGATATCGCTTGCAGCGCTCGACCAGAGGTCGGCCGCTTCGGCTGCCGTCATGCGCCGTACCTCGGCCTCATGGCTGCGGCTGGCGAAGAGTTCGCTTGCCATGATCTGCTCGGCAAGGTCGGCCGGAAGCGAGAGGATGACGCGGGCTTCGCCGTTGTGCAGGCCGCCAAGTTCGGTGCGCTTGCCGGTCACCATGCCGCCGGCGACCGTGTTGTTGGTCTCCGGATCGATCAGGATGAAGGAGCCGGAAAGCCGGTTCTGCTCATAGGGGTCGAAGATCGCCGCTTCGTCGAAGACGAGCCGGACTTTGCCGATGGCGTTCATGTAGAGCCGCTGGGCGGCGTTCCAGGCGCCGGTTTTCAGCTCCAGCTGGCTGAGCGGCTGCACCTGCACGCGCTGACGGCGGCTGCCGCTCTTCAGCCAGTAGCGTTTGCCGGGCTCGATGCCCTCGGGCTGCAGTGCTACGATCTGCGCGTCGAAGGCAAGGCCGACCTGCGGCTGGGCGTCGATCGAGACGATCATGTCGCCGCGCGCCACGTCCACCTGGCGGTCGAGCACCAGGGTGATCGCGTCGCCGGCAACGGCGGCGTTGCGGACGAGATCGAAGGTAACGATCTTGGAGACATTGGCGACCATGCCCGACGGCAGGATCATGACGCTGTCGCCCGGCTTGACCGAGCCGCCGGCAACCGTGCCCTGATAGCCGCGGAAGCTTTCGCCCGGACGCGAGACGCGCTGGACGGAAAGGCGGAAGCCGACCGTCTGCGACGAGCGCACGGTGGCAAGCTCCAGCGTCTCCACCAGCGACGGGCCGGTATACCAGGGCATGGCGGCCTGGCCGGAATAGACGACATTTTCGCCCTTCAGCGCCGACATCGGAATGGCGGTGATCTGCTTGACGCCAAGCGACAGAGCAAACTCGCGGAATTCGTGGCTGATCTTGTCGAAACCGGCGCGGTCGTAGCCCGTGAGATCGATCTTGTTGACGGCGAGCACGAACTGCTTGATCCCGAGCAGCGAGGCGATCGTGGCGTGGCGGCGCGTTTGTTCCAGAATGCCGAGGCGCGCATCGACGAGCAGGATGGCGAGATCGGCGGTCGAGGCGCCGGTCGCCATGTTGCGGGTATATTGCTCATGGCCGGGCGTGTCGGCGACGATGAAGGAGCGCTTGTCGGTCGAGAAATAGCGATAGGCGACATCGATGGTGATGCCCTGTTCGCGCTCGGCCTGCAGGCCGTCGAGAAGCAATGCGAAGTCGGGCAGGCCGAGGTCGTTCTGCTTGCCGGTGGAATCGCGCTGCAACGTGGCGGCCTGGTCTTCCTTGACCGCCTTGGTGTCCCAGAGCAGGCGGCCGATCAAGGTCGACTTGCCGTCATCGACGCTGCCGCAGGTGATGAGGCGCAGCGGCCTGGTATCGCGCTGGGCCTTGAGCGGCTCGGCGGCGGGCAGGTTGACGACGGTTGCGGCCGAGACGGCGGTTTGGGCTGCGGTCATCTCAGAAATATCCTTCACGCTTCTTTTTTTCCATGGAGCCGGACTGGTCGCGATCGATGGCGCGGCCCTGGCGTTCGGACACCGTTGCAATTTCGAGTTCGGCAATCACCTCTTCGAGGGTGGTGGCCTGTGAGCGGATGGCGCCGGTCAGCGGGAAGTCGCCGAGGGTGCGGAAGCGGATCATGCCTTCCTGGCGGACTTCGCCGGGCAGCAGTTCCAGGCGCGGATCTTCGGCCAGGATCATCATGCCGTCGCGCTCCACGAATGGCCGCTTCTTGGCGTAATAGAGTGGCACCAGCGGAATGTCCTCGGCCTGGATGTAGCGCCAGATATCGACCTCCGTCCAGTTCGACAGCGGGAAGGCGCGCACGCTCTCGCCCTTGCGGATCATGCCGTTATAGATGTTCCAGAGTTCCGGCCGCTGGTTGCGCGGATCCCAGCGATGATCGGGCGTGCGGAAAGAATAGATGCGCTCCTTGGCGCGGCTTGCTTCCTCGTCGCGCCGCGCACCGCCGAAAGCCGCGTCGAACTGGCCGGCATCGAGCGCCTGGCGGAGCCCCTCGGTCTTCATGATGTCGGTGAAGGCGGCCGATCCATGCGTAAACGGCGTGATGTTTTCAGCCTTGCCGCGCGGATTGATGTGTTCGATCAGATCGAGATCATACTTCTTCGCGGTCTCGTCGCGGAAGGCGATCATCTCGGAAAATTTCCAGCCGGTGTTCACATGCAGCAGCGGGAAGGGCACGCGGCCGGGATAGAAGGCCTTGCGCGCCAGGTGCAGCAGCACCGAGGAATCCTTGCCGATCGAATAGAGCATGACGGGACGCTCGAATTCGGCCGCAACCTCGCGGAAGATGTGGATGGACTCGTTTTCCAGCGCTTTCAGATGCGGGTCGAGCGGCGCCTTGGCGCTCTGCGGATTGCTGAGTTCCGTATCCGGACGGCTATCGGGCATGTGTTACTCCAGACTGTCGATCCTTTGCGGGTGCCCGCAAAGCAATTCCTTGGCGTTGGCTTCCCCAAGGCTGCGGCGGTCGCCGCGCCCTGATTGGGAAAGCCGTGGGGTGATTATTGTGCGGCGATCGCTGCGGCCTCTTCGGCGACATGCAGGCCGCATTCGCGCGTCTCGTCCTGCTCCCACCACCAGCGGCCGGCGCGTTCCGGCTCGCCGGGCTTGATCGCCCGCGTGCAGGGTTCGCAGCCGATCGAGGGATAACCGCGGGCGTGCAGCGGATTGACTGGCACGCCATTTGCGGAAACGAAGGCTTTGATCGCCTCCAGGTCCCAATCGGCGAGCGGATTGACCTTCAAGAGGTGACGTTCGGCGTCGTATTCGGCAAAGGGCGTTTCGGCGCGGTTGGCCGATTGGCCGCGGCGCAGGCCGGTGACCCAGATCGCAGCACCTTCGAGGGCACGTGCAAGCGGCTTCAGCTTGCGCACGCCGCAACAGGCATGCCGGGCTTCGACGCTCTCGTAGAAACCGTTGAGGCCGTATTGCGCCGCATAGGCATCGATATCGGCCTTTTCTGGCTCGAAGCGATGGATATGGATGTCGTACTGGCTTTCGGTCTCGTCGATCAGCGACAGCGTCTCGGCAAACAACCGGCCGGTCTGCAGCGTCGCGATATCGATCGGCAGGCGGTGCGTGCCGATCTCGGCGGTGATCACCTGGTCCTCGATGCCGAGTGACGTCGTGAACACCACGCGGCCGCCAAGGCCGGAGACCAGCGACAGACGTCCGGCAAGGTCGAGACCTGCCAGTCTGTCGTTCAGCGCCTCGGCTTCCGCAATCGGCCCTTCTTCCGCAATCGTATTGATAGCAGTCATGAGAATCCTGTCCTTTGTTGACGTGAGTATCGCAGTTCACGCATGGATCGGACAGAAAAAGGGATTTCGAAAGCTGCGGGCGGAGGAGCAAATATCTCTCCGAAGCTGCCGCGATGCAGAAAAGCAGCCGCCTGCGGATGAAAATCCACATCGGCAGCTCGAATGTCTATAGAAATAGTAGAGTTACACGCAGCTTGTCAATCCGAAATCTGAAGTGATGCCGAAAATGGTGCAGAAGGCGCGGTTTTGGCATAAATTAAGCGCGCTTGGCCGAGGGCGAAAAACAAGGCCAAAACGCTTGTCTCTCAAGGCTTTCTCCGGCGCGTTCAAATTCCGTTCATGCTGGTTGTGCCATAGAGACAAAAGAACTTCTGTAGCGGTGCGAAGATTCGTGCCGTCTGTGTGTCGATGGTCAAAAATGATTACGCAAAAGGCGAAATATGCGCTGCGGGCGCTCACGGTCTTGGCTGATGCCGATGCCGACGAACCGGTGATGATTTCCGATATCGCGGCGCAGCAGAAGATCCCGAAGAAGTTCCTCGAACAGATCCTGCTCGACCTCAAGCATCACGGCATCGTCGTCAGCCGTCGCGGTAAGCAGGGCGGTTATCTCCTGCTGAAGCCGGCCCACGCTATCACCTTCGGCGAGATCCTGCGCATCATCGACGGCCCGATCGCGCCGCTTCCGTGCCTGTCGATCACCGCCTACCGCCGGTGCGACGATTGCGACGGCGAACAGAACTGCCAGATCCGCCATATCTTCGCCAAGGTCGCAGACGCCACCCGCAAGGTGCTGTTCTCCACCACTATCGCCGACGCCGTCGCCCCAAAGCACAACGCCGAAGTCACCCGGCTGCTGGCTTGAGCTTTTAGCATTACGTCAGGAATGAACGACGGTTGTATCGACCCTACGGCCGCAGACCTCCTATCGTATAGCCGCCATCAACGGTGATCTCTTGCCCGGTGACGAAGTTGGCGTCTTCGGAAAGCAGCCAGGCGACGGTTCCCGCAACATCCTCCGATGTCCCGTTTCGCCCAAGAGGCGTGTGTGCGGCGAGGCGTGCGGCAAAAGCCGGATCGATAACATCATCTGCCATCGGAGTCAGAATGATGCCGGGATTGATGGCATTGATCCGGATGTTTCGAGGACCTTGCTCCACCGCGAAGGTCCGCATCATGGCAAGCAAGGCCCCTTTCGTGCTTGCGTAGGCTCCCGCACCCGGCATCACGCCGCCTGCCGTCCACGAGGCGTTGATGAGAATGCTGCCTCCCTTCAGAAAGGGCAGGCAGTGCTTGAGCGTGAAGAAGGTGCCTCGAAGGTTGGTGGCGATCAGCGCGTCGAAATCATCCGCATCGGTCACTGCCAGTGGCTTGAATTCGCCGAGAACCCCTGCATTGGCAAAGACGGCGTCCAGGCGTCCGAAGCGTTCGATCGTCTTCTCGACAGTCGCCGCGACGGCTTCATTGTCTGCAATATCGCAAGCAATCGCGATTGCCGCACCGCCCGATACCTCGATCTCCGACAGCAGTTGACGGAGTGGATCCAGGCGGCGGCCGACAAGGGCTACCTGTGCACCTTCGGCCACCAGGCGAAGGGCAGCGGCCCGCCCCATACCCGTTCCAGCACCTGTAATGAGGACCGTTTTGCCGATGAATCGAGTTTGCGTCATGTCTTGCTCCTTGAATGAATTGCGTCATGGCCGTTGTAATTCCAGCGGCATTTCACGATAATTGGAGAAATTGCGTATTCATTTGAAAGCAGAATTATCGAATGGGTCTTTTTCGCTCCATGCAGGTGTTTGTCACGACGGTGCAGGAAGGCTCGATGAGCGCAGCATCGGTAAAGCTCGGCATATCGCCGGCGATGGTCGGGCAACATGTGGCCGCACTGGAGGAGCGGCTCGGTACGCGCCTTCTGAACAGAACCACGCGTCGCCAGAGCTTGACGGATTTCGGCATGAGCTATGTCGAGCAGTGCAGGGACATCCTGGAGCGCGTAGCAATTGCGGATCAGGACGCAGAGGCATCACAGACGAAACCGCGCGGGCTATTGAGGATCACGGCGCCGACGACTTTTGGGGCAGAGGTTTTAATGCCGGCTTTGCATCATTATCGGGAGCTTGCCCCTGACGTGACGCTGGATATCACCTTGACGGATCGCAACGTCGATATCGTCGAAGAAGGTTTCGACATTGCTATCCGCATTGGAGAGTTGCCCGATAGCCGCCTCATCGCGCGTCATCTCGCTCCCTATCGAATGATGATCTGTGCTTCACCCGATTACCTCGAGCGTCACGGGAATCCCGGCCATCCAAGCGAACTTTCCGGCCACGAAACCATCGGCTTTACCCCGGCAGCACGGTCGCCATGGAAGCTGTCGAAAGGCAAGGATGAGGTCGAAGTCGTCCCTAAAACGGCAATCACCGTCAACAGCGGTCAGGCTGTCCGCATGGCTGCTCGGGCTGGGCTGGGTGTCATCATGCAGCCAGCCATTCTCCTGACGTCGGATATACAGGCTGGCCTTCTCGTCCGGCTCTTCCCGGATTGGAAACTGCGTGAACGGCCCATGTCGCTCATCTACCACCGTGATCGACGCATGACCCCGCGCTTGCGCAGCATCATCGCCTTTGCCATTGCAGAATTCGGCAGGGAACCTGAGGACTAGGTATATCGTCCCGCCGAATGACCTGAAGTCATTTGCCGGCAGAGACGCCTCTTGCTTCAAGATTTGGTGAAATCCCTTTTCTTCCAGTGGAGATGCTCCACCTGCCTGCCCATGCTGGTAGGGAGAATATCATGTTTGGAATCTCAACACAGCGGATCGTGGCTGCGGCCATATTCTCGGCGGCCCTCGCGACAGGCGCGGCCGCTCATCACGGCTGGTCGTGGGCCGAGGCGGATCAGATCGAACTGCGCGGCACCATCGAGAAGATCTCGATGGGCGGTCCGCATCCGACGCTCGATGTCGCCACCGCCGATGACGGCGTCTGGCTTATCGAACTCGGCAATCCGCGCCAGACCGAACGCTCCGGCTTCGTCGAAGGCGTGGCCAAGCCCGGCGACCAGGTGGTGGCCCTTGGAAACCGTTCGCAGGATCCAAAGGAGAAGCGAATGAAGGCGGTGCGTCTCACCATCGGAGAGAAGCGCTACGATATCTATCCCGACCGCATCAAGACGAACTGACCTCTGGGCGAACTGACCTGTCGTGATGGACACGCTCGAATGGCTGTCGGCTACCACGCCTGCGCTCGCGCTCCGGCGTTCCGGAACGCTTTACATGTTGGTCAACGCAGCCCATATCCTGGCGATCGGCCTTTTGGTCGGCGCCATCCTGCCGCTCGATCTGAGGCTCGCCGGCTTCTTCCGCAAGGTGCCGGTTGAGATCGTCGCGCCGTTTCTATCACGCGCCGCCGCCGTCGGCCTTGCCGCGGCCGTTGTCACCGGCTTTTGCCTCTTCAGCGTCCGGGCGGTGGAATATGCCGCCAATCCCGCCTTCCTTGCCAAGCTTTGCCTGATCGCCATCGGCCTTCTCAACCTGTCGATCGTTCATTTCGGGCGAGGCTGGAAAACGGCGGTATCGACAGGCATCGTCCGGCCCGGCCTGCGCTTCTCCGCCACCCTGTCGGCCGCGATCTGGATCGCCGCTGTGATCGCCGGACGGTGGATCGGATTTCTCTAAGGCAAAGACCCGCTTGCCGGTCTTCGATCTCATCCATAGCAACTTGCTATAATTAGATAGTTGCGCTAGATTGCAGCCATAGCAAAATGCGATACGCGATTCCGGATTTATGCACATCATCACGCAGAAAAAAATCTGGGAGGCGAAAGACCGATGGCCTCAAACAGCCAATGCCCTGGATACTTGGTATCGACTGATGAAGTCGTCGGAGCCGACAGACTTCGCCGACATGAAATCACTGTTTCCGGCAACGGACAAAGTCGGGCAGCATCACGTGTTCGACATTGGCAGCAACAAGCTGCGCTTGATCGCGATGGTGCACTACAAATTTAGGAAGGTCTATATTCAGCGGATTATGGATCATGCCGAGTACGACAAAGGAGCATGGAAGGGTTAGGCCGATGAGCGCACTTGTAAAACTGGTAAGCGAGCACTGGACGCATGTGGCTCCTCTTCTTGCCATGCCGGCCAGCGAAGCTGAGTATGATCATCTCGTGAAGCAACTTGACGAGATTCTCGCTGAAGTGGGCGACGATGAGGATCATCCTTTGGCGTTGCTTGCGTCTCGCATGGCGGACCTTGTTGAGGCCTATGACGAGCAAAACCGCCCAATGCCTCCGGTGACTGGCGCCGATGCACTCCGTTATGTCATGGAGGAGCGCAGCCTTGGCCAGTCCGAGCTGCCGGAAGTGGGCGCTCAGTCCGTCGTGTCTGAGATTTTGAGCGGGAAGCGACAAATCAATGTTCGACAAGCCCGCGCGCTGAGTGAGCGATTTCTGATACCGGCATCCGTATTTCTATCGCTCTGACGATAGACATTCCCGACGACCAGCGACGACCGGTCGGTGGCAGTGCTGCCCAATAGCTCTCTACGCTTCAGCGGTCGCTGACGGCCGCGCGCGGATTGACTCACGGTTCCTGGTTCGAGCGCGCCAGCGGCTGTTTGCCGAGGATATGGTCGGCCGCCTTCCCTCCGGTCATGATCGATGGTCCGTTCAGGTTGCCGAAGGTGACGTGCGGGAAGATCGAGCTGTCGGCGACGCGCTCCCTCCGCGGGCTCGAGCGGCACGGCGGTTTCAACATGCTGTTCGAATTCATCGCCCGAATCCTCTGCCGCGACCATCCCACCGTCAGCCTCGCAGCATGCGACGAGCTTCGTAAGCTTCCAGGAACTCCGGAGAGGCGACGTCATCGGCCAGCGCGCGCAGCGCAGCCGCGGAAGGACCGAGCACCACCTCAACGCGCTGATTGGCATCGGCCCACAGGGCCAATGCCTCGTGCAGGCGTTGCTCGCCAGGCGTCGTCAGCATTGCGTGCTTCGTCCGGCCATCATGTTCGTCAGGCATGAGCTCGACCAGTCCGTCCCGGACGAGCGGGCGAAGGGCGTGGGTCAAAGCAGAAATGCTGACGGCAAGACGCTCGGCGAGCAATAGCAAGGTTGGCCATCCATGGCTGCCCTCGTGCAACGCTGCGATCTGGGTCAGAAGGCCGACCTGGGTGGCCTTCAGGCCGGTTGGCGCTACTGCGTCATCATAGATCTGCCCCAACCGCCGTGACGCGCGTCGAAGGGCGGTGTTTGTGCACACGAGTTCGGCCAGGAGCTCCGGCGGGGTCAGCCTGCCCGCGCGCAACTCCTCCCCTGGATTGCCAATCGAAAGTTTCTTGCCCATCCCAGTGAAATAGTTGAGGGCTCATCCATTGACAAGAGGACATCGTGACCATACGTAAACTTGAGCACTCAACCAAATAGGATTTTGACATGTCTGCATCATCGCCCAAGCCAGTTGCCCTCGTCACCGGCGCCTCCGCTGGCATCGGCGCCATCTACGCCGCGCGCCTCGCCGAAAGGGGCTATGATCTCATCCTCGTCGCCCGGCGGGCCGATCGTCTGAAGGCGCTCTCGGACAAGCTCGGCGCAGCCCACGGCACGAAAGTCGAGGTCGTGGAAGCCGACCTGACGAAAGACGCCGACGTCACCCGCGTTGAAAAGGTGCTGAAGGAAAATTCAGCGATCACGCTCCTCGTCAACAACGCCGGCAACTCGACCTTGGCTCCGGTCGCCAAGACCGCTGAGGAAGACGCGGCTGCGATGATCGCACTCAATGTCACTGCGCTCACGCGTCTGACGCACGCCATTCTGCCTGCATTCCTCAGCCGCAACCTCGGCGCGATCATCAACGTCGCTTCGGTCTTGTCCTTTCATGCCTTGCCGATCAGCGCGATCTACAGCGGCACCAAGGGCTATGTGATGAACTTCAGCCGGGGTCTGCAGCAGGAGTTGGCTGAGACCAATGTCCGCCTGCAACTCGTCATGCCGGCGGCCACGGCGACCGAACTCTGGGATTTGTCGGGGGTGCCGCTGGCGTCGCTCAACCAGGCGACCGTCATGACGTCCGAAAACCTGGTCGACGCCGCCCTGGCCGGTTTCGACAAGGGTGAAGATATCACGCTGCCATCCGTTGCCGACGCCAGTCTGTGGGACAAGTTCGACCAAGCCCGATCCACACTGTTCGCCGCGACGCAGACCGGTGAACCTGCGCCCCGTTACCGCGCCGTCTAGACGCCCCGAACGATCGAGCGCACGGATTAACCCGTACGCCAGCGGCGTCGGCAGATCCGTGCGGTTGATTGATATTCATTTTAAGGAGATTCCATTGCCCAGCTTGTTCGACCAATTTACGCTGAAAGGCGTCATCCTCCGAAACCGCATCGCGGTATCCCCCATGTGCCAATATTCCGCGATTGATGGCGTTCCGAACGACTGGCACGCCGCCCATCTCACAAGCTTGGCGCGCGGTGGCGCTGGCCTCGTCAACGTCGAAGCCACGGCTGTCTCTCCGGAGGGGCGTATCACGCCGGGCTGTACCGGTCTTTGGAATGATGTCCAGGCCGAGGCATTTGGGCCGATTGTCGCCGGCATCGAAAAGGCGGGCGCGGTCGCAGGGATCCAGATCGGCCACGCCGGCCGCAAGGCCAGTGCAAACCGCCCTTGGGAAGGCGACGATCATATTGCCGATAGCGATCCGCGCGGCTGGGAAACCATCGCACCGTCCGCCATCGCGTTCGGCGGCGGCTTGGCCAAGGTGCCGCGCGCCATGACGAAGGCCGACATAGATCGCGTCCGTGGCGATTTTGTCGCTGCAGCGATCCGCGCGCGCGACATCGGATTCCGCTGGCTCGTGCTGCATTTTGCTCACGGGTATCTCGGCCAGAGCTTCTTCTCGCCGCATTCGAACCAGCGCGACGACGAATATGGCGGCAGCGCCGATAACCGTGGACGCTTTCTCCTTGAGACGCTGGCGGCCGTTCGTGAAGTCTGGCCCGAGGATCGTCCGCTCACGGCTCGCTTCGGCGTCATCGAGTTTGACGGTCGCGACCAGGAAACCCTGCGGGACGCGATCGATCTAGTCGGAAAATTCAAGGAGGCCGGCCTCGACTTCATCGACGTCAGCCTCGGCTTCTCAACTCCGGCCGCCAATATTCCCTGGGGTCCAGGGTTCATCGCGCCTTACGCCGATCAAGTCCGCAAGGCCACTGGCCTCCCCGGTGCCGCAAGTTGGAACATCACTCAGCCGGAGCAAGCGGACGAACTTATCCGAAGCCGGCAGCTTGACCTGGTTATGATCGGCAAGGCGATGCTCGCCAATCCGCATTGGCCCTACGAAGCCGCGCGCAAGCTCGGTGTCGAGCGTCCGTCCTGGACATTGCCTGCCCCTTACGCACATTGGCTCGCATCCTACCGCACTGCCTGATTGATCGGGGCTCTCGAACAGCGTTGAGGGCCCTTGTCTCTTGGCATAAAGGAAGCCACGAAGTCTTTTGGTCACCTGCATAGACGAACAAAGTACCGTCGGACGGCTCGCTTCTTATCGATCGCTGACGGCCGCGCGCGGGTTGACCCACGGTTCCTGGTTCGAGCGCGCCAGCGGCTGTTTGCCGAGAATATGGTCGGCCGCCTTCTCGCCGGTCATGATCGATGGTCCGTTCAGGTTGCCATAGGTGACGTGCGGGAAGATCGAGCTGTCGGCGACGCGCAAGCCATCGACGCCGATCACCCGCGTTTGCGGATCGACCACCGCCATCGGATCGTCCTTGGCGCCCATCCGGCAGGTGCCGCAAGGATGATAGGCGCTTTCCAGATGTTCACGCAGGAAGGCGTCGATCTCTTCGTCGCTTTGCACGCCTTCGCCCGGCTGGATCTCCGGCCCGCGATAGTCGTGAAAGGCGCTCTGGCCGAAGATTTCGCGGGTGAGCCGCACGCAGTGGCGGAATTTTTCCCAATCCTCGGCATGGCTCATATAGTTGAAGCGCAGCACCGGATCGGCCTTGGGATCGGCGGAGCGTAAGCTCACGCTGCCGCGCGATTTCGACAGGTTATAGCCGACATGAACCTGGAAGCCGTGGCTCTTCGCCGCCGCCTTGCCGTCATAGCTGATAGCCACGGGCAGGAAATGATACTGGATGTCCGGCTGCTTCAGCCCGGGTGCCGAGCGCAGGAAGGCGCAGGCTTCGAACTGGTTGGAGGCGCCGAGCCCGCCGCGCGAGAGCAGCCATTGCGCGCCCGCCACCCCCTGCCAGAACCAGGGCAGCCAGGAATAGAGCGACACCGGCTTGGTGCTCACCTGCTGGAAGTAGAATTCCATATGGTCCTGCAGGTTGGCGCCGACGCCCGGCCGGTCTACCTTCACCGCAATGCCCATGTCCTGCAGATGTTGGCCCGGACCGATGCCCGACAGCATCAAGAGCTTCGGCGAATTGAAGGAGGAGGCCGAGACGATCACCTCGCGGTTCGCCTTCACCACCTCTGTTCTGCCGTTGCGCTCGATCTCGACGCCGGTCGCCCGCCCGTCCTCGAACACGATCCTCTGCGCAAAGCCGTAGACGATCCTGACATTCTGCCGCTTCAGCGCCGGCCTCAGATAGGCGTTGGCAGCAGACCAGCGGCGGCCGCCGAAGATGGTCTGCTCCATCAGACCGAAGCCTTCCTGCTTGCCGCCGTTATAATCCTCCGTCGTCTCGAAGCCCGCCTGTTTGCCGGCCTCGACGAAGGCGCGAAAGAGCGGATTGGTGAAACCGCCGCGCTGGACATGCAGCGGCCCGTCGGTGCCGCGCCAGCCTTCTTCGCCGCCATGCGAATGTTCCATCCGCTTGAAATAGGGAAGCACGTCGGCATAGGCCCAGCCGCTGGCGCCAAGCTCCTCCCAGCGGTTGAAATCCTCGGCATGGCCGCGCACATAGACCATGCCGTTGATCGAGGAGGAGCCGCCGATGACCTTGCCACGCGGCGCGGTGATGCGCCGGTTGTTGAGGTTCGCCTCCGGCTCGGACAGATAACCCCAGTTATATCGCCTCATGCTCATCGGCCAGGCAAGCGCTGCCGGCATCTGGATGAACGGCCCAAAATCGCTGCCGCCCGCCTCGATGACTATGACGCTGTTCTTGCCGTCTTCCGACAGACGGTAGGCGAGGGCGGAGCCGGCGGAGCCCGAGCCGATGATGACGAAATCTGCTTGTTGCATGACGTTCCCTTAAATTCTTTGCAACGGTTCGAAGACCCCGCCCCAAACCCCTCCCCACAAGGGGGAGGGGCTTAACTTGCGGCACCGGTTTTACCCTCCTTCGACCTCATCGTTTGTGGCGCTGATTTCGGAGTGAGGGGGAGCGGCAGGCTAGCCCCTCCCCCTTGTGGGGAGGGGTTGGGGAGGGGTCTTAATCCCTTCAGTACGGCGCCACCACCGGCCCCATGCCCACATAGACCGTCTTCAGCTCGGAATAATGCTCCAGCGCGGCCAGCGAATTCTCGCGGCCGAAGCCGGATTGTTTCGAGCCGCCGAAGGGGATTTCTACCGGGCAGAGATTATAGGTGTTGATCCACAGCGTGCCCGCTTCCAGCCGGTCGACGACGCGGTGGGCACGGGTGAGGTCGGCGGTGAAGACGCCGCCGGAAAGGCCGAATTCGCTGGCATTGGCGCGCGCGATCACCTCCTCCTCGGCGTCGAAATCGAGCACGCACATCACGGGGCCGAAGATCTCCTCGCGGGCGATGGTCATGTCGTCGGTGACATCGGCAAACACCGTCGGCTGCACATAGTAGCCTTCGCCGGAGACATTGTTCGGAATGCCGCCGCCGGCAATGAGTGTCGCGCCCTCGGTCTTGCCCTTCTCGATGTAGGAGATCACCTTCTCGCGCTGCGCCCAGGAGACCATCGGCCCGACCTGCGTCGCCTCGTCCATCGGGTTGCCGATCAGCATCGCCTCGGTGCGGACCTTCAGCCGCTTCAGGAATTCGTCCTTGATAGCCTTCTGCACGAAGACGCGCGTGCCGTTCGAGCAGACCTGGCCGGTCGAATAGAAATTGCCGAGCATGGCGCCCCCAACCGCCGAATCGAGATCGGCATCGTCGAAAACGATCAGCGGCGACTTGCCGCCGAGTTCCATCGTCACGTGCTTGAGGTTGCCGGCGGCCGCCGCCGCCACCCGGCGGCCGGTCGGCACCGAGCCGGTCAGCGACACCTTGGCGACATCGGGATGGTTGACGAGCAGCGGCCCGGTGTCGCGGTCGCCCTGGATCACATTGAAGAGCCCTTTCGGCAGTCCCGCCTCGTGCAGGATCTCAGCGATCTTCAGCGCCCCGAGCGGCGTGTTCTCCGACGGTTTGAACACCATGGCATTGCCTGAGATCAGCGCCGGCGCAGCTTTCCAGCAGGCGATCTGCTGCGGATAGTTCCAGGCGCCGATGCCGACGCAGACGCCGAGCGGCACCCGCTTGGTATAAGCGAAGTCCTGGCCGAGCGGGATATGCGAACCGTTGAGGCCGGCCGGCGCAATGCCGCCGAAGAATTCGAAGGCATCCGCACCCGAGGTCGGGTCTGCGACAACAGTCTCCTGGATCGGCTTGCCGGTATCGAGCGTTTCCAGTTCGGAGAGCGCCCGGTTTCTCTCGCGCATGATGTCGGCCGCCCGTTTCAGGATGCGCCCACGCGCCATCGGGCTCATCGCCGCCCATCCCGGCTGGGCGCGTTTGGCGGCGGCGATCGCCCTTTCGACGATCGCAGGCGTTGCGGCATGCAGCCGGGCGATCACCTCGCCGGTCGCGGGATAGAGGCTCTCGATGACGGTGCCGTCGGTATCCTCGACATATTCGCCGTCGATGAAGTGCGAGGCTTTCGGTTGGGCTTTCATGTCATTTGTCCTTCGTTTTGTCGGCCACGGCATAATGAAAACGCCCTCATTCCTGTGCTCGTCACAGGAATCCAGCCACCGCGCGTCCGCGCGGTGAATGACTCTTTATTTTGGAAAATATTCCCTCTCGCGCCCAAGGACTTGGGCGCACTGGATTCCTGTGACAAGCACAGGAA
>NZ_JAWDIV010000031.1:0-75937 GCF_032464655.1 Rhizobium sp. 25PS6
AAAAACCTCAAGCTTGTGAAGCGAGTTCTGATTGCACGACCTCGAAATGAATCGTCGCGCCCACCCGCAAGCTGATTTCGTTTACAGAGTTTACCATCAATTCAAAGCAACTCTCGAGCAAACCGATTCGTTGCTTGTCTCCGGCGAGTGTGAATTTTCCCAGGAACAACAACGCGCACACTTTGTCCGGCCGAGCGCAGAAGACCAATTTACTGCCCTCGGCTTCTAGCACCAGGAATGCGTCATCGGATGCCATTCCGGGGAACATTTCGTAAGCTCGAGAAAGTCTGGATCGGATTACGTCATAGCTCTCTGAAGTTTCAATGGCGCCGACCAGGGACAAATACGGCAATCTGGTCGAACTCCGCAACCACACTTGAGTTCCGTCGGCTTTGAGAAACATACATATCTCCGTCGTATCTTAGAAGGTACCAGGTCTTGAAACACTCCGTGGTTCAGTGCCAAGCAGTCTCCCGTTGCCCTGTTCATCCGGAGATGGCGCTACAGCCCAATCGACTAGGTTCAACGCTCGGTGAAGTATCGCCTCGGCTTCAGCGTGGTTGGTCGAAGCGGCGATAACATGTCCAATTATGTCTAGATAATCACCTTTCCTGACAAGAGAGGCTCCCGGGTCAACATGGAATCTAACCTCAGCGATCCCTGGTACAATCTCCGCCAGATCGGTACCTCTGATGTGAGCCAGTGTGCCGTCCCGATCAGGTACGAAAAAATGGGCAGCCGCGACGCGGGAGCGGCTTGTATGCAGGTCGCACTTTTCCCCGATAACAAGGTTGATGTGTTGTTCGATGACATCTAGACCGTAGGCCAACTGGACCAGCCGAGAAGTGGTCCAACCCGGAAGCCGTGGGTTGACTTCCATCACGACTGGGCCTCGTTTTGTCCAGCGGAGTTCAACATTTGCTGGGCCCCAGCCGAGGCCGAGTGCTTGCAAGCACCTCAACGAGACATCCGTGATACCCTCGTGCTCCTCATCAGTTAGCTGGGCTGGAAACATGCTTCTACGAGGAACGAAATGAGGCGGGGGCCCAAATTCGGCTGAACCAATCGCAATGACTGCGTTCCCCATTGTAACAACGTCATAAAAAGGCCCTTCTACGAACTCCTCAACAAGTATTGTCGGCGAAGACCGCCAGGGGAAAGCCCCTCCCAGCAGATAGGTTGTGTGTTCGGCTAACTCAGCGGCATCGCGACATAATCGGACACCGCTGCTTCCGTTCCCAACTGCGGGCTTAACAATAACCGGGAACCCGATGTTAGCGGCAGCCCTATCCACAGTCATTGCACTAGCTGCCCATCGAAAGGTCGGCACTGGCAGGCCATTTTGCGTCAGGAGCTGACGTTGATTAAATTTGTCGCAGCAACGTTCGATCAAAAGGGGGTCCGGACCTGGTCGGTCGAAGCACCGGCATAGCTTTCCGACCGTCACGTTAACCGACTCGCCGCGGGTCGCAAAACCGACAAACCCGGCAATATCATAGGTCGTAGCCAGATTGAGGCACTCACGCTTCACCGAATCGAAATCGTCAGTATCGACCATTATCGCCTTACCGCCTTCCGCCATAAGGTAGTCATACTGCGTTGGATCAGCCGCCAGGGTAATCGGTTGTAGTCCACGACGTCGGGCGGCCTGGACGTACAGCAGACCATTACTTCTCGATCCTTCAATGAGTACGAGTGCTTTTGTTCGCATTGGGTGTTGACCCTCCATCCGTCCGAGGCTGTATCCGAAGGCAAATTCGCACTGAATTGTCTCTAGAGGTTCCCATTTTTCCAAGGTTCGCGTATTGCATCGCAATTTACTGGCCACAAGAGTGTCCCCTGCGTGAGTAAATAGATGACGTAGTCTAGAAGACCTCAGCCGTCGGTAGCGTTCTCTCGATATCGGAAAGAAGTAGAGGCAGTTTAGACACCAAATGCTGATTGTTCAGATCTATAAGCCTGAGAAAATCTTGGTCGTACATAGTCACATAGTTGAGCTTCGGGACCGCGCATTTCGACAGCACCGGAATTGACGAAAGGTCCACTATGATGCGTGGCTCCAGTCGCAGAAGGGCGCCCTTTAGAGCCGCTTTGTAATCTTCACTTAAATCGGCGGTTGCGATAACAGCGCATGATCGCAGCTCTCGAACGCCCCCAATCTCTTCTGGACGCATTATCGCGATTTCCCTGTCAGAGGAGCCCCGGAGGCGCCTGCGAAGTTTTTTGGGATTCCGCGTTACGACTACAGTGGAACGGAATCGATCTGCCCCTCCAGTGCTGATTAGGTCGCGCCCCAGCATACCTGCCCCAATCATGTAAAGACGGCCGGGTTCCTCTATCCCCTTAAATTGCTCGGCTATTAAGTCGTAAACAATTCGATCATAGTTGAACGGTGCGATGAAGTGCAGTCGCTCTCGCGATGCGCGACCCACACCTAGTGCCAGCCGTGCGATCCGAGAAATTGGAAGCGCCGGATCAAGGAGCGCGACAGCATTCGAAACTTGATCGTTAACGTAGGGCTCCCCAAGGATCTGGGATTTAGCACCGGAAGAGATCTCCGCGAGACGCTTAGCAACAGCCCTCGCACCTTTGACAAGCGCGCGCGGAAAACCAGAGAACAAAAGATCTATATTTCCGAGCGCAGACTCTTCTCCATAGACTTCAACGCGCAGGCAGGTTGTGATTAAAAGGATCCCGCGTTTCGCTAAATCGATCGCCATCGGTTTGATCTTCGCTGAATGCTGCGCCATTTGAAATGGCGACGTCATTTCGTGATCAACGTAGTGCCCAACGATATCGGTCATCATTTCACTCCTGATCTTGGCTGAAGGCCTAGGGATGTCAGAGGCGCTCGACTTCGAAACTCCAATGAACCGCGCCTCGGACTTAGATGTTTTAGCTGTCACTCCGCACAGCGGTGGTTCGTACTGGTCTCCTTTCGGCCATTAGCTTGCAAAGAATTGCTAAGTCCCCTTCGCCTCAATAGCGTCTACAAGTCGTGAGAGCGCGTGGACGTAGGCGGCGCTTCGCAGGGTGATGTTCTTGTCCTTCGCACACGCCCATATTGCGGCTCCTTCCTCTTCCATCTTCGTCTTCAGCCGGGCATGTATGTCCTCAATGAGCCAACGGTCGCCTTGGCGGTTCTGCACCCATTCGAAATGCGAGACAGCGACCCCACCCGCATTCGCGAGGATATCCGGAAGAATGACAACGCCCCTGTTCTTGAGGATCTCATCAGCCTCCAGCGTGATCGGGCCGTTGGCGAGTTCAAGAATGATCGGAGCCTTTACGTTGGCAGCGTTACCCGCGTGGACCATGTCCTCCAGGGCTGCCAAAACGAGCAGGTCGCAATCCACCGAAACCAGTTCGTCGGCAGCAATTCTCGAGACACCGTCTGAACTCGCGAAGCTGGTAACGCCTCCGTTGCGCTCTTTAGCAGCATTCAGCTTTTTGATATCGAGGCCCGCCGGGCAACGAATTGCACCCTTTGAGTCGGAAACGGCCACGATCTTGTATCCGGCCGATTCGAGCAACTGCGCCATGTGAGATCCGGCGTTGCCGAAGCCTTGGATCGCGGCTCGTGCACCCGGAGTAAAGCCGAGGTCCTTCGCCAGGAATTGGAGGAGATAATAGCCGCCACGGGCCGTCGCATCATCACGGCCAAGCGAGCCACCAAGGCTGATTGGCTTACCGGTGGTGACCGTCGGCGTCCATTCGCCAACGATAGAAGCGTATTCGTCCGCCATCCATGCCATGGTCGTTGCGTTGGTGTTGACGTCGGGCGCCGGGATGTCGCGGTTGGGCCCGATGACATGGGCAAAGCAACGGACATAGCCACGCGCAAGACGCTCCAGTTCAGTCTTGGAGAGAGGGTGAGGATCAATCTGGACGCCGCCTTTGCCGCCACCAAATGGCAGGTCCACCACTGCGCACTTGACAGTCATCAGGAGGGCGAGCGTCTCTACTTCATCTGCCGTTACACTAGGGTGATATCTAATGCCGCCCTTGGTTGGGCCGCGGGTATCGTCATAGCGGCAGCGCAAGGCCGGAAAGTGCTTGTGTGAACCGTCGTCCATTTGGATCGTCAGACGGGCGTGCGTGGTCGCTTTCGGGGACGCCCATCTTTCAAGAATTATCGGGTCGATGTTGAGGTGCTTGGCCGCATCAACAAGACGTGTCAGGGCCTTTTTCAACTTGCTGGCCATTTAGCGTATCCCAATTCGAATGATCACCGGTATCCGTGGTACGCGATGGTCCAAGAGGGCCGCTAGCGTGTTTTGGGACGTAGTGGACTTGCCAAATCCGCCCTTTCCATAAAATCTGACGCAGAGCTGCCATGCTTGGCGTTCCTTCCTGTGTTCGAAGCAATGCGGTTATTCCGCAACGCGGCGGCGGCCGTTTCCGCTGCCTCGCAATAGCTCTCAAGATTCATGCCAAGCAGGCCGATTAGATGACGAACAATAATTCCCTGCTATTCCAGTTATGTGGGCGGAAAAGGCGCGCGATCGAGGAGGTAACCTTTGTCGCTGATCTGACAAAGGTGACGACAATGTTGGATTGTTGTCATGCGTCTGAAGGATGGCGCTGGCTCAATGTAGCAAGTCGCGTCAGATCAAGTGGCTTCGGCTTGTTCATTTGATCATACGGTAGCTCGCCCAGCCGATCAGAACGGCGTTGATGTAACGATTGAGGCGGAGAAAGAGCTCGATGCGCTGCGGCAGCGTTTATGGACGGCTTTCGATTGAGATTCCCAGCAAGGATTTCTCTACGCATCTGCCAATGATCCTGCTCACGCCGCAACGTCCAGTTAAACCGCTTGTCCAACCTCACTAGGCGCCCGCAACGTTATTCTCTCGATCGCTGTGCTTCTGATCGCGCATACGGTGTCGCTAGTCAGACTATCAACGGTAAACCGAATCTCGATACACGCCCACCGCACCAGAACTTCAGTCCCCTTGCTATTTCCCGGCGTATTATTCGGCGTTGAAACCTTCCGGCTCGTGGCGCAGCTATCGTGGACTTATCCGACCTGAAGCCTATCGAACCGCCCCTCGGTTCGCTGTGGTGATCGGGGCGGATTGCGACACGACATGTCGGCACCCCTACAAAACCCCTCCGCATAACGACAACGAAACATGTGCAATCTCGAAGGCTTACCGGCGCAACCTGATTGGCACGAGTAGTGCTCAGAGTAAGCCGGGTCCCTAAAGCCCAAATCCGATTGGGAGCTTAACGCCTATGCACATCGTGGTCTGTATCAAGCAAGTGCCGGACTTCGGAGGCCTGGTATCGTCTTCGTCGGGAAGCAGACAATTGACGGCGACACGGCCCCGGTCTGATCGGCATTGGAAGGAGGCTGTCCCTCCAGCAATCGACTTAAATAGCGAGGGGATTTGGAATGGCCTCCTGCATCATCTGCATCAGACCTCGGCACCTTCCCGTCACGACGGTGAATATCGTCACGCTCTCAGAAGAAGGAATTTGCAATGTCACGCCGCATCCGCAGAAGCCATTTCAGAAGACGGGATCACAAACGTTCAATGTCCAACCTATGGAACGATCGCCGCGATGGCCTTTCAATATCAAAACAAATCGACCTGATACTTGGCCGGAAGGGCTCATTCCTCTAGCACGAAGCGGCCCATAAAATACTGTGGAGCATAAAACATGGCCTCTAGTTTAAGTAGCGGCTCTCCAGCCCCTTCGATCAAAGTGCAGAACTGGCTGCGCGGCGATCCGCTTTCCAAAATCCAGCTCGGCAAAATATGCATCGTTGCGTTCTTTTCGACTACCTGGGGTTATTGCGGGAAGGAGATATCCGATCTGGCGAAATTCAGCGACACGGGAGTTGAGTTCATCGGGATCGCAGCAAGTGAGGAAGCTGCAACGGCTGACGACGCCCGAGCCCAGGTGGACGCGTCTATAACCAAATCGCTCCCGAATACGAGCATTCGGATGGGGTTCGACCACTCAGGCGAAATGAAAGAGGTTTGGCTCAAAGCCAGCCTGTCGTTCCACGTTCCAAAGACGTTCGTTGTCGACCGAGACTGTAGTATCGCCTTTATCGGTGATCTGATTATGCTCGAGGACGTTTTGCCAAAAGTGATTAACGGCAGCTGGCGCGCCAGCGCGGAAGCAAAGAATGCCGAAAAGGAGCGGATTGCTGAAGGCGAGACTTATGCTGCGGCGATTAGTTCCATGATCGAGTCTCGGCGGCGACAGAGATTAAGAATTGGAAGACGGCGCTCTCGGCCATTGAGGAGGGCATCAACCTGAACCCGGACAGCATCTTCTTGCGGCGCAACTTTATTGGCGCGAGCAGTGCTCAAAGTTAGCCGGGTCCCTAAAGCCCGAATCCGATTGGGGAGCTTAAACGACTATGCACATCGTGGTCTGTATCAAACAAGTGCCTGACTCTGCGCAGATACGCGTCCACCCGGTGACAAATACGATCATGCGCCAAGGCGTACCGACCATCATTAACCCTTACGACCTGTTTGCTCTCGAAGAGGCACTTCAAGTTCGTGACCGCTATGGGGGCGAGGTGACCGTTCTGACGATGGGACCGCCCATGGCTGAGCAAGCGCTACGCAAAGCCCTTACCCACGGCGCAGACCGCGCAGTGCTTCTGACCGACCGCCACTTTGCTGGATCTGACACGCTGGCGACCTCGTATGCTCTTTCTCAAGCAGTAGCGAAGATTGGCGAGAGCTATGGGGCGCCTGATATCGTCTTTACGGGAAAGCAGACAATTGACGGCGACACGGCCCAGGTCGGACCCGGAATTGCAAAGAGGTTGAACCTCCAGCAACTGACTTACGTAACGAAGATTGTCTCCATTGATCCCACTTCGCGCGAGCTCATGGTTGAACGGCACGCGGAGAGCGGCACGCAGATGCTGAAGAGCACGTTGCCATGTCTCATCACCGTGCTGGAAGGTGTCAATGCTATCCGCCGGGGTTCTCTTGATGACGCCTTCCGTGCAGCGCGAAGCCCGGTTCTTAAATGGGGGGCCGCTGACGCCGGCATTGGGGAGTTGACCAAATGCGGCCTGCGGGGATCGCCGACGGTCGTGAAGCGAGTATTCGCTCCTGGTCCGCGCGCCGAAAAAGCTATGCAAATGGAGATTAACGACAAAACGTTGGCCGAGGTCGCCGCGGAGACGGTCGCTGCAATTTTTGCCCGCCAGCCTGTTTTGGAACGCAAGCTCACGTCCCATGGCAATCGGTGAGCAGCGAGGAGTAGATTTTGGTCGCTAGAAAAAATGAAACGACGGCAAACGCGGTCGGCCGCGCCAGCTCAGGGAAAAAGCTGCTTAAGTGTTTCGAAGATCACCGGCATGTCTGGGTCTTCATGGAACTTGAGCGCGGCAATGTTCATCCCGTATCAATTGAACTCCTCGGCGAAGGCCGCAGACTAGCTGACAAACTGGGTGTCCAACTGGCCGGGGTAATCCTCGGTTCGTCTGAAGGCGTGGGCACCAAGCCTGCGATCGAAGAGGCCTTCGCTTACGGAGCTGATGTCGCCTATCTGGTAGAATCGCCCCTCCTCGACAACTATCGAAACGCACCCTTCACCAAGGCTTTGACGGATCTGGTCACTACTCACAAACCAGAAATTCTCCTTCTCGGCGCGACCACGCTCGGCCGCGACCTAGCCGGTGCTGTAGCAACGACCTTACAAACAGGGCTTACGGCTGATTGCACCGAGCTGGATGTGGATGGAGATGGTTCACTCGCAGCAACGCGGCCAACTTTCGGCGGGTCCTTGTTGTGCACGATCTACACGCTGAACAGCCGGCCGCAAATGGCAACGGTGCGGTCCAGGGTCATGGCGACGCCGCAACGTGTGGATAAGCCAATCGGACGCGTTATCCAACATCAACTCCTGATGGTTGAGGAGGAGATCGTCACCAAAGTCCTCGCGTTCCTTTGCAACAGTGGGTCTGAGCAATCCGATCTGGCCAACTCCGACATTGTGGTTGGCGGCGGTCTCGGCCTCGGCACTGCAGGAAACCTGCAATACTTGAGAAACCTGGCAACGACGATCGGCGGGGGAGTCGGGTGCTCGCGCCCACTGGTCCAAAAAGGCTGGATGCCTGCTGATCGACAAATTGGTCAGTCCGGCCATACCATTAGACCCAAGCTCTACATCGCGGCGGGAATATCTGGCGCGGTCCAGCATCGCGTTGGCGTCGAAGGAGCCGATCTGATTGTCGCTATCAACCTCGACCAGAACGCTCCGATCTTTGACTTCGCCCACATCGGCGTTGTCGCTTGCGCGCTGGAGTTCTTGCCGGCGTTGACAGAAGCTTTCGCCAAGCGAATGCCACCGCACAACTCTATCAAGGTTATGGACCGAGGAAGGCTAGATGACCAAGAGTAAGTTCGACGCGATCGTCATTGGTGCCGGGATGTCCGGTAACGCCGCAGCGTATTCGATGGCTAGTCGCGGTCTAAAAGTGCTGCAGCTGGAGCGCGGAGAACATTCGGGCTCTAAGAATGTTCAAGGGGCTATATTGTACGCCAACATGTTGGAGGCGATTATCCCAGAATTCCGCGATGACGCCCCTCTTGAACGGCATCTGGTCGAGCAACGATTCTGGCTAATGGATGACTCGTCGCACACGGGCGTGCACTATCGCTCTGATGACTTCAATGAACTGAAGCCAAACCGTTATACGATCATCCGCGCCCAGTTTGACAAATGGTTCTCACGCAAGGTGCGCGAGGCGGGAGGCACAGTCCTTTGTGAAACGACAGCGACCAGACTCGCTTGGGACCTGAACGGTAAAGTAATAGGCGTTCACACGGACCGAGAGGGCGGTGTGATCCTCGCGGACGTAGTCGTCCTTGCTGAGGGCGTGAACGGACTGCTTGGAACACGAGCCGGGTTACGCGATATGCCGAAGCCGGAAAACGTGGCACTCGCTGTCAAGGAAATGCATTTCATGCCGGAAGAGGTCATCGCAGAGCGCTTCGGCCTCAACGGTAGCGAAGGCTGTGTGATCGAAGCCGGCGGCACGATCTCACGCGGAATGGCCGGACTGGGCTTCCTTTATACCAACAAGGAGTCGATCTCGGTGGGGATCGGCTGCCTCGTCTCCGGTTTAGCAGAAGGCATGGAAAATCCGTACCGCCTTCTTGACGCCTTCAAGCGACATCCCTCGATCCGACCATTACTGGCCGGATCAGAGATAAAAGAATACGCCGCGCATCTTATTCCCGAAGGGGGCTTCAAGGCAATCCCGCAACTCTTTGGCGACGGGTGGGTGGTCGTGGGCGATGCGGCGCAACTAAACAATGCCGTGCATAGGGAGGGATCAAACCTCGCGATGACATCAGGCCTCATGGCCGGCGAAGCGATCTCTCAGATAAAGAGCCGTGGCGGCTTGATGACGAAGCGCAATCTCTCTCTCTATAAGGGCATGCTGGATAAGTCGTTCGTCATGAAAGACCTGATCAAACACAAAGATCTTCCAAGCCTCCTCCACACCGACAGTCACAATTTTTTCATGACCTATCCAACGCTTATATCACAGGCAGCGCAAAATTTTGTGCGTGTCGACGGTGCACCTAAAATCAACAGGGAGAAGGCTACAGCTGCCTCCTTTGTCAAGGCACGATCCCGTTGGGGGTTGATCAGCGACGCGGTCCGCTCCGCCGCATCTTGGCGTTAAAGGAAAATTCGATGAAGGCGACCATCATTGAGCGCATTGAGGACAAGCTGTACCAAAACCGATATCTCGTCGACACTGGACGTCCGCATATCACAGTGCGACCGCACCGGTCGCCAAGCCCGAACCTGCTCGCCTTGACGCAAGTCTGTCCGGCCAAATGCTACGAAGTGAACGAAATTGGTCAGGTGGCGATTGTTTCCGATGGCTGTTTGGAATGCGGCACATGCAGAGTGCTATGCGAAGCGAGTGGCGACATCAAATGGAATTATCCCCGGGGCGGGTTCGGGGTCCTCTTCAAATTTGGATGAGGAGTCCCTACCTCCGCCGGAATAGCAGCGACCGATCCAGCTGCATTAGCGGCGGCGATTGAGTGTGCATCCACTCATCACCTTTCGAAAGGCAATTTTCTATGCCGCCGGAACACGTATTTTTAACTTAGGAATATGCGTTAGCATATTTCGCGCACCAGGGTAAAAAGCAGTGCACCCTCCCCTGTTTGTAGGCATGATTAAACCAGAGGCGCGGCTCCATATACTCTACGACATATCCAAAGAGCTCATCTCTTCTTTTCCTCTAGACAACGTACTGAAGGCTGCGATGAACGCCCTCGTCAAGCATCTGCAATTGCGCGATGGCGGAATCGTGATTCACGGCGCCGGAGGAGAGCCCTGGATAAACGTGCGGGCTCCCATTGGGCACGACGTTCGCTCGCGTTCTCTTACGATTGAACACGCGGACGCAATAAATCGTGTCATCACTAGCGGTGAGAAGCACTTTGGGAAAAATTCTGCCGTTCTCCCCGTTAAAGTAAACCGGAAAGCAATTGGCGCATTGTGGATTGATTTCGCGCAGAAAAGCGGAGATGAGGACGAAGCCCTTCTGGCAATGATTGCCGTCCTGATCGGCTTAACCTGCCAGCGCTATCGCGAATTGTGCAGCGATGGCGGCGCAGTCGCCGAGGAACAACAAGCAGGACAGATTCCGAAAATCAATTCCAAGCCTCAACCCACCCAGCTCGATAAAATCGACTGGATCGTTGGGGAGAGCCCCGCGCTCAAGAGGGTATTAGCTACCACCAATATCGTGGCGGCGACGAACTCCGCGGTGCTCTTGAGAGGAGAGAGCGGCACTGGCAAGGAATGCTTTGCAAGAGCAATACACGCGTTATCGATACGGAAAAGCAAGGCGTTTATTAAGTTGAATTGCGCCGCGCTGTCGGAAACCGTTCTGGAATCCGAATTGTTTGGCCATGAGAAGGGTGCTTTCACCGGCGCTCTCCTTCAACGAGCTGGACGCTTCGAACTGGCCAATGGCGGAACGCTGTTGCTTGATGAAATTGGCGATGTATCACCACAATTCCAGGCGAAGTTATTGCGCGTGTTACAGGAAGGCGAATTCGAACGTCTCGGCGGAACGAAGACATTGAAAGTAGACGTCCGAGTTATATGCGCCACCAACAAAAACCTTGAAGTGGCCGTCCTTCGAGGGGAGTTCAGAGCCGACCTCTATTACCGGATCAATGTGGTGCCCATCATTTTGCCGCCGCTTCGGCAGCGCGACGGAGACATTTCGCTTCTAGCGCAAGTGTTTCTCGAGCAATTCAACAAGGCAAATGATCGAGATCTCGACTTCGCGCCGTCGGCAATAGACATTTTGTCGAAATGCGCCTTTCCCGGCAATGTTCGTGAGCTGGACAATTGCGTACAAAGGACCGCTACTCTCGCCAGTTCAAATACGATCGCTTCATCAGATTTTGCCTGTCAGCAAGACCAGTGTTCTTCGGCGCTCCTCTGGAAAGACGCCCACGACGGTATTGGCAACGACGCGGTGCATCGTCTCAACCCACGAGATGCAACGTTAGGCGGACTGGGGGCCAACGCAGGTACTCTCACGGGTTCCGCAGCCACAGTGGAGGCACCCGGTCTCACTGAGCGTGATCGGCTGATCAATGCAATGGTGAAGGCTGGTTGGGTACAGGCCAAGGCGGCTCGTATACTAGGGAAAACGCCGCGGCAGGTGGGCTATGCGCTGCGCCGGTTTGGTATCGATGTGATCAAAGAGTGAAGGTGAGCGATGTCAAGAGCATCGTAAGCTTTGGTTGCCGGAGAAGCGACTTCGGGCGCAATCCTGCCTTGATTGCTACAAAACATCTCCGACAGCGAGCGCGGAAACGGGCGGTAAAGGCGACATAAGCGCTTAAACAGCAATGTCTCGTCGACCGGAATCGATCTTGCTTTTGGAGGTTTAACCTTTCCTAGCCAATGGAACAATGCGATGTCGGAACCGGAAATAGAGGTCGGGATGACCAGCAGCGCCCCCTTCGACCGGGCGCCGATGGCGCCCGCTATGCGCGGCGGCCGCGCATCTTCGTCCTATGACCTTTCGGTGACGGATGACATGGATGCGCGGATCTGGGAGAGAATCAAAGACCATCCCTGCTTTTCAGAGCAAGCCCATCACTATTTTGCTCGCATGCATGTCGCGGTCGCACCTGCCTGCAACATCCAGTGCAACTACTGCAATCGCAAATATGACTGCACCAACGAAAGCCGTCCCGGGGTCGCATCAGTCAAGCTAACTCCCGACCAGGCACTACGCAAGGTGATTGCCGTCGCCAGCAAAGTGCCGGAGCTTTCCGTAATCGGCATTGCCGGACCGGGCGACGCTTGTTACGACTGGAAGAAAACAGTAGCGACGTTTGAAGGCGTTGCCAGAGAAATACCTGACATCAAACTATGCATTTCTACGAATGGATTGGCGCTTCCGGACCATGTCGATGAGCTAGCTGACATGAACGTCGATCACGTGACGATCACCATCAACATGGTGGATCCGGAAGTCGGGGCGAAGATCTATCCATGGATACTCCACGGTCATCGTCGATACACTGGGATAGAAGGTGCCAGGATCCTTCACGAGCGCCAAATGTTGGGTTTGGAAATGCTGACCGAACGCGGCATCCTCACCAAAATCAATTCGGTTATGATTCCAGGCGTCAATGACACGCACCTCGTGGAAGTTAACCAATGGATCAGAGACCGCGGGGCATTCATGCACAATGTTGTGCCCCTGATTTCAAAGCATTCGCATGGTACTTATTACGGTCTCACGGGTCAGCGTTGCCCGGAGCAGTTCGAACTAAAGGCACTTCAAGACTGTCTCGATGGTAACGTTAAGCTTATGCGCCACTGCCAACAGTGCCGGGCCGACGCCATCGGTTTGCTGGGCGATGATCGTGAGCGAGAGTTTGCCCTCGACCAAATCTCCACCAAAGCTGGATACGATGCCAACAAGCGCGAGGTATATCGGAAGCTGGTCGAGCATGAGCGAGAGGATCAATTTGCAGCAAAATTGGACGCGAACAAAGCAGTCAAGTCACTGGGTTCGTCGGGAACTCTTGTCGTTGCCGTGGCGACTAAAGGTGGCGGCCGGATCAACGAACATTTCGGTCAGGTAAGAGAACTCCAATTGTATGCCGTCTCTCGAAAAGGGATCAACTTGGTGGGACACCGTAAGGTTCTGCCATATTGCTTGGGTGGCGTAGGCGAGGAGAGCGCTCTGGATCAAATCATCGTTGCACTCGACGGTATCGATATTCTGCTCTCTGCCAAAATTGGCGATGGACCAAAGAAGCGGTTGGCAAAAGCTGGCGTGCGAGCAACGGACGCATTTGCCTATGCTTACATCGAGACTGCGATCGGCGCGCTGTACATCGCCGAGTTTGACCGCAAGCCGTCGATGCCGACGGCGTTACCCCTCTGACTGACTCAGGAGTTGAAACATGGCTTATAAGATCATTGCATCCCAGTGCACCCAGTGCGGCTCTTGCGAATTTGCATGTCCCTCAGATGCGATCAGTTTCAAAGGTGAAGGATATGTTGTGGATTCAAAAAAATGTACCGAGTGCAAGGGTGAGTTTGACACGCAACAATGCGCTTCGGTGTGTCCGATGCCAAAGACCTGCGTCCCTGCTTGATCGCCACCGACTAAAGCGCGAAAAATGAGACGAGCGGGCGAACATGCGGTTAGAAAATTGCGTACTACCGGTATCACATCCAGTGAGCGGATTCCGCCCAAATCTGATGTAGAGCCATAACGGAGGTATCGGCCTGGGGATATTTCCAACCAGAATAATGGGCTTTGATAACGCTCGACTTTGAAAGCTCCCAAAGCAGCCAGCGAGAAGGAACATGCATGAGAGTGACAATCAGCAGAACTGACGTCGGCTTATCGGCCTATATTCACAAGAAAGACCTCGAGGAACCGATCATCTCGGTTGAGCACAAAAGCCTATGGGGCGGCTTTATTCTGCTGAAAAACGGATGGCAGATTGCTCTTCCCGACCTGTCGCAGAACAGGCGCCTGCCCGTCACTGTCGATGCGAGGAGGCTATCCAGTTAGAGTGCGTGCGCCGGTCGATAGACGAAGTGCAAAGCGCAAGCAGTTCATACGCCCCATCGAGAGCATCCATCCTTTGCCGGTCCGTTGAAGACGACGATTGGCAAAAGATTGCCCGTATATCAGGAGGAATCCGACATGACCCAACTCAACGAAACAACGCTTAAGGAGCTCGTGGACCGCATCTTTGGCGACCTTGGTGGTGCATTCAGCGTGCCGCTGGTGCGGATCGGCGATGACCTTGGCCTCTACAAGACGCTGAAGGCGATCGGACCCGCGACGGCCGAGGAGGTTGCCGTGGCCGCGGGATGCACGCCTCGCTATGTGCGCGAGTGGTTGGCAGCGCAGGCGGCTTCGGGCTATGTGCATTACGAGAATGGCCGGTTCTCGCTCACGCCCGAGCAGGCCTACGTGTTTGCTGAACCCGACAGCCCGGTCAACCTGATTGGCGCCTTCGATACGGCTGCCGCCATGGTCGGAAATCAGGCGAAGGTGCAGTCTGCCTTCAAGACAGGTGAAGGCGTTGCCTGGGGTGACCAGGCTGGCTGCATGTTCTGCGCTGTCGCGCGGCTGTTCCGCCCTGGTTACGTCAATGCGCTGGTCCAGGAGTGGCTGCCGGCGCTCGATGGCGTGAACGCCAAGTTGAAATCGGGTGCAACGGTCGCCGACGTCGGATGCGGGCACGGGGTATCAACGGTTCTGATGGCGCAGGCCTTTCCCAAATCCCAGTTCACGGGTTACGACTTTCATTTGGGCTCGATCGCGGCTGCGAAAGCGCACGCTGAAGCGCACGGTTTGACGAACGTGCAGTTTGAGGTGGGCCGCGCGCAGGACTTCGACGGTAGCGACTTCGATCTGATCACCTGCTTCGACTGCCTACACGACATGGGCGACCCGGAAGCCGCGGCGTCTCATATCAAAAAAGCACTGAAGGAAGGCGGCACCTGGATGGTCGTCGAGCCTTTGGCGGGAGACACGCTTGAGGAGAATATCAACCCGGTCGGGCGGCTCTACTACTCCGCCTCGACGATGATCTGCGTTCCCACCTCCCTGGCGCAGGAGACGGGATTAGCACTTGGCGCTCAGGCGGGAGAGAAGCGATTGACGGAGGTGATCCGGTCAGGCGGGTTCACACATGTCAGACGAGCAGCCCAGACGCCGCTGAACATGGTGCTCGAAGCAACTTGGTGAGAAGGAGTGGTGCATCCGGGACATGCCAGATGGGGCGGGCTCTCGGCGCACACGTGACGTTGAAGGCGGCTAGCACTTGAATTTGGACCGTTTTGCGCTTGAGGGCAGATCCGGTCGCCGCTCTTCAACTCCCTGCTGCACGAGCGAGACAGCGGCGATACCCGCACTGACCGCACGCAATGTGTCGGCACCCTTGACGGCAGCCTTTCCTCACCGTCATCACAAGGCCAGTCGCTTACCAGGAGACGCGCCGTCGCCTGGCCTCCATACGACTTGCGAGATGCCGGGCCAAGCAAAGCAAACCGACCGGATTGATTCTGATGATGATGTGAAGCAGCATCCGTCACCGCATTAGTCGCCGCCGAAGCAATGCGGTCGACACGAGGAATGGTACGACTATGTAGATGCAGAGAACGCCGATATGCAGGGAGACATTGGCGATTGGTTGGCCCAGCATCGTCGGGCGGATAACATCTATCGAATGTGCCAAGGGCAAGAAGGCGGCTATCTGTTGGAATGCTACGGGCAACTGGTCTACGGGAAAGACTGCGCCTGACAAAAACAACATCGGTGTGATGACCAGCGTTTGATAAAATATGAAATAATCGTAGCTGGGCGCGAGGGCCGTGACGACCATTCCAAGGCTCGCAAAGGCTAAGCCCGTGATGGCGATGACCGGAAGAGCGTAGAGAAGAGCCAGCCAGTGAGTGTATCCCAACATGGCGGCGACGATACCAATACCGGTGCCTGCGAGCGACGCCTTGGTTGCCGCCCACGCCATTTCCCCAACGACGATATCCCCCAGCCTGAGCTGCGTGTATAACATTGCTTCCCAGGTGCGCTGGCCCTCCATTCGGCCAAAGGCCGCATAGATAGTCTCGAAGGTTGCAGCAGTCATCGCGCTTGTCGCGATCATTCCAGCCGCCAAAAAAGCAGTGTACGATACGCCGTCAACGCGCCCCACCATCACTCCCAATCCAGCGCCGAGCCCGAATAGATATATAATGGGATCGGCTAGATTTCCCAGAATGGATGCCAACGCCGCTTTTTTCCAAGCCAAATAGTTCCGGCGCCAAACTGCGAGCCAATTTAAACCGCCGGCGGATAATGCTGCTACGCTCATTCTACTTCTCCATCTCGCGTCCGGTTAACCGCAAGAAGACATCTTCTAGATTTGGTGGACGCTCCAGCAAGCGCAGGCCCGTATATCTACGCAGCTGCGCGCGCACCTGCTCTGGATCAGGCGTGTAGCAGAACAGGGTCTCTCCGCTGATCTCCAGTCGCCTAGCATTCGGCCTGATCAAGAGACTAAGCTCCTGCGGATCGCCGCCATAAATTTCGATCACAGGACAGCCAATCTGCTCCTCGATCAGGGCATGCGGTCGGCCCTCGGCGATCTTTCGCCCAGCTTCAAGCACGCACAGCCGGTCGCACAACCGCTCAGCCTCTTCCATGATATGGGTCGTCAGAAGAATTGTCTTGCCGCATGCCAACAGCGATCGAAGTCGTTCCCAGATCAAGTGGCGCGCGTGTGGGTCGAGGCCAGTGGTCGGCTCGTCCAAAATGAGTAGCTGCGGGTCATTAATGAGCGCACGCGCCAAAGTGAGGCGTCGCTTCATCCCTCCCGATAGGTCTGCCACACGCGTATTCGCCTTGCTTTCAAGTCGCGCAAATTCAAGCAGCGATGGGATCACCGTTTCGATTTCTCGGGTGCTCATGCGGAAGTAGCGGCCGTATACCAAAAGGTTCTCGCGGACCGTGAATTCCAGGTCGAGATTATCGAACTGAGACACGATCCCGATTTTCGCGCGCGCCAAGCGAACCTGGCCCGGCTCCTGCGCTCCGAGTACAGTGATCTTGCCTGCATTCGGCGACGTCATTCCGAGGATCATACGGGTGATCGTGCTTTTACCTGCGCCGTTCGGTCCTAAAAGACCAAAACATTCTCCTGCGGCGATAGTAAACGACAAGTCATTGACGACGATTTTACCACCATATGATTTCGAAACGCCGGCCAGGTCGATTGCGACTGGGGACAATGAGCCAGAAGGCGAATCCATTGCCTTAAATTTCGATTGGTGCTGCCGCTCCGATAGGATGAGATGATCCTGGTGCGGATCAGCGATCGTCGTCTTCAAATTCGTTAATTGCCCGTTCATTTCTTGTCCCAGATTTTGAGCTGCAGTGACGCGTTCATCACTCGCCACTATAGGCAATTTCAGATGTCGCCCGCCCTGGCATTTTGGTAGCGCCCTGCTGCCCAACCGTGGGCGCAATCGCGACTGATCCGCGCGACAGCCAGTCGCTATTGGATAGGGTACAAAGGGCATAGGCCTTCAAGGGAATTAAGAGAAAGATGTTCACAAGCGTGTGGAGAGCAAAACCCAGAAACCTCAGTTCGCGGGCGCGATAGGCAGCCACGCTACAGCGGACAAGAGTCATGGATCCAATGACCAGGATCGTCCACCAGGGTAGTGTGGCGGTCAGCGCAAACTGGCCAATTCCTGTCAATACCGACAGCGCAAGAAGTAGCAGGCCGACATTTTGCCCGATTGCGTCCAGCGTGAGATATCGATCGAGACCAGGCAGTACGGGGAGCGCAAGCAAAGTATCCCGAAAGGTGCTGCGTGCCCAGCGTAGTTGTTGGCGTAGATAAACACCCATCGTGTCTGGAACGACTGTCGCCGCGATGGCACTCGGAACATACTCAGTTCGAAAGCCTGCGCTCAGCATGAGAATCGTCAAATGGCGATCTTCGCCGAAGTCACTCGGCTTGCCGCGATAAAGCTGCGTCTCGTACTGATCGAGCAGCGAAAGCATAGCAGACCGACGGTACATCGCACATGGGCCGCAGCAACACATAACTGCACCGAAGCGAGCTTGTGCCGCGCGCTCCTCGTTGCAGGCAAGCCAGTACTCCATGTCAATCAAGCGAGTTAGCCAGGTGTCCGCCTGGTTGCTGGCTTTCATTTGGCCCATCGCCGCACCGACTGCTGGATCCCGCATTTTGTGGGCAAGCTTAGATACGACGTCGGGGGCGATCGTGGTGTCTGAGTCCACATTCAAAATGAGATCCCCAGAGGACTGGGTTATAGCGGCGATTTGCGCTTTGCGCTTTCCAACATTTTTAGGGAGAATTGTGAAGTTGAATCTCTCATCGTCTGCATAGACAGCGCGCTGAGCCACAACCGCGTCGCGATTTTTGGAACCGTCGTCGACTACATAGATGCGCAATTTTCCGGCATAATCTTGCTCCGCAAGCGACGCGAGGCATTCCGAAAGAACGATTGGGTCTTCGTTGAAGCACGGCACGATGACATCAACGCTTGGCACGGGGTTGGTTTCAATGTCTTTCGCAGGTGTTGTTGAGATCGTTGTCCGCCTAGCATGAAAGACCTGCGCGCTCTTATAAACAGTGGAGAGCATTGCATAAAGCGAGATGGCGGCGATGCTGGTTGTTGCGAGCAGGGTCATGGTTTCTCGTTTGTCCAGTGTTTCAGGGAAGTGAACGAATCTCGAATCCGCGGCTATGCAGTGCCGGAATAATTCGAGAGAGTGCTATGAGCGTCTGGTCACGGAGTCCGGCAAGCGAGCATTGCTCAACCTCATCGGGAGGACACCCGTCGTGCAAAAGCACGATTGCCCCAGGCCGAGCAGCAGCAAGCACCTCATCAACGATCACGTCGACGCCCGGGCAAGACCAGTCTCTAGGGTCGGCCGACCAGTGAACGGCTCCAAGTCCAGCCCTCACCGATGCTGAAAGGACGTCTTCAGTCCAAACCCCGTAAGGCGCTCGTAAGTGCCGGACCAAGGCTTGGGGACAGGCCGAGACAATAGCTTGATGCGCCTCGTCTATTTCACGTTTCACATCCTTGGGATCGCAGGTGGCGAGGTCGGGATGCGTCATGGTATGATTGGCGACATCATGACCTTCCGCCACAAGACGCCGAATGAGTTCGGGGTGATCCTTCACGTATGAGCCGATAGCAAAAAATGTCGCCGGAACGCGGTGCTCAGCTAGAACATCCAGGATTTGCGGCGTGCAGAATGGATTAGGACCGTCGTCGAACGTCAAGTAAACGCAGCGAGCTTCGTGGCCGCTTGTGTGATTGACCGGTACTTCGCTCATATATGCGGGCCGTTTCATAGTTCCGACCCGTTTCGTTCAATCAACGAGCCCGCGGGCCACTCAGTCATTGGACGGTCGACGGGAACCACCAATACGAGGACATCTTCAGTGCGCGTGGCTGGCAGGTCGGAATGCGCGTCTGGAAGCGTGGAGCGCACACGCAGCCCGGTCATAATATTGGCGGTCCCGTCTCGGCAGTATCTTTCCATATGATTCCGCATGGCGTGGCGAACTGTTCCGAAAGCAAATGGAACACTCAACTGGCGCAGAACCGGAAACATGGCGCGGACCGAGTGAGCGATGCCTAATCCTTCTAGATCCGGTCGCACTCCGTACAGGCCTAGCTCAGCCACAAGCAAATCAGTCGTACCGACCTTTATGAAGCGGCGTAACAAGCCCATGTGGCTAGCGACGCCGTGCGAGTCATATGCGATTGCGCGGCGTTCGGGCCTCGCACCACCCCAGCTTCGGCCAGTCTCGAACGGCTTGGCATTGAACGCTCCCGTCGGTCCATAGGTCTTACAAAAAAAATCAGCGAGTTCCGCGTGGTCGGAAGCTTCCAGCTCATTTTCCCAGCATATTTTCCATCGCACTTCAGAAGACATGCAAAAGCTCCAAGTTGTTTCTTCGCCCAACCACGATCAGAGCTGCGCGATATTGTTGCGCATACTTGTTGGATTGCCGGTTAGGCAATCGAGCGGTTAAGAGGTTTAAGAGTCTCGAACCGGGCCCCTGCCCGGCACTTCGTTTTTTAGTTCCTGGCCCTGATATTGATCAAGTTCCGGGTTTTCTATAAGTGATCCGAAAGATTGGTAAAATTGATTGTTTGGATGGCAATCATCTATGAAATGGATATTCAACCCATGCGTTTTAAAGGCCTAGATCTAAACCTTCTTGTAGCACTCGACGCTCTAATGACCGAGCGCAAGCTCACAGCAGCGGCGCGCAGCATCAACCTCAGCCAACCCGCCATGAGCGCCGCCATCTCTAGGTTGCGCGACTATTTCCGCGACGACCTTTTTATCATGCAGAGACGGGAGCTAGTTCCGACCCCGCGTGCAGAGGCACTTGCCCCCGCTGTCCGCGAAGCCCTCTTGCATATCCAGGTCTCCGTTATAGCTTGGGATCCAATAAACCCAGCGGAGTCCGACCGCCGATTCAGAATTATCCTCTCAGACTTCATGGCACTGGTCTTCTTCGACAAGATAATATTGCGCTTAGCTCGGGAGGCGCCAGGGGTCAGCTTCGAGTTGCTGCCACTTGACGACGATCCGGAGGAGCTTCTCCGCCGTGGTGATGTCGATTTTCTGATCCTCCCGGATTTATTCATGTCCGGCGCCCATCCGAAGGCAAGGCTTTTCGAAGAGAGACTGGTGTGCGTCGGCTGCCCTACGAACGAGCAGTTACAAGGGCAGCTCTCCTTGGAGCAATATATGTCCATGGGACATGTTGCGGCTAAGTTCGGACGTGGTCTTAAGCCTTCCGTAGAGCAATGGTTATTGATGCAGCACGGCCTCAAGAGGCGTATTGAGCTCGTCGTCCCGGGGTTTAACTTGATCCCGCCATTGCTGTCTGGCACTAATCGAATAGCAACCATCCCCCTGCGGCTGGTCAAACATTACGAACGAACTATCCCACTAAGAATCATTGAGCATCCTTTGCCGCTTCTTTCATTCACTGAGGCTGTCCAATGGCCGGCTCTTCACAACACTGATCCTGGAAACATCTGGATGCGCGAGATTATGATCCAAGAGGCTTCGCGCATGGAATCTGAGATGGAAAGTTGTACGTCGTAAGCGGCACCGCCGGCTCATCACAGCGCGTTGGCTGTGTTCCCAAAGGAGGCATTATGTTACAGGCGGCCCCCGCCGCCTCAGCTCAGCTAGCAATCGAAGCTATTGCCGAGAGCGATCGTTTCTACCTGAGAAGGTACGATTCGTATGCTTTCCCTGGCCTCATGCAAAGGTGATTCAAAACTTTATTCCTGTAACCTATGTTCGGCCGATCGCGGAAACCAGCATCCAGCTGCGGTGACTTCCCCGACCTTCCGCACATGCGCTTCTGCGCGAAAATGACCAACGCGCCGACCCGGGATAGTAGCCGACGCTCTACTTTCGATCCCGCGATGAATCTTGTTCTTGAGGGTTTGAAACGGCGCCGGCGCGAGAAGTTAGCCGCGGCAATATGTCGAGCCACAATCCATAGCGTGGATGCATTTGATCCACACAATCAATTTTACCAATGATCCCATATGATCCATAGCAGGGCAGCCGCGCGGTGAGATTCCGGTAAGTTTTATTGGTTTCTGTCGTCACTTCGCAGACGAGCCGGAACATCTTCCGATGTTAGCAGCAATTAGATCGAGCCTTCTCGCAAGGCCGTCGGCTCGTCGAAATTAGGCATGATGGAGAGGAATACAAATGGCTGATCAACTCACACTGGAAATTATCAGTGCGATCAATAAGCTCGTCAAAGCTGAAGACGGCGGGAGAACGATCGTAGCGCTCGGCGAAATAACGACTGACACTGAGTTGACTTCACTTGGCATCGATTCGCTGGGTTTGGCCGATGTCCTTTGGGATCTGGAGCAGCTCTACGGCATTAAGATCGAGATGAATACGGCCGATGCCTGGTCGAACCTCAACAATATCGGCGACGTGGTGGAAGCCGTCCGTGGCTTGCTCACCAAGGAGGTCTGAATGGACAGACGCGTCGTTATCACCGGATTGGGCGGACTGTGCGGACTGGGCACCGATGCTTCCTCTATCTGGACGGAGATGCGCGAAGGCCGCTCCGCCATCGGCCCGATCTCAAACTCAGAGATTCATGAGCTGAAGGGGATGATCGGGACCGAGATCAAGGTGCTGCCTCAACACGACATTGATCGCAAACAGCTCATCTCCATGGACCGCTTCAGCCTGCTAGCCGTGCTTGCAGCTAAACAAGCCATGCTACAGGCCGGCCTTTCGTGCAATGAAGGAAATGCCCACCGTTTCGGCGCGACAGTGGGCGTTGGCTTTGGCGGCTGGGACGCTACCGAGAAGGCCTACCGCACCCTCCTATTGGGCGGCGCGACTCGCACTGAGCTATTCACTGGGGTAAAGGCAATGCCTAGCGCGGCTGCCTGTCAGGTAAGCATGAACCTCGGGCTGCGGGGGCCAGTCTTCGGTGCCACCTCTGCCTGCGCCTCGGCCAACCATGCGATCGCTTCAGCGGTAGATCAGATCAAGCTCGGTAGGGCGGACGTTATGCTAGCTGGAGGAAGCGACGCGCCACTCGTGTGGATCGTGCTTAAGGCATGGGAAGCAATGCGCGTACTCGCTCCAGATACTTGCCGGCCATTCTCGGGCGACAGGAAAGGACTAGTTTTGGGCGAAGGTGCGGGCATGGCCGTGCTGGAAAGCTATGAGCATGCCGCCGCCCGCGGTGCAACGATGCTTGCCGAGGTCGCCGGCATCGGCCTTTCCGCCGATGCCTACCACATAGCTGCACCAGCTGTGCATGGGCCGGAGGCGGCGATGCGCGCCTGCCTTGTTGATGCGGGTTTAAATGCCGAGGATGTAGACTACCTCAACGCCCATGGCACCGGCACCAAGGCCAACGATCAGATCGAAACGACAGCGATTAAGCGCGTCTTTGGTGACCATGCTCGATCGATGTCCATCTCTTCCACCAAATCCACTCACGCGCACTGCCTCGGGGCAGCAAGTGCGCTCGAAATGATAGCCTGCGTGATGGCGATCCAAGAAGGTGTCGTGCCGCCCACGGCCAACTATCGCGAACCAGACCCCGATTGTGATCTGGACGTCACGCCAAATGTGCCCCGAGAGCGCAGGGTGGGCGTGGCCATGAGCAACGCCTTCGCCATGGGCGGCATGAATGCTGTCCTTGCGTTCAAGCAGGTGCAATGAAGTGAAGATCGTCACGACTAACCCTTGTAAGGCCAGCGGCACATGCTTGAAGCAGGCACCGCAATCCTGTCAAATAGTCTCGCTCTAATTCCTCGGATACTCTCGCATCTGAAATTTTCCTCCGCGCAAACCATGCTACTCCGCCGTCTCGGGGCAAAGGCTGTGGGATGAGAGGGATGCAGCCGGTCGCCCGCTCTTTCCGGCATCAGCGAGCACACACGTCTGACGAAGTGGGCTCGGCACCGCTGCTTGTTGGCATTGATGAACCTTCGGTGACTTTGCGGCCTTCGTGGTCATCGGAGAAAGCTATCACCACGCTGATATCAATTCGAGCGCCGTGGCTTTGGCGACAGCTTCACTGGTCGTGGCGACGGTCAGCTTTCGGCGTGCCGACGCAAGATAGAGCTGCACCGCACTTACCGAAATGGACAAGCGGGCGCAGATCTGCTTTGCCATTAGGCCGCTGGCCGTCATATCGAGACATTGCAGTTCGCGGCGCGACAATTGCGGAAAATCCGCAGTTTTTCTCAGGCCCGACAGAACCATGGCCCTGTCGTGGAGATGGTGGGCGAGAAACTGGAGGTCGCGCATGCTGTCCATGCGGAACCGACGCCAGTAGGAGGCGGGCTGATTGGAGGTGATCGTAAACAGCGATCGCTCCCCGTGAGGCCCACGCACCGGCAGTGTCACGCCTTGCTGCCCGATACCGAAGGCCATCGCCTCCTTAAAGAAGCCGTGAGCGCGCCCTGAATCCCATTTTGACGCGGACCATTCCACGGGCAGAAAGCCGCGCTGTCCGAGCCGCACGACGGGATCGATGCTGAAGTAATCCCGGGCAAGATATTGCTTCACCCACTCGGGCGGGTAGGTCAGCATCAGCAATGGATTGTTGGCCGCTGCGCCCGAGGAGCGGGTCACATGCAGAACCATGTGCGATATCGCATAGATGTGGCGGACTTCGTCCAGCGTCGTTTCCAGATCTTCCAACGTCGGCGATGCGGAGATCCGGTCCAAACTGTAGAAAAAACGAGAACTGCTCAGCATGAGATGGACTCGCGGTTGTGTGTTTTCCTGACTGGGGTAATCGTAACATTTCGCGGTTAGCGAGAAAAGAACGTTTTATGGCAACCATGGCGCGATGTGAAGAACAGGTTAAGGAACTGACGACACTGTGGGCGGCGGGACGGCGACTGGCCTTACCGCATGCCACCATCGACAAGGGCCCTGCCAGGACAGGAAGAGGTTTGATTGAGAAGTCGGGCTAGGTTGGTGCGAAGTGTCCGACAGTTATCTCCAGTCACGTCCCACAGGCCGACATACAGTTTGCCGATCTCGGGCAGTGATCGGGCAAGCGGCGTCGGCCTCCAGCCGAGCCTGCGATACACCCCGACCATCGCCCCATCATAGACGCCGACGATGTTTTCGATACCGGCGCCGAGGGCAAGAGCGCAAAGCCCTGAGAGCAGTTCGGTGGCGACTGCGCGCGATTGCGCGATGTGTCCGGCAGATGGGTGAACGCAAAAGCGAGTACATTCCCAGGTCGTCGGGCTGTCGACGTCGATAGGCTGATCGAAGAAATGCCGAAACTCGCTCTTGAGCATCGTCGCGCCAGTGGTCGGCAGCAGGCGTAGCGAACCTGTCAGTGTGCCCGAAGGTCGTTGAGTGACGAGATATACGGGATCTTCGACCTCATCATATCGGTCCCTCTCCCATTGATCCCGGACATCGACCTGCCATCCCAGCCGATCGCGAAAAACGACGGCGCGAGCCCGAAACATTGCATCGAACGCACGTCGATCGGTCTCGAGCATGTCTTTGGTGAGTATCCGCAACATATCCGTTCCTCCTGATCGTCGATGTTTCACAACAGGCGCCGACCTCGAGCAATCTGGATATTTCACCAGATTGACCGGCGCTTCGACTTACCTTTCATTTTCACAGGCATTTCCGAAGCTTGATCGATCTCAAGCTCGCTGTGGCTGCCAATTCAACGCAACCAAGGAAGAATCGTTCGTGACCTACGATCCAGCCCGCGGCAAACGCATTCGAGAAGCGATATCTCGGGGCAAGTTCCGGAAAGTACACGCTCTTGCAGCCGAACTGAATGTATCAGTCGCGGCCGTCTCGCGCTGGCAAAATGGCGGCCATACGTCCCTGGAAAGCGCCTGCGCTCTCGCGCGCCTGCTGGATGTTTCCCTCGATTGGCTGCTCTTGGGGCGAGGGACCATAGACGGGCATAGGAACAGCGCGATCTCCGCCACGGAATTGCTGTGGGTAATGGCGCTACGTGGCCGATCTGCGGCGGCTCGGTCCAATCTTATTGGGCTGCTCGAATCCATCCCTCCGGAACAAGCGTTACGCTAAGCACAATTCCGCACGGTTTTTTTACCTTGCGCTCAACAGCTTTAGGTTGCTCAAATCCACCGTATCAACGATCTTTCTAGTTAGGGTTTCAATGACGAGACCGGCAGGAAGGCTAGCCCACCCTGCCCTCGCCGACGCGAAGACCCTTGTTTTCACTATCAACGCAGAAGGGTTGCCGACATGTCTACAATGTTGACCATCAACGTGAAAAACTACGAATCCCAGACGCAAAACTTCTACTTCTTCCAGCAACCGGCAATTTATACCGGCGGCGGGCAAGTCTATTCGAACAGCCTTTTCTCGCAGTCGCTCGGCAACTACGACAACACCGGCGCGATCCTGACCTTCCAGGTCAACCTGCAATATTATGCCGGCATCCAGCAGGCGAATACACCGCCGCAAATTGGCGCATCATCTGGCTACTCGTCAGCCAGCCGCGCCATTGATCTTGCTCCGAGTTCGGGTGGCAGCGGTAAACCGAACGACTGGACGACTGCGACGGTCAATCCGCTCGGACTATCCTCGCCAATCTACGGGGAAGGTGTACAGCCTGGCGCATTCCGCATCACCACGCCGGTTTTCAACTCGCCGCCCTACTTCAATGTCGGCTCAGCGGTTGCCGTCAATGGCGGCATCGTGCTCTCCAACTTCGTGCAGGCAAACCCGGCCAGCAATACCGATTGCCAGCCGATCCTGAAATATTATGTCCAGACCGGCGCCTACACGCCAGGTGTCGTGATGAACTTCACGCAGTCGAGCGTGAACGCGGCGCTTTCCGACTTCACCGGCGGCTATTCCGTCTGCAACGTCAGCCTGAAATCTGACGGCACCTGGACCACGCAGCTCCAGTAAACCTTGGCAGCCATGCAGGTGAAAAACCGTCCCGTCTTCACCTGCATGCGCAGCATTGGCGCGTTGCCGCCGCCCGCCGGGCGACGGACAGGCTTGATCTCAGAGGGGATTGTCACACGCCATGACCAGTTCGTCCTACCAGATCATCGTTCGGAACTTCTCGCAGACGACGCAATATTTCTATGTTTTCCAGAAGCAGGCGGCATTTCCTTTGTTGCCGAGCCATGGTCCCATCCTCAGCGGCAGTCTCGGCTGCCAAAGCATCGGCAATTACGCAAGTTCGGGAGCGCAGATCAATTTCGGTTTGGACAGTCAGGTCTATGCAGGTGCCCTCAGCACCAAACAGGCGGCGTCCCCCTCGCAGCTTATCGCGCTTCTCTCGCTCAATGCCGCCACGCTATCCGTGGTCGGCAGCAGCTCGGCGTTCCGACCGGTTACGCTCACCACGGTCGACGGTTCGCCGGACAATTGCACGACCTTGACGCTCGATCCGCTTGGACTTTCCGCGCCCGCCAATCAAGCCGGAGTTGCGATCGGAGGATTTGGCATGAACGTGCCTTCCTACACGCCGTTGCCGCGTCCCGAGCTCTATTGTGGCGTCGTCGCACTGAACGACAATCAAGCTATCATACTCTCGAGCTTCGTCGCTCCTTTGCCCAACGCCGTCATGAACTGCATACCGAAACAGATCTTTTTCGTGAAGATGGGCTACCAGCCGGTCGGAAGCACCGTGACTTATGACGAGAGCAACTCGGCATGCTGCGATTTCACCATCGGCTACGCGATCTACACCGTGACTTACAAAGCTGACGGAACCTTTTCGGCGACAGGAGGACCGTAGACCCAGAGATCCGGATCATCACTGACGCTTGAACAAGCCAACCCTTGAACCGAAAGGAATATAGCAATGTTACGTATCACGTCGAAATTCGCTGGCCAAACAGCACGTCGCGATAAAATCGCTGCCGGGCTTGCCATTTCCATCGTCTCTATCCTCGCAACAGCGCTGCCTGCCGCCGCGCAACTCGTTTTTTCGTCCGATTGTCGGAACTACCAGCCCATTGCGGTCGCCCCGCCGAACGACGCGATCCTCTTCACCAAGCAGCCGGTGCCCCATCCGAACGGAACGGCCTCCGTCTTTGCGATCGTCGGAGCCGACACCTATGTCATTCCGGCTGGGGCCAACTCCTGCATCGTCGCCGCTCCCCCCGCCGATGACAATTACTGCTTCATTGCCCGTAACGACAACACGATCGACGGCGTCGGTTTTGCCGCCATTCGAAATCCGGGGGGCCTGACCGCCTGCCAGTAAGGGGTGAATTTCCTACATCCAGCAGTTCTCGTCCGGTCTTGCGCGAAGGTGAGGCGGAAAGTGGAATATCCACCTCCGCCCGCTGTCGCGCGCTTGTCACCCTGGCGACCCAATTCTGCACGCTAAGAAGCAATCGGTGGGTGAAAGAAACTACAGCTAATGAGCAGTTCATAGGCACTGGCGAGCGGTAATCTTTCCGGCTCCAAGGATTCTATTGACGGCGGCCGCGATAGCGGCCTCCGTCGGTGAACCAGCCCTTCGTTATGCCGCGCCGCCCCAAGACGCTGACGATTTGCATTCCCGCCGGCATCGAGCAAGGCGGACGGCCCATAGAGACTGGAATAGAATAAACCTTCGGGAAGCTGGGCAGTAACTTGAGTAAAAGTCTTTTTATGACGGTCTCTTAGTCAGCCTTGGTCTGCCTATGAGCTTGCCGCTGTGTTCGGAATCTGCCAAGCTAAATAGACACATCTTATTGTGCCCTCCCCCAGCCGGTGAATGCGAAGGTCGCTTCCGGTCTGCCTATCTGCAGGATTTGCCGCGCTTGAGCAGATGACTTTCGAACCAGCCGCGAAAAGGCGAAAGATTGCTGTTAACTCCTTTGTGTGCTCTGCCGGCAACCAGGGAATCCGAGCGCAATGACCGACCACTCCTCGAACAAGATCTGAAAAGAGACGATGACACGCAGCCAAAAAGAAAAGATGCTCGCAGGCGAGATGTATAACGCAGCGGATCCTGAGATCCAAGCCGAGTTGCTCCTCACCGGGGCTTGGCTGAAACGGTACAATGACACGCTGGGCGACCCCGCCGAGCGGTGGCATGCGCTTCTGTTAGAACGATTGGGGGCTGTCGGGCTTGGAGCTGCTATTCGTCCTCCGTTCCACTGCGATTACGGGTTCAACATCCGGATCGGAGCGTGGGTCTACATCAATTTCAACTGCGTCATCCTTGACGTGGCAGCAGTGACTATCGGCGACGGAACCGCAATAGGGCCTGCTGTGCAGATTTATACTGCGGACCATCCACATGATCCAGAGCAGCGCCAGGCTGGGTTGCAGTTGGGACGACCGGTCAGCATTGGCAGGCACGTCTGGATTGGAGGTGGAGCAATCATTCTCCCGGGCGTGACGATCGGCGATCATGCTGTCATTGGCGCTGGTAGCGTGGTCACTCGAGATGTTCCTGCAGGAAGCACGGCGATGGGAAATCCAGCTCGGGTCAGGGTTGGTGGACGCTTGCCGCAATCATAAAAGTAGGCGTCGGGCGAAAATCCGGTGGTTAGGGGTAGTCTCGTTGCTTGTGCGAACGACGATTCTGGGTCGCCATGGCCCGTGCGACCGTCGGCACTCTGACGCAGTTCTCTTTGCAAATGCGGTCGGGCAGTCGTGCTAAGTGATTACTGATCGCGTTTGCTACGACCGGCTGCACATTGCACCGGACCGCCGGATTCCAGTGTCAGGATCCGGCTGTCCTGTCGAAAACTTAAGGCACCATCTACTGCCGACACACGCGGCCATGTGACCTTTCCTCCGAGACCGTTTGAAGATAGCCTGCGTTCGTCCCATGCCAAAGCCTCCTTCCCATCGGCGCCCGAAACCAACCTGTCGAATCTAGATCGACTGATGTTTTCCAGGAGATGCTGGTTCTGCTTCCGATTTATGAGTTGCGAACTGGTCGCATGCGAAGGGGTCAATTACGTTTAGGCTCAACTCGCAGATACAGACCGTTTCACCTGCATGAGCACGAATTGTTTTCGTGCGCTCGATGAATGACAATTGCTCGCTCTGAATAGAAATCCACGCGCGGTATGTCGTCGGTAAATATCTTGCTGTCGCCAGGAACATCTTCAGAAGTAGGCACCGATCACCCGGCGCAGCCTATCGGTCCCACTCTGCAGAAAGCGCCTTTCGCCACGTACAGCGTTGATTGACCAGCTACCTAAGTACACTGCATCCATAACGTGGATGATAGCTATCCCAACAATCAATTTTACTAATCTGTTTGGATTTATTAGCACGCGCTGGAGGACACGCGCCGAGCGGCGTCCGCCTCCTGATTACCTGTCGGGGGCTCTTGACATGGGTGACGAGCATGTGTGGAATTGTTGGCATAGTGGGACATAAGCCCGTGTCGGAGCGACTGATCGAAGCCTTGGAGCGGCTGGAATATCGCGGCTATGATTCATCCGGCGTTGCTACGATCTTCGAAGGAGAATTGCACCGACGCCGTGCGGAAGGCAAGCTCGGGAACCTTAAAACGAGATTGAAGGAAGCGCCACTGAGCGGCACCGTCGGCATTGCCCACACACGATGGGCGACCCATGGCGCACCGACAGAATGCAACGCTCACCCGCACTTTACCGATGGTGTAGCCGTTGTTCATAACGGCATCATCGAAAATTTCTCCGAGCTAAAGGACGGATTGGCGGAGGTTGGGGCCAAGTTCCAGACCGACACGGATACCGAGGTGATTGCGCATCTCCTGACAAAATTCCGTCGGGATGGCATGGGATGCATTGAGGCCACGCATGCCATGCTGAAGTGCGTCAAGGGCGCCTTCGCTCTTGCCATCCTCTTTGAAGATGATCCCGCGACAATTATGGTGGCGCGCAATGGACCACCATTAGTGATAGGCCATGGCGATGGTGAGATGTTTCTGGGCTCCGACGCGATCGCTCTTGCTCCGTTCACCAATAACATCACATATCTGAACGACGGCGATTGGGCTGTTGTAAGCAAAACGAGTGTCCAAGTTTTCGATATGGAAGGCAAGGTCGTTACGCGCCCACGGCACATATCGCTTGCTAACGCCGACCTGGTCGGCAAGGGCAATCATCGGCATTTTATGGAAAAGGAAATCTACGAGCAACCCGAGGTCATCGCCGGTGCTCTTGGGCACTACATCAATGTCAACGATAGTCATGTCACAACGACCTCAACCGACATCGACTTCGCCCAGGTTGAGAGCCTCGCGATCTCCGCCTGCGGCACGGCATATCTTGCGGGACTGATTGGCAAATATTGGTTCGAGCGCTACGCACGCTTAATGGTTGAAATTGATGTCGCCTCGGAATTCCGTTATCGAGAAATCCCGCTGTCGGCGCGGTCGGCAGCGCTCTTCATCTCTCAATCTGGTGAGACGGCTGACACGCTTGCATCGCTGCGCTATTGCAAAGCACAAGGTCTGAGAATAGGCGCTGTCGTCAATACCCGAGAATCAACTATCGCCCGCGAGGCAGATGCCATCTTTCCGATCCTCGCCGGGCCAGAGATCGGCGTTGCTTCTACCAAGGCATTCACTTGCCAGCTAGCTGTTCTCGCTGCGCTAGCCATCGGCGCAGGCAAGGCGCGAGGCACGATCGCAGACGACGAGGAACAATTGCTCGTCCAAAGTTTGGCGACGTTGCCGAGCGTTATGCGACAGGTGCTGAACGACATCACGCCGAAGATCGAGCTCTTGTCCCGGGGATTGTCGAATTACCGCGACGTGCTCTATCTCGGCCGCGGCACAAGTTTCCCATTGGCCATGGAAGGTGCGCTGAAGCTCAAGGAGGTTTCCTATATCCATGCTGAAGGTTATGCGGCAGGAGAATTAAAACACGGTCCGATCGCCTTGATCGATGAAAATATGCCAGTCATCGTCATCGCGCCACATGATCGGTTCTTTGATAAAACTGTCTCCAATATGCAGGAAGTGGCCGCCCGCGGCGGCCGCATCATTCTGATCACCGACGAGACGGGAGCTTCGATGTCAAAGCTTCCCACCATGCACACTATCGTATTACCCGATGTTGCGGAGATTATCGCGCCGATGATCTTTTCTCTGCCGCTGCAGCTTCTTGCGTATCATACCGCGGTCGTTATGGGGGCAGATGTGGACCAGCCGCGGAATCTAGCTAAATCAGTCACAGTCGAATGATTGTGACGATTGGTTAGATCGCAAATCGCCTCCGGGAAAATCCAGGACTTGATCAGACATCAAAAAAGTGAGGTCGTATGCACGAACTTTCGCTCGCCGACGTGCCGTCGCGAATTGGCCAGGAGCTCGGTAAATCCGAATGGATAACCGTTGATCAAACTACAATCGATCTCTTTGCCGATGCGACACACGATCATCAATTCATCCACGTGCACCCGGAACGCGCGGCAGTCGAAAGCCCGTTTGGTGGCACTATCGCTCACGGCTTCCTGACACTCTCGCTTCTGTCGGCGATGAACTTCAGCGGCATGCCAAAGATCCGCGAGCAGACCATGGGCCTTAACTACGGCTTAGACCGGGTGCGTTTCATGTCACCGGTTAAGACCGGCAGCCGTGTGCGCGGTCGCTTCGTTCTCTCTGAATGTCAATTTCGCGGCGCAAGCATGCTGGTGACTACCTACGAGGTTACGGTGGAGATCGAGAACGAGAACCGACCGGCACTCACTGCTAATTGGATCACTATCATTCAGTTTGATCCGAACGACAGGCCTAAAGGGATTTGACGCCAGCTCGCGCCAGCGGGTGTCGACTTGTTGTTTTGGCTGCACGCGATTTCGTAGTGTCACGCCGGAATTCTCGCTCTGCTGCGTCGGCAATTGCGCGCTGGCATCATCCTTCGGGCAGGCGAAACGGGTTTGAGTTGAATTTCGCTGTAATGGAGGCTGATTGATTGCATTCGTTCCGTCTGGCCGCTGCGGTGTTGCCGCTACTTTTGTCATCTTGCATGCTCGGGCCCGACCATGCACCGCCGGAAACGCCTTTGCCGGAGAAGTTTTCCGAGGGTGCAAAACAGAGCGCCGGCGATGTTGCGGTGTCGGCGTGGTGGGATTCGTTTTCAGATCGTACGCTCAACCAGTACGTTGCCTCCGGCCTGGATGAGAACCTCAGTGTTCAGCAGGCGCTCGAAAGGGTTAATGCCGCCGCCGCGGACGTCACCATCGCTGGCGCCGGGGGCCTTCCCAAGGCATCACACACGACAAGCGGCGAGATCGGCAAAGGGGGAGATGTCACGAGCACACAGAATATCTCCAGCGTGCAACTATCGTTGACCTGGCTGCTGGACGTATTCGGTCAGTACCGGCGCAGCACTGAAAGCGCACTGGCTTCTCTTGATTCTGCGCATGCGGCTGTCGACGCCGCAAAGCTAGCTCTAATCAAAGATCTTGTTTCCTCCTACATCGACGCCCGGTACTACCAGCAGCGCGTCTCGATTTCCCGAGCGAACCTGAAGTCCCGCCAGGAGACCTACGATTTCACGAATTTTCAAGTCGAAGCGGGAGCGGCTTCCCGGCTGGATGTCTTGCAAGCCGAAGGACTTGTCCGATCGACGATTGCCGAAATACCAAGGCTAGAACTGAATTTTCGCGTGTCGGCGCATCACATTGCGGCCCTCCTCGCTTTGCCGTCGGAAACAGTGATCAAGCAACTGCAGAAAAGTGAAGGGCAGCCGGTCTATCGCGGAAAGATCAATGCCGGCATTCCCGCCGATCTTATTCGCAATCGATTCGATATTCGCCAGGCTGAACGGGATCTCGCCGCCGCGACTGCACAGATCGGCGTGGCGGAAGCACAGCTTTACCCCGCGATAACGCTCTCCGGCTCGATCACCCCTTCCTATACCAAGCAGCGCGGCCGTCACGGGGGTATCTTGAAATGGTCCTTCGGGCCGAGCCTCGACCTCCCAATTCTGGACGGCGGCCGTTTGCGGGCAAACGTGGAGACTTCTAAATCGGACGCCGCAGCAGCCTACATAAGCTGGAAATTAACCGTCCTGACAGCTGTGCAGGAAGTCGAGGACGCTTTGACAGCCGTCCGACGCGACGTTCACACAGAGAACTCACGTCGCAGGCAAGTAGAAACGATCGAAGAAGCACTGAAGCTTTCGACGGCCTCGTACACGGATGGCGCCTCTTCTCTCCTCGATGTTCTCGAAGCGCAAAGGCAGGTGTCCAGCGCTCAGGCGAGCCTCGCTGCGGCGATCCAACAACTGGCCAAGGATCACGTGCGGTTGAATGTAGCAATCCGCGGTGGTTTTGCGGCTCCCAAAGTCGCGTCACCCAGGGAGGCCTCGACGGTTGCAGCCGCAAATGCAAACATCCAATCCGCACATTCGCAATAGCCGAGCGCTGGATGCGGGATGGTTTAACCTGATCAAGTCATTAGCGCGCCAGCGCCTGAGTTGTATTGGCGCCGGCCGGGAGGTCGTCCAATCGCGGCACATGCCCTTCACCACCTCCCGCTTACGAGCAGGGCTTAGAGCTAATGGGATGGTCCGCCCTGTCTCCCGAGAGCATAACGGAGGTGGGCAAAGGAGGGCTGAAATTATGGATCGCAACCAACTGCGCCAATGCGCCGTCTTCGGCATCGATATCGGAAAGAACCTCTTCCACGTGGTCGGCCTGGATAGTTCCGGCGCGAGACGCTACTGCAGTTCTTCGAACGAGCGAACAGAACGCTTGTCGGAATGGAATCCCGTCCGGGTTCCCAATGGCTTGCGCCAAGTTGCAGACGATGGGGCATTCCGTCCGCATCATCCCGGCGCAGTGAAGTCTACGTAAAATCGAACAAGAATGACATCATCGATGCTGCGGCTATCGCAGAAGCTGCAAGGCGACCGACGATGCGCTTCGTTGGCATTAAGCAAGCCGATCAGGTCGATCTTCAGATGTTGCATTGGGTGCGTATTCCGATGAAACCGGCCACCGATTCCGATTTGAAGCCGGCCATTTTTCGGGCTGATCCTGGGTCTGTTTGCTGTTTGGATCGGGTTTTGTGTCAGGTCAAGCTTTGCTGTGTTTCAAGCGCCATCGGTGAACGCTGTTTGCGCATACTTTCGCCAATGAGATCGATGCCTCGGCGTTGTGAACGAGGCGATCCAGTATCGCATCGGCGGCGTTGGGTTTGAAATAATTTCCCACCAGCGATCCAGGGGCACCTGGCTTGTGACGATCGTCGAGCGACGCTCGTAGCGGTCTTCGATGATCTCGAGAAGATCGCGGCGCTGATCATCGCTGAGTTTTTCCGGTCCCCAGTCATCGAGGATCAGCAGGTCGGTCTTGGCGATAGATTTGGGGATTCTGCCGTATCGCCCGTCACCCCTTGCAAGCGCGAGCGTGGCGAACAGCCGGGGAACGCGGTGGTATGCAACGGAGAAATCCTCGCGGCATGCTTTGACCGATGGATGCGCCCCAGCGCCGAAAGCGATCTGGTATCCACTCAGCGTATCGCCGGTGGGAACTGGGCATGTGATCTGGGTCGGTTCCATGACGACAGCCGCCATAGCGGCGCTGATGGACGGCGATGCGCTTGCCGCGGTAAAAGATCTCGATGGTGCGCGCCGTTGCTCTAAGATCGACCTGCTGGCGAATGAGGGCATGGGGGACGGAATAAAAGAAGCTTTTGAACTCGACGTGATAATCGGTCGAGACACGGACCAGACGCCATTCGGCGAATTCGTAGTTTCACCCGGGAGGCTAGCGAGCGCAGCACGTTCGACACGTTCAAATACTTGCCGCCGGGTAACACCCAATCGACGCATGAGGTGATCGTTGATGCGATCAAGTGCCAATAGCGGCATTGGCCTCAGCCAGCGAGAAGAAAGTCAGCTTGCGCAACCGCCCCAGGATGCAGGTGGCGCATGGCGGCGTCGTCATCGGCGACGAGAACTTGTTTCAATGGCGTACCTTTACTGGTGCAGTCGATCAATAAATCACGTCGTTTCTATTTTCAGTTCCCTGCGCCACGTTGGGAAAGAGAAGCGTCCCAAGGGTGGAACGCTCCTCGGATCTTCGAATTAAATGAAGCCGAAATTTTCCGCCGTAAGCGAGGTAAGATCCGACATGTCGTGCAGATTGTCGACATGAGCGAAGGCATGCGCGTGGTTCGCAGAATCGACATAGGCTAGTGTCGCACCGTGAGTTTTGCCATCTTGACCGAGAGTTTTTTCGTCATGGTAGACAATGATGTCACCGGGGACTTCGTCGTGAATAGCGGTCGCGGCGGCAGAGCCAGACGTGAACCCTCGATCCGTGATTACCACGACGTGCTGACCGTGCGCTTTCGCGGCCTCGCCATTGTAGAAAGTGTCCACAAATTCGCCTGGGAAACCCTTCGAGTGGTTGATGAAATTTGCGCCAAACAGATCCCCTTTGCCGAAGTCACCGGCGTCCATGACAAAACGGTCCTGCTTCGGGTCGAAATCCGTCACAGTCGTATACCAGTGCGTTGTTCCAACCATAGGATCGTGGAACCGAAACACGAAGGCGTCGCCGTCTTCGCCGCCAGTCAGAACATCTGCGCCGTCGCCGGCCACCAGCGTATCCCTTCCCTTACCGGCGTCGAGCCTGTCGTCGCTCTCGCCGCTATGTGGTATTACGCGGCGCACTTCGAAGGGGTTGAAGGCTTCGATTGAGCCGTCGCTATACAGGAGGTCGTCACCAGGACCAGCATGGACTATGTCTGAGCCATCCCCCGCATAGACAATGTCATGGCCGTCACCGGCCTCGATCGTGTCGTGGCCGCTTCGAGCCACAATCCGATCATCGCCGCCACCGGCTTTGATCCAGTCATTAAGATTGCGTGCATAGATTGTGTCGTTGTCTTCGGATCCGTTAATAAAGGGGCTGTTATCAGTGCCTTTGATCATCATCGCAAATACTCCTTATTAGGCAACGGGCGCCGCCTGTGCCCCTTATCTTTTCCAAGAGCGAATTAGTGAAATCCATTCTTTTGATATGACCTATTTGAATGACGGATGCGAAAATGTTTATCTCGGCCGCACGGCACGCCCTTCGTAGTTGGCCGGCAGATATGAAAACGACTGGGGGCTATGACGATCGGCGGCCGTTGACGAAGGCCACAACTTCTTCCCTCGTATACGCTGGAGACAAATCTGCAGAGCACCTGATCTCAGGGTGCTTTGCAGATCGAAAACCTCAGCTCCAGGCGTGGAGCGGTGGCTTCTCGCCGTTCAGGAAATACTTACCCAAAATGGCATACTTCCAGCGGACGGGGTCGTGCAGAGTATGGGTGCGGGCGTTGCGCCAGTGGCGATCAAGCCCGTGCTCTGCAAGGGTCGAGCGCGTTCCTGCCAGTTCGAACAACTTGTTGGCGGCCGCGATCGCGATCTCAGTGGAGAGGATCTTGGCTTCGGCGGTAACGATCTGGGCTTCCGCAACGGTTCCCGCGTTCGGGTCGAGGATCGCTCGGTCAATGGCATAACCTGCCTTTTCAAGCAGCGCCTGCGCCGCATGAAGCCTTAGCGCCAAGTCCCCGATCGCCTGGATTGTGTACGGATCGTCCCAAGCGTTGTCGACGCCGGAATCCACCCAGGCGCGGCTCTTGGTGCGCACAAAACTGACGGTCTCGTCAATCGCGGCCTGCGCGATGCCGGTATCGACAGCCACTTGGATAATCTGGAAGATCGCTCCGTCCGCAGTCGGCACTTCATACCCTTTGTAGCCAGGCACGAGATGCGTCTTCGACACTTTGACGTTGTTAAGCAGTACCGTGCCCGACAGCGTGGTACGCTGGCCAAAGGAGGACCAGTCGTCGATGACAGTCAGACCCGGGGCACCGCGCTCGGCAATTGCGTACCAGGCCCTGCCCTCGTCATCCAGTGCCACGATTGGCACCAGATGCGCGAGCAGCGCTCCTGACGAGTAGAATTTCTGGCCGTTGACCACGACATGATCTCCGGCATCAACGAATTTTGTTTCGAAGTCGACCGCACGCTTGGATCCAAATTCGGAGAAGGCATTGCCGAAGCGCGTTCCTTTCAACACTTCCGCGAAGAGCAGCTTCTGTTGGTCTTCGTCTGACACCGTGCGGATGGCGGCGACCACACCCAGGTGGTTTTGCGCGATTTGTCCGATGGATGAATCGGCCGCCGAGATGATCTCGATGACCTTCGCAAGCGTCGCATAAGAGACCTCGGGACCGCCGAAGGCCTTCGGCACGTTGATAGACCAAAGCCCGCTTTGCGAAAACGCGTCCAGTTCCTTGACCGGCCAGATGCGGTCGCGATCGCGTGCTGCCGATTCCTTGACGAACTCTGCCGCGAGTGTCTTGGCGATGGCAATCGCTTCGGCGTCAGTCTTGATAATGTGGGCGGGCTGCGACGGGCGTGGAACAGGTGGCACGGCCTTTGCGGCATTTTCGGTATTTATGGTAGGATGGGTCACGGTGTTTCTCCTCTTGGATCGTGTTAGCCGACAACGGCGGGGATGGAGGGAGCCACGGCTCTCTGGCCGAGGTAGAAAGACTTGATGTCGTCGCGCCCGCGCAGATCCTGTGCGTCACCGGTCAGCACCGTGGCGCCGTTTTCGAGAATGATGGCGCGATCCGCATATTTCAGAGCGACGGCGGAATTCTGCTCCGCCACAAGGATAGAAAGACCTTCTTCGCGATTGAGGTGGCGGAGCTTCCGGAAAATGTCCTGGACGACGAGCGGCGCCAGTCCCATGGATGGTTCGTCGAGAACCAGGAGGCGCGGCCGCGACATGAGCGCCCGGCCGATCGCCGTCATCTGCTGCTCGCCACCCGAGGTCAGGCCGGAAAGTGCACGACGCTTTTCCTTCAACCTGGGGAAATGCGCGTAGATCTTCTCGATATCCTCGGCGATCTCAGCGCGCGTGCCGCTGCGGCCAAGCCCGCCGGAGACGAGGTTTTCCTCGACCGTCAGGCTGCGGAAGCAATGGCGGCCCTCAAGCACCTGCACGAGACCGGCACGCACCAGTGCAGCAGGGCTTGTGCGCAGGACATCGAGCCCGTCGAAGCGGATGCTGCCGGAAACGACTTGCCCACGTTCGGCTGGAAGCAGATTGGACAACGCCTTGAGCGTCGTCGTCTTTCCCGCGCCGTTGGCGCCAAGGAGCGCCAGAATTTCACCACGCGCCAGATGGAAACCGACGCCGTCGAGTGCGGTGATGGCGTGATTGTACGTTGCCTTCAGATCATCGACCGCAAGCAGGGTAGTTTCCAGAGCCATGACAGTGTCCTCTTGCCTTAAAAGGTCGGATTGAGAGAAGGCGCGAGGTTGGAGAGGGAGGCACCATCCTCGCGCCCGGTTCTTCAAGCCTCGCCCGTTATCAGGCGCGGCTTGAAGGGATCAGTTGGTCGCCGCCTCGGCGTCTGCCGCCGTGCGCAGCTTGATGCCCTTCTCGGCCGCGTAGGCTTCGGAAGACTTCTCGATGATGGGCCGCAACAGTGCCCAGTCCGGCGCGATCCAGTCAGAGACCACGTTCCACTTCTTCCCGTCCCACTGTTGGAAAGTCACGTAGCCGTTGCCCTCATGGTTATCCCAGGTGACATTGATCGAGTGGAACAGGCCCTTGGCGCCGAGCGCCTCGACACGCGCCGGATCGAGCTGAAGGTGTTCGAAGCCCCAGCGGACCTCGTCGCCAGTCAGCGTCCGCTTGCCGAACTTCTCCTGAGCGATCCGGATCGCCTCGACATTGAGGATGCCGTTGACGATACCCAGGTTATGGTAGACCGAGCCGATTCGCTTCTTGTCTTCGAGGTTCCCCTTGCCAGCGTCGTAGAGCGTTTTGACGATCTCCCGAACGACCGGATATTCGGTGCCAGATGCCTGCGTGGTGATTGCCGTATAGCCCTTGGCAGCATCACCAGCGGGGATGACGTCTTCTTCTGAATTGGACCAGACGTTTCCGATTATATGATTTACCGGGAAACCAACCTTGGCTGCGGTTTTCAGCGCGACCGGGTTCATCACGCCCCATCCACGCAGGATGACGAAGTCTGGCTTGGCGCGGCGGATCGTCAGCCACTGCGACTGCTGCTCGTTCCCCGGATGCGGCACCTCGATCTGCTGTAGTTCAAAGGCGTATTTCTTCGCCAACAGTTCGTAGATCGGGATCGTTTCCTTGCCATAAGGCGAGCCATGATAGAGAACGACGATCTTCTTACCCTTGAGGTTTTCGATACCGCCTTCCTTGCCGGCGATGTAGTTCACGATGCCGGAAGTTTCGCTGTACGGGTTGAGCAGCAGCGGGAAGACATAAGGGAAAACGCGGCCGTCGGTCGAATCCGTGCGGCCATGGTTGATGGTGATCAACGGGACCTTGTCGGCGGTGACGCGATCGATCATCGCGTAGGCAATGCCCACGGAAAGCGGGTTCCAGGCAGCGACGTTCGGGTTGCTCTTCAGGCGCTCATAGGCCTCGACGCCACGCTCGACCTCGTACTGCGTTTCAGCTTCCGACCATGTCAGCTTGACGCCACCCACGCCGCCGTCGCGCGTGTTGATCAGGTTCAGATAATCGATGAAACCACCGAAGAAGCCGGTGCCGCCGGCAGCATAGGGGCCGACGCGATAGCTCTGGAGCGGAAAATATTGTTCGTCCGCATGGGCCATCGGCAGGGCCACCGTGAAGGCGAGGCCGGCGGCAAGAGCCGCAATCTTGAATTTGGCAAGGATCGTCATTTTTGGACATACTCCGGGTATCGACCGGGGCAAGGCGCCGGTCCGGGTTGATCTGATAAGGGCTGGTGGCATTTCGAGAGCCTTGATAGCTCCGTTTCGATCAGGACTGCACGATGGCGGCACGGATTCGTTTTCGGACCCGATCCCAAAGGGCGACAAGCCCATCCGGTTCGAGGACCAGAAAGAGGATGATGAGCGCGCCGAGCACGATGCGCTGACTCATATCCAACACGCCTGAATTGAAGATATTTCCGAGCAGGAAGGAGCCAAGCCGGGACAGGACCAGGGGAAACACAACGATCAGCGCCGCTCCGAAAAAAGCACCGCGGATCGATGCAAGCCCCCCGATGATGACGATGAACAGGACCTGGAACGACCGGTCAAGATTGAAACCGGCGGGCTCGACCGTGCGCAAATAGGCGAACGCCCACAGGACTCCGGCGATGCCGATGATGAAGGAGGAGATTGCGAAGGCCAGAAGCTTGGTTTTCAGCACCGGCACGCCGATGATCCGCGCCGCTGTCTCGTTGTCGCGCACGGCAATGAAATTGCGGCCGGTCTGCGAATTCACCAACCGATGGGCCAGCAAAGTGAGAACGGCGACCACCGTCAGCGCGAAATAGTATCGTCCGACGGGCCCATCGAAAACAAGACCGAAAGCCGAAAGCTGAGGCGCATCGATAACGCCGGACGCGGACTCATTCGAAAACCAGCTAAATTTGGTCAGTGCCCACTGCACGAAAAACTGCGCTGCAAGCGTCGATACCGCGAGGTAAAAGCCCTTGAGGCGCAGGCTGGGAACGCCGAACATCAAGCCGACGCCGGCCGCAGCGAAACCAGCAAGTACCATACTGACGATCAAAGGCAGACCGTCGACGCGAAGATTGAAATTGAACGCCGCGAACGCGCCGACAGCCATGAAGGCAGCACTCCCCAACGACACCTGCCCGGCATAGCCCGTCAGGATATTGAGCCCCAAGCCGGCGAGGCTGAGCGCCAGGAACGGCAGCAGGATAGCCTCGAACAGGTAGTCTGACCCGAGAAGCGGCACAATGACATAGGCAATGGCAAGCCAAGCCAACGGCGTCGCCCAGCGGGCGGGGAACCGGTAGGCCGGCAGATCGCAAGTGATCGTGGACATCGGTCAGACCCTTTCCAAGAGCTTCTGGCCGAACAGGCCGGAAGGGCGAACGAGGAGGAAGGCGAGCGCGATCACATAGGCAAACCAACCCTCAATGCCGCCGCCGAAATATCCGCCGATATAGACCTCAGCCAGCTTCTCGGACGCGCCGATCAGCAACCCGCCGAGGATCGCGCCGAGGATCGAGTCGAACCCACCGAGGACGAGAACCGGCAAGGCCTTCAGGACAATCAGCGACAGTGAGAATTGCACCCCGACGCGCGCTCCCCACAAAAGACCGGCGACCAGCGCCACCAGACCTGCAGCAGCCCAGACGGTCGCCCAGATCCAGGGCAGCCTCAACCCAACGGCGAGCGCCGCGAACTGATTGTCGGCCACGGCGCGAAAACCAAGCCCGATGCGGGTGTAACGGAAGAAGACAGAGAGCAGCAGCACCATGGAGGCGGCAACGACGGCTGCGAAGATGTCGAATTGACTGATGTAGACACCACCGACATCGAACGGCACATCCCCGATACCGAGATCAAGGCCGTGCACCTGCGTGCCCCAGATCAGTTGGGCAGCGCCCTCGATAATATAGGAGAGGCCGAGCGTCGCCATGAAGAGCGTGATCGGCGGTTTGTTGGTCAGCGGCCTCAACACGGTACGCTCGACAGCTATCCCGATAACGACGATGATCGCGAAGGTGATCGCGAATGCGAGCGGGAAGGAAATGCCGCGTTCCGTCAGGCTGACGAAGGTCAGCGCCGCGAACAGGAGCATCGCCCCTTGCGCAAAATTGAGGACGCCGGATGTCTTGTAGATCAGGACGAAACCGATCGCGACCAGCGAATACATGACGCCGGACAAAAGGCCGCCGACGAGAATCTCCATGAAGAACAGCCAGTCGAAGTCAGCCATCAGATGCCCGCCCCCTCTTCATTTTCGGGAGCGACACCGAGATAGGCATCAATCACGCGCTGGTCGCGCTGGATTTCGTTGGGTGTTCCATCGGCGATCTTGCGGCCGTAGTCGAGCACGACAACGCGGTCGGACAACCCCATGACAACGCCGATATCGTGCTCGATCAGCACGACGGTGGTACCGAACCTGTCACGTGCGGCGCGCACGAAATCGGCCATCTCGTTCTTTTCCGTCGCCGTCATTCCGGCCATCGGCTCATCGAGCAGCAGGATGTCGGGCTCGGCTACTAGAGCGCGCGCCAATTCCACCCGTTTTTGCAGACCATAAGGCAGTGTACCGACCAGACGATCGCCAATATGCGAAAGGTGGAGGAACTCGAGCACCTCGAAAGCCCGACTGCGGGCATCCCTCTGTTCCGTGCGGGCTCGACCGAGGCCGACGATCTGTTCGACGAAGCTAGACCGCGTCTTGTGCGCTCGTCCAACCACGACATTGTCGAGAACGCTCAAACCCTTGAACAATGCCAGGTTTTGGAACGTGCGAGCAATGCCGAGACGGGCAAGTTTCTGCGTCGGGACCTGGGCATGGCGGCGCCCGGAGAGCCACACAAAACCGCGATCGGGTCGGTATACGCCGCTGATCACATTGATGATCGAGCTCTTGCCAGCACCGTTGGGCCCTATAACGGCGAGGATTTCGCCACGCCAAACGGACAGATCGATATCCTTCAGGGCGACGACGCCACCGAAGGATAGATCGATGCGGGCCAGCTCCAGAATGATGCCGTCCGTTGCGCCGGCTTCAATGGGCGACGCCCAAGCCGCGCCTGTTCCTCTGTCCAAGCCGGCCAAGTGCTCCTGAACGTCCGGCGGAAACGGCGCCGCTCCCAAGCCTCCGAAGGCAAATGTCATAGTGTGCACGCCCCTGCTTTCGACGGCGCGCCACGAGCCCACGAGTTCATAGGCGCACGCTATCCCACCACGAACCACCGGGTTCTTGGCCTGTCATCGTTGATGCGGCCGGCTTTGCGGGCCGGCCGACAACGTGTTGCGGTTACTCGGCGGCGACGGCCGTCGCCGTTTCGGCTTCTTCCAACTCGCGGATCAACGGGATGACGTGCTTGCCGAAATACTCGACCTCTTCCTGGAAATGCAGGAAACCGAGAAGGATGAGGTCCGCGCCGGCGCGCTTCAGGTCGATGACCCGCTCGGCGACCTGGCGTGGTGTCCCTATCAGGTTGGAGCGGAAGCCGTCGTTGTACTGGATCAGGTCCTCGAAAGAGGATTTCGCCCAGTTGCCCTCGCCTTCAGGTGATGATTTCCCGGCGTTCTTGACTTCGTGCCCGAAGGCATTGACCGCCTCTGGATTGGCCTTCTCAATAATCTCGGCGAGCACGGCCCTTGCCTCTACCTCGGTCTCGCGGACGATGGCGAAAGCGTTGACACCAACGCGGACGGAATGACCGTTAGCCTTCGCCTTGCCCTGGATGTCAGCCACCTGCTTGCCGATTTCCTCCGGCGTGTTGCCATTGGTGAAGTACCAGTCGGAAACACGCGATGCCATGTCGCGTGCAGCGCGAGAGGAGCCGCCCTGGAAGATTTCCGGCTGTGGATCGATCGGCTTGGGCTTAAGCGAATAATTGTTGAAGCGATAGAAATCGCCGTGGAACGTGAAATTGTCTTCGGTCCAAATACCGCGCAGTGCGCGGATGAATTCCTCCGAGCGGCGGTAGCGCTCGTCATGGTCAAGCCAGTGCTCGCCAATTGCGTGGAACTCGCCTCGGAACCAGCCACTGACGATATTGACGGCGACACGACCATTGGTGAGGTGATTGATGGTGGCGATCTGCTTGGCCGCCAGTGTAGGATTCCATGGTCCCGGCAGAATGGCGGCAATCACCTTCAGCGTTGTCGTCGATTCCAGCAGCGCATGGCTAAAGGAGACGGATTCATGCTGGAATTCGGCGCCATAACCGGCGGTGAAACGAATTTGGCTCAGCGCATAATCGAAGCCACTAGCCTCGGCGACCTGCGCCAGCTTTCTGTTATATTCGATCGTCCAGCTCGTCCGCTGCTCAATATTGGAAATGACGAGGCCACCCGAAACATTGGGAACCCAGTAGGCGAATTTGACCGGCTCTCTGCTGGCATAGGACATGATACTCTCCCTCTTGGAATGGCTAGGCTGACGCGGCGGCGAGCGCCGGGCGGTTTGCATGAGCGCGCGCGGCAGCGGTGTGATCAGAGAGCGGCAGCACCTGAGCGAGTTCTGAAACAGCGCGCTCGATACGCTCTTGAACCACAGGACTGGCGATCTCATAATCCGTGAAATCGGTTTCGGTAGCGTAGATCGACGTCGGCAGTGTCAGGGCGTTGAAGAAGCCGAATAGCGGGCGCAACTGATGTTCGGTCATCAAACCGTGCAGCGGTGTGCCACCTGTGGCAGCCAGAATGACCCGCTTTCCGGTCAGTGCGCGGTAGTCAACAAGGTCGAAGAGATGCTTGAGAGCGCCGGTATACGATGCCCGGTAGACCGGCGACCCGACAACAAGGACATCAGCCGCCTCGACGGCGTCGATAATCGCCCGCCCCTCGGCATCCAACTGGTCCGATCGAAGCGCCTTGAAGAGAATGGGGGCAGCGTCAACCAGTTCTATGGTTTGCCCATCGAGACCCAGCTTCGATGTGGCTGCCGACACAAGTGCTTCCACAAGGGAGGCAGTTCGCGATGGTCGTTTTACATTTCCCGCAAGACCCAGAATTCTCATGTCGACGACATCCTTTTGCGACCGTAGTCTATATATTTAATGGACTAATGATAAAGACACGATGCCAATATTTCTCCCTGTTGTAGATTGCCATCCTGAAATCGCGCCCAATGGGCGAAATAAAAACTTCAGCTTGGCGTTCTATGTGGCGCAGCAAACTGCACGCCACGGCGAGAGCGAACAACTCTCTATGGCCAAATGGGTTGCGCTGGTGCTGAAGCGAAATGGAGCTCGCGCAACGATCGGGAAGCATATTTTCGTCTCGCCATGGAGGGAAGAATGCGAAATTTGCAAAGGTCCGACCTGCTACAGCAGTTACTTAGCGACCAGCCACGGTGTCTAAACTAAAGAGGAGCCCGTTCGATCGTGCTCGAAACGCTATCGATTCATAGCGCGAATCAAATTGACCGCATAAGCGGAACTCAAGCAGCAAACAAGCAGGGCACCATGACATCTTACCTCACAAGGCAGAAGCATGCTAAGGAAAGACTAGGCGCAGCGCTTCAAAAAATGAATGACGCCACCCGCGACGTACACAAATCCGGCATTGATGTCGATATCAGTACCCTCACGATACACACGCCGCGTGGCCCGATGGTTCAAGTCGACCTTAAGACGTTCCGCGCATATGACGCGCCCCCAGTGTTGCGATTGGTGGAAGAATAAATGCGGTTAGATTCGCTCATCGATCACCGTGCCACGATGATCGCGTGCCTGGGTTTCCACCAATCGCAGTCGGCAAGCTGTCTCTACAGCTAGGGTGCGACGAATGACTTCAGGCGCTAGCCTTCGCGCCAGCCAATTAGGCGGAAGCGTCCAGCTCGGCTAAGTCTGAAGCCTGGATGGCCCTATAAGCTGTAGGAGCTTGAAGGGCTTCCCATTAAGCGCCTCCTGTACTCGGTGAGCTGCTGCAGGCATCCTCCTTAAGGCCGCTGTGTAGCGACTTCAGTGCGACGCATGTCTCAAATCTTGTCTAAAACTCCTAGGGCGGCCGCGGTCCTTCGTATCCTTGACGAGTCAAAATCCGAGTTCTTCTCAAGAGCTGTCAAGTCAGACCATCGCTCGTCCAGCGAAAGCTAGTCGGATCTACCGCAAGGGGAGCCAGGATGTCATCGTTTGCGACCTTCCGAGAACGCTTTCTCTGCCGGCCGAATATAATGGTGGTCCGAGTAAACTGACTTCGGCGTAACCGGTGTTCGTCCCACGCGTTATCCTGTCAGCAATCTGGTGTTCGACTTTCAATACAAGAGCGAAGGAAGTGTCTCCGTCGAGACTGAGATTCTTCCAATAAATTCAACTCATTGGCGATCAGCCCGGTGGTGACGAAATACTCAATCCGACCAACATGTCGGGGTTGTCAGATAGAAGGGGAACTTTTCGTGCTGCTTGAGGGAGTCATAGCCGTACCTTACCACTTCGAGGTTTGGCCATCGCCAACGGGAGATTGTCAGCTCGAACATTTGCGGACTCAAGCAAATCTTGAACTCTCTTGCGTAATACTATATCGTGCCGAGTTGTGTACTCGACCAACAAAGTATAAACGTAAGCCATGGTGATTGGCTAAATATATCAGAAAATATATTATTGTTAAATATTGATCTATGGCGGAGTGCCGTCTAGACCTGCTCAACACGCGGCATGGGACTACCCCGGTCAGCGACGGGAGGCTTAGATGAACCGACGTGACAAAATGCATCCAAACGAACCCAGGTGTGATAGCCCGGAAATGGGGCTCGTCTTGCTCGATGGCGAACGCGTGCTTGCTCAACGGCGTGGTATACGCTGGCAGCCGGCCGCACGGAACGAGCATCTGGATGCGCTTCGCGAAGTCGCAGATAGCGGAAGATATTATCGGGTTAACCGTCCTGTAGTGACCGGCATGGAGCTGAGCCTTGAAATATTGTCGACATTGCAACAACCACCTGCCGAACACGAGGCAAGCATAGGCCTGGACCTAACCAAAGCGCATCTCGCCACCAAACACGAACCGGAACAAATGCATCAGATCACATGGTCTCTTTCAAAATCTGAACGTGTCTTTGATTGCGCTGGAGGCGATTCTGACAACGGCGAAGCCATCGCTACTGATGGACAAGTCGAGGCTCTCGCGAACCGCGGCTACATCAAATCCGCCGAAGCCTATAATCAGCTGATTGATAGGAGTAACCGATCACGTCCACCGAAGAGCTATCATGCACATGTTGATTTTGAAAACTGTCACTACATTGATGGCACTTCCAGGCCTTGGAGACACGGTTCGCTTAAAGGCGGCCGCTTGCGCGTAATACGACGGGCGGTAGACATTGGACCAGCGCGCCATCCCGACGCAGCCTTGTGCCTATGGCATTGAACTTAGCGGCAGAATGCGATAGCTGCCAATTACGGCCGCGGCTGTAATACAGGTGGTTGATCCCGAATCTGGTTCGGGCGTGAAACGCGGTGCCGGTATTGGAAGGGTCGACTAATTCGACCTTCAACTCCAAGCGACCGTCCGATCTCAAAGCAAAGCTCCTGTAGGGTCCTTGAAGGATATCGACAGAGGAAAACTATCAAATGCGGTGTTGCAAGAACGCGCCCCAAGGTCGTGGGGGTGGCTCGAATTTTTCTACTGAACCAGAACCTGCAAAGGCCGATATTGCCTACGATGCTATTCGAAGAATTCTCCACAGTAACGGTCGTGTGCCGGAGCAACATCTCAGGGAACAGGATCTAGCGTCTAAGCTCGATCTTGGTCGAACACCAGTTCGCGAAGCGCTTCAGCGGCTCGCAGCTGAAGGGAAGATTCAATACATCCCTCAAAGAGGCTTTTTCACCAGGCCGATGTCGGAAAGAGCTCTGTTAGATGTTTATGTTGTCGGACGTGAAACCCTGATCTCGGCATTGAATCGAATGCGGCCGCAGGTCCCAGAGAGCTGGACCGTGGCGGATAAATTGTCCTCTGACGAACTTGCCTTTAGGGCAGAAGCGATATTCACTGAAATCGCGCAAGAAGCATCGAATTGCGAGGCTTGCAAAATCGTCCACCGGTTCTGTTTTTGCACTCACCCTTTACGAATGGAACTAACTGCGTCGGAACTTCGGCCCGCGTTTGTTGAAAGCCTCGAGAAGCTAATTGACGCAATGTCTGAACTAGGCACGGCAACGACCCTGGTGGAGTCCGCGTTGATGAACCACCTTGATCTAGAACAGGGTGCCGTCTCAAGGATTGTACAAGAGGTGAACGAACGTGGATTAACAGGTTTTCCGGGGCCCGCGAAAAGTTTGTGACATTTCAAACTGTCATCTCGACGAATGATCCTAGTCAACGAGCCTGAAGAATTTGTCGAGTGCCGCGCATATCTGCGGCTGCTGCGGGCAATCCAAAAGCCGACGTCGGCATCACCTACCAGCATTTTAATTATGTTGCCAAATCAAAGAGGCTGCCGCCATCCCTTCAGTATCCCAGAATACAGCGCTGCAGAGCGAAAGGTGCTTGTGTCCTATCGGGCAACGCCCTCCGCAGGTTTCCATTTGCTGCGGCTTGGCCAGGCCAGCTATGTTGATCGAGCGACGTTTTCAGCCGAAGTCTCAAAAGACATTGTGCCAAAGATCATAACAGCCAACGGGATCGACGCTGCGACCTTGAGGACAGAGGTTACGCCGGGCGGGTATCTCCTCAAAACAAATGCATCGCTTCAGACCGAGGGTGATCTCGATGACGCCGTGACGGATAGGCTTGCCGGCCCGCTAGGCTACGTCTTGCGCCAATATCGCGTTCTTACCTCTCGCCTCGACGACACGACAGGTAAGACAGGCCTTGTTATCGTGCGGTTTCCGCAGGGCAGCCTTAGCGCCACCGTGGCGCAGAGATTCTTCGAAGCAGCGGACGCAACGAAAAATGGCTTGGGCGGCGGATATAGCGTAGTCGGTGACGAGCAGATCTTCCTCAATGCGACGAATTCCGAAGGAAAAACCTTATAGCGGACTCGATGACGCAAGCTTCCTACGGATTGAGGCGCGCAGCCGTATCGTTTGGCAGCCCTAAACCAAGGGTTTCTTCCCTCGGCAATGCGACCGCGCGCTTTATTGGGAATGATTGGCAGAGGTCAACAGTAAGCGCTGTTGTGGGGCCACGGGAGCAGACGTCGATGCCTCCAGCTATTTTGTGAGCTGCTGAGCAGCTAGCCTTTCTGCTTCTGCCAACGCGGCAGTTTTGCTTTTGAAAGGACCGATATCGTTTTCTGCCGTGTCAGGTAGCCACTTTGGAAGGAACCACCAGCCTCCAGATCGATAACTGGTGCTGCTTCTCACTGAGCCGATATTTTTCGCAAAGAACCAGCCGGTGTCGATGCCGTCCTGCTCCCATGAGACGTTCTGCTCTGTCATGGCATGCTCCACGTCTGTTCTTCTATTGGGAGCATTTTATCGGTCCTGTATGACCACGGCAACAACTCTTCGAGCTGGCTGTTGGGATGGCCATTGACTATTTTGGTGAGCACGTCGGCGAGATAACCAAGCGGTTCAACGTCATTGAGTTTTGCGGTTTCGATGAGCGAGGCGATGGTCGCCCAGTGCTCGGCCCCCGCATCGGAGCCTGCAAACAGCGCGTTCTTGCGATTTAGGGCAATCGGCCTGATGGATCGCTCGACAGTGTTGGAGTCGATCTCGATCCGGCCATCGTCGATAAATCTTGTCAGCCCATCCCAGCGTGACAGGGCATAACGGATCGCCTCGGCCAGTTTTGTCTTCTGGCTGATGAGGCCAAGCTGTTCGCGTAGCCAGGGAGCGAGGCTATCGGTGATCGGACGGCTACTTTCTTGCCGAGCGGTGCTGCGCTCTTTGTGCGTGCGACCACGTATCTCATCTTCGATCTTGTAGAGTTCGGCAACGCGTCTGAGTGCCTCGGTGGCAATGGGTGCGGGACCGGCGGCTGCCAGCTCGTAAAAGCGCCGACGGACATGCGACCAGCAAAATGCCAGAGATACGGTGTTCTTGGCAGCCAACGGGCGATAGCCGCTATAGCCGTCTACCTGAAGAATGCCGACGAAGCCGTCGAGATGGGCCATCGGACGCTCGGCATTGCGATCCGGCGCGTAGACATAGACGACGCCGGGCGGATCGGTTCCCTGCCAAGGCCTGTCATCGCGGGCATACGCCCAGAGCTGGCCGGTCTTGGTCCTGCCCCGTCCCGGATCGAGCACGGGTGCTGTCGTTTCGTCGGCGAAGAGCTTGGATGATGTCTTCAAAAGGTCGAGCAACCTTTGATGAACAGGTCGCAGATGCCAGGCGGCGCGGCCGACCCAATCCGCGAGTGTCGATCGGTCGAGATCGATCCCTTGCCGCTTGTACATTTGCGCTTGACGATAGAGCGGCAGGTGATCGGCATACTTGGAGACCAGGACCTGGGCGACGGTTGCTTCGGTCGGAATACCGCCTTCGATCAGCCGGGAGGGAGCCGGAGCCTGAACCACGACATCCTCACAGGCCCGGCAGGCATACTTCGGGCGGCGCACGACCAGCACACGGAACTGGGCCGGAACGATGTCGAGCTTTTCACTGACGTCTTCGCCGATCCGATGCAGATCATGGCGACACCCTGGGCAGGCGTGATCATCGATATCGACGACCATCTCAATGCGTGGCAGGTGAGCTGGCAATGAGCCCCGGTTCGTCCGCCGTTTGGCAACACGTGCCCGGCGTTCAGCGACCGACGCCTCTTCCTTCGCTTCGAGACCATCCGCTTCGACCTGCTCGGCCTCTTCCAAGCCCAAAAGTAGCTGATCTTCGGGAAGCGTTTCGGCTCGGCGACCGAACCGGTGGCGCTGCAATTCCTTGATGATCTGCCGCAAGCGGGCATTCTCCGCCTCGCGCGAAAGCACCATCGCTTTCAGCGCGTTCAGGTCATCCGGAAGCTCGTCCGCCCTTGTCGTCATGGGACAAGAACAGCATATCTGGCCTCGCAAAACGAGCTATTGGATGCGGCTGATTCAATTGGTCGCGGCCGCTATCCGGCCTTAACGGGGGTGCGCGTTTCGATTGGCGCATGCACGCGTTTCCAATCGAGTCCCTCGAACAAAGCCGAGAATTGCGCGGCCGTCAGATGCATCGCGCCGTCCTGCATTCGGGGCCAATGGAACTCGCCATCCTCAAGCCGCTTGGCGACGAGGCATACGCCACTGCCATCCCAGAATATCAGTTTGATGCGGTCGGTTCGCTTGGCCCGGAACACATAGATTGTGCCGGAGAACGGATCGGCACCCATCTCGGCCTTCACCAATGCGGCCAATCCCTCTGCGCCTTTGCGGAAGTCGACGGGCTTGGTGGCGATCATGACTTTCACCGCACCAGACGGGCCAATCACGACGATGCCTTCATAGCTTGGATGACCGCTGCGATGGTAGCGCTGTCCGTGCCAGATGCGATCCTGAGTATCGCACCGTCAATCTCCAGCTCGATGGCGACTGCTAGCGGCGTGCTCCTAGCCATCGTCTTTCGCCGTCTCAAAGGCATCTCTGCAGGCTGATCCATCACCGCTGGCACGAACATCGGCGTTGACGTCTGCTCCGATGGGCTCCGCGACTGCCGCCGCCAGGTGAACAACTGACCGGGCGACAAACCGTGCCGCCGCGCAACAGCACTGACCGACATCTCGCCGCTATGACTTTCGGCAACAATCTGAAGCTTCTCCTCGTCGCTCCATTCGCGGCGGCGACCTGATCCAGTGAAAACCTCAAACCTCTGCACCATCTCATCGGCCTTGGTGCTAGGCGTAAACCCTGTAATCGTCATATGTCGAAGCCCTGTTCGGGCACAACATCAACGATCAGCCGGCGACCCGAAAGGTGGGAGGAAAACAGCGCTTACGGTCAACAAGAGGCGAGGGCTATCAAACCTTGCTCGGTGGATCGGACGGCTTAGCGCGGCGATTTCCACGCTTGAGTGGTCACCATCTTTGCCCGATCTGGTCAGACATTCGGTTGGCAAGCGACCGGGATTGCGGCATCGCGGTAGCTGAAACTGATGCCGCCTGATCGCCGTTGGAACAAATGAGAGTCGTCCAACATCGCTATTCAAAGCGTTCGATATTTGTGCGGATCGCATCACCAGCCACCGACTTTACATTCGACGGAGGATTGCCAGGACGAGCCGTGCCGCAAGGAGTCCTTATCTCGCCGGAAAGGTACTGGCCGCTGTTGCAGGGCAGCATGTTGACGTCGAGAAAGTCGCTTCTCTTTAGGGAATTCTGATACGCTACGACTTCTTTCATCGACAAGGGGGTCGAGAATATCGTCACTCCCTCAAATCCCGGTAGCGCCTCAATTGGCTCAATCATGGGCGATGTTTGACCGGGCACTGCTGCAGCGCCAATAACCCATGGGCCAACCGATCCGAAAATGACGGATTTCGGACGATCGGTTGGCGTACCAGAGCTGAAAGGAGAATGCGGGAACCCACTGTCGAGCACTGCCTCATCCCACTGGTAAGCTGTAAACGCTAGAAAATATGTGTATGGCGCAAAACGGTCCATGCGAACTTTGCCGTCTGGAGTAAAGGTATAGTAAATCCACTCAGTGCCGGAGAATGCCCCTGTTGGCCCCACGACGTTCATGTCCCAGGGCTTCTGCCACCATGCAATAGACGCCATGTTGCTTTGAAGCAGGCTTTTCGCGAAAGACCACTTCTGACCGTTCGGATTGGGCGTCGCTCCCAACGCGAATGATAGGTAAGCATCGTTCGAATTAGAACTTAGAAGCGATAAGGCGCTGCCGCCATTAGGAACGGTATTTTCACGGGTCTTTTCGACCAAAAGGACAGTGAACCCCGTGTCTGGTCTGATCGACGCGCTTTGACTAGTCTCGATTGACGTGCGCGGTGGAAGGTTGAAGGAAGTCTTGTTGGTATAGAAGTCAAATGCCTGCCTCGTATCTTCGGGCACCGGATAATCCGCTTCTGCCGCCGAGTCGTGTATGTACAGCTTTGGAAATTCCCCGAAAATGGGCACTACCTTCGGTGTGAGCGTCTGAGATACCTTCTCCGACGCGCTTCTAAGACAATTGGCTTCATTGGTACATGATGCCCCTTGCCCTTCTCCAGCGACAAGACAGCCCAGCGTGGAAAACAATAGGAAGATTTTTATTCCATTATTCATCAAAACATTCCCTTTTTGAAAGCGGAGGTCTTGCTCTAACGAGTGAGCTCGGAGGTGTTGCGGCGCCGTATCTGGCGCAACATATCGCCGACTACGTCGGGCCAATCAGTGGTGATAAGATTGGTACGATTGACGACCGCCATCTCAGGATCTCCCCGGTAATCTGGTACGATCCCTCGTTGAGCGGTCGATTTCGGATCCGTATTGTGCTCGAAGCAGCATTTTCCGGCGCTGTTTGCGACGCCCTCTGGAAAGTAGTTACTTTCATGATAGGTGGCGAAGCCCTGCTGCTGGTCGATATAGTCGAAATATGCCTGCAGACCGTCACCTTTATAGAATTGGTTCATTTCAAACTGAATGGAGAACGGCGCCACATTCCATTGATCGTAGATTGGATCCTCGTGGGGATCATAGCTGGAATCCTTCACATTCTCGTCATCCGGGTTTTCGACGACAATTAGCCCGCCAATGAGGTTAGGGTCGTAGGTTGTCCGATTTAGAATCGTGCCGACATCCGCCGCATCCTTTGCTTTGAGCTTGAATACAACGGCTTTGCTGAGTTTCGCATTTCCCTTGCTCGCGAGAATGTCAAGGCAGCGTTGCATGAGCTCGATGGGATCAGTAGGGTCCTGATCATCGACTGCCGCCTTGATATCGACGATCATCACGTACCCATGACCATCATCGGAAACATAGTCGGCGAGTAGATCGAGCGCGGCGGAGAATGTTAGGAACTTCGCCTTTCGCCCTTGTGAATCCTTAAAAACGCGGCCATGTCGGTCCCGTAGATCGGCCTGTCGTAGCTGCGACAAGTTCTGATTATATAATAGGCCGCTTCCAGTTGACTCGCGCTCAATCCTGTAGTCGTGAGATAGAACGACTTCTTTGTCTGCGGTGAAGCGGGCATCGACCTCCACGCTCTCAATCTGCGAATTCCAGGCGTCTTGCAAGGCATAGGCTGAATTCTCAGGATAGATCTCCCAAGATCCGCGATGCGCAGATAGCAGGACCAAGTCGTCATCGGGTTTCGGCAGCTTGAACATGTTTCTTGTAATCGCACTTACAACATATGGTGAAGGCTTTACCGGAAGTAGCGCCTCTGCTGCGGCGTAGGATGGAATACCGAAAGCAAGAAGAGAAGTTAAAGTGAGCGATGCACGCAGATCACGTCGGCCGCCGAGGTAACCGAGACGCGAGAAACAAAAATTCACAAGCACTGATGCCACATTGTTGCTGGTGTCCATAAAGATTCAAAACCTTTCGATGAGAATTTTGGGTAGCTCGCTACTTTGTACGGCTTGTTCGTGCGGCCTTTGCAACAGCCCATCACAGCAAGGCTTGGGGGAGCGAAATCCTGGGGGGTGCCCGTAGTGCGAGGAAGTTTTTAGCCGGCCCACTATCGCTGCGATGTGCCGGCAATAACACGCTCTTCAACATCAAGATGATCCATAAATCAGCTTCCACCCAAGGCGCTGCGTTGCCACGTCGCGACGTCGCGTGCTCAAGCGTTGAGAGAGTTGTCATGAAAGCAGCTTGGAGCTCCGGCGCAATTATTTCGTCCTAGCGTAGCCTCAGTTGAGAGGAGGCAGGGCTTTCTTCATTAACGCCGCTTCGCCATACGATGTTTGGACGTGATCAATTGCCCGCCAGCCGCTCTTCTCGTAAAGAAGTTGCGCGTCCTCTGTTGTCAGATAAAGACTCTTGCAACCGAGGCACGATGCTTCGTGCTCGAGCCGCTCGATCAACAACCTGGCTATTCCTTTTTTGCGGTGAAATGGATGGACAAAAAGCGACTTAAGCCAAGGGGATAGATGAGATTTTCCATCGAAATCACGATCAGCCAACGTGACCATTCCTACTGGCAACGCGTTTTCGATGGCGACTAGTGTTAGCGGCATCGAGCTTTTTGTTGCCGCTTCAAACTCGCCTCGCGTTTGTTCGTACGAGCCATTTGATTGACAACCCCATTGTCCGAAAGACCAACTTGCGCAAATGGAAATGAAATTCGGAAATCTTTCTAGGTACTCGATCGTTACCGGAGTTCCAGCTACCATTGCTTTCTCGGTCATAGTGTCTCCATTTTTTGGCGGGCCGAGCAATCGCGTGACGATCGGTCAACTTGAGGTGAAGCCCGTGCACTAGTGAGCTATCGGACCTCACGATATATCCTGCACGGTGACGCCGCGATTCAAGACGGGTCGCCAGCACGCAACAGCGTGATCACAAACCTGCTAAGATTTGTGGCAACGCGGTCATGCGGCTAAACAGCTTAGTGGCACCTGCTTCCATCAGTTTGTCTCCGTGCCCAGGAAGGCAATGCGAAGCACCTACGAAGCCAATCACCATCATCCCGGCTGCCACCGCCGCCTGAGTGCCAGCAACGCTGTCTTCAATAACGAGACAACTGCTAGCCGGTGTGTTCATATGATCTGCTGCAAACAGAAACAGATCCGGCGCAGGCTTACCACTCGCAACCTGCGAAGCGCTGAAGACATGGGGCCAAAAGTAATCATGTAGGTCCGTGACTTTAAGCGCCAAGGAAAGCTTTGCAGCATCGCTGTTCGACGCCACGCACTTCTTTAAATTAATGGTCTCCAAGGTTTGCCGAACGCCGCTGATTGCACGCAGATCGCGAGGATATCGTTTTGCAACTTCGGCCATCACACATTCATGATGATCCTCCGGTAGGCGTAAGTCGCCCTCGGATTCTATGACTGAATAACTTTGCTGGTCAGTCATCCCTATGAAGCGATCGTTATACTCTTCAGCCGATATGATGTAGCCGAATTTAGCCAAAGCTTCGATGTGCACCGCAGTTGCAATAAGCTCACTATCGACGAGAACCCCATCGCAGTCGAAGATCAGTAGTTCCGGACTTTTTGAAAAAGACATAAGCAGTCCTCATTATAGAATGACTCTGAGTTTTGTCCCAGTTCCAGCTTTCAATCTTCCAGGCATTGAGCAGGGTAGGATTGTATCCGATCGGATGTTGACCATTGCGGCACTGGGAAATTGATGCGCGGTGCTCAGCCGGAAATTGCTCCTGCGGCGATCTTCGGGCCTTGCTTATGAAGAGCATTCCAAACCTTGTGAAACGCCTCTGCATAAAGCTCCATCAATTCGCAATTGTTGGGTGGCGCAATCTCCGAGACGTAAAACATCGTATCCAACAGTTTCACTGTGTTCGGGAAATCGGCGGCCTTCCAGTTGTCGCAAATGTCCGGAAGATATTCGAATACGGGCTTCGTGAGCCAAACACAGATAGGCACGCCTTCGGCCTGCAGAGACCTGACCACGAAATCCCTTGCAGCCGGGCCGGGTGCGAAGCCAAGCGCCTCAGGTTCGATCCGGAGGGGAAAGTTGAGCATCGAATGGTCGCAGTCGGATGGGTTGAAGAGAGGAGATATGCCCACAAGTTCGCCGATCAATTCCCACAAAAGCTTGCAATTGTCTCTTCGGATTTGCAGTTGCGTATCCATCTCTGTTACCCGCAGCTTCGCTATAGATGACGAGAATACGTTCGGCCTGTAGTTGTACCCTTGGGAATAGGGCGAGAATATTCGCGCTCCACTTCGAGACGAGCTGGACAGCGATACGCGATCAACATGTGCAATCAAGTTGGCGTCCTCAGTAATGACAAATCCCAGTTCGCCGGCCCCAAGGTGCTTGGCGCCGTTTCCGGATAGAGCGAGCGCGTCTGCATCAAGATGCGCACCGCCGACGATTGCTTTCGCGGCGCCGATTGATTGGCAGATGTCGTCGATCACAGCAATGCCTTGAGCTCGCGCTGCAGACCTCGCGTCGGGGACGAGAACATTGTTTCCGAAAAGGTGAGTGACTAAAACTGAAGCTACATTAGGGCCGAACTTTTCAGCGGCCGCGCGCTGATCAATCCCGGCCAAGTTCATGTCGACATCAACGAAGACGGGTTCGAGACCGCTGATTTTGATTGGTCCTACCGCTCCTGGCCAATTCAGTGCCGCGGTAACAACTTGCTCGCCTCGCTCTTTGACGTAGTCGAGCTCGATGTGAATGGCCGCCGTTCCGCTGCCGACAGCGCGCACTTGCCACTTCCCAGTCCAGCTTGCAAGATCTTGTTCCAAATCGCTCACGATTGGGTGGTTAACGCGGTGATACCTTCCACCATCCACAACACCTTGGAGTGCATGCAAGTGCTTATTCTCCGCGGCGGGCCAAGGTGTAACACGTCCCTGGGGGACCACAGGCTTCCCACCGAAAACGGCGAGCTTCTCGCCTGAGAAAGCACCAGTTGTGTTGCGAGTTATGAGCCGTAGTGCACCGAATCCGTTCATCACGTTCTCCAATCATGCTCACTAGAATGCTGATCAGCCCACACAAACGCTAGCACTGCTTTCCCACGTTTGGTAGCTAAATTACAGTATATCTCAAAGTATATTTTAAAGTAGATTAGGAGCAGGCGGGCACAATAAGTATGTTACTGAATATTTGTTGTATATTGGCGGACGGGCGCTTAAGGCGTCACTTTGGTCAGCTTCTGTGCGGAGCACGTTGGAAATTTCAATAGTTTTTTAACGGCTGGCCGGACAACTGAGATCACTGAATGAGGCTGGGGACGGGAACCGGCCAAAGTTTCCCGTAACGCCCGGTGCCGATTGAAGAAGCGTTGGACCAACAGCACATTGCCACCCCAGCTCATAATCCGAGCCCCACCGAATGGCGAAAGGTCGCCCTCCGCTAGTACTGGCCGTTGGTGGCAATGGAATTCGGCAACAGGATTGGATGCTATGGAATCCTTGATAAGAAGACACGAAGCTCATCGACTGGGAGAACGCGAGGGCAGTCCTGACGATCACCATATTGATGAGAGCACTAAGGGTATTGTACTGGCTCAAAGATTGATTCCAACGGGAACCTTGGGCGCCGCGAATCGGGGCCGATTGTTGCAAGCCTTGTACGACATAGGGCCATCTAGCAGAGCAGATCTGGCCCGCCTTACCGGTGTGACTCGAGGAACTATCGGAGGGATTGTGCAGCCCCTGATCGATCAGGGTGTTCTTGCGGAAGGAGAAGTGATACCTCCGAACGAAACAGGGGGCAAGCCAGCTACCAAGTTATGGTTTTCCAAGGATGCAAGACCTATGTGCGCGGTGCTCCTGCTGCACGACCGCGTGAGTGCGTGTTTGGTCTCTTTGGAGGGCGAGGTCTATGCTCAACACGCCGCCGATTTTCCGAAGAACCTAACACACCCCTCCGACGCCTCACGCATTATATGCACCTGTGTCGAAGAAACTATCGCATCTGGCAAGCCGATCTTAGGGATAGGTGTAGCAGTGGCTGGAACGATCAATACGGAGACGGGCACAATTGTGACCGTCAGTCTCGGGCCATTCCTGGACGGCTTACCCCTCGAAGCCGAGTTGCACAAAAGATTTGGAGTTACCGTGTGTGTCGATCAGGATACCAGAGCTTTGCTGGTTGGAGACCGATGGTTTGGGCAAGGCCGCGGTCGGAGAAACTTCGCCTCGGTCCATATCGGCGAGACTTTGGGTGGAGCGCTTTACCTTGATGGGCATCTCTATCGGGGATCCGCAGGTGCAGGCGGTGAAATCGGTCATACGACCGTAGACATCAAAGGTCGGTTATGCCAGTGCGGCCGACGCGGATGCTGGGAATCAATTGCCAGCTCGAAGTGGTTAGCAGACGAGGCCAAGGTCAGGCGGCTGCCACAACCTCACTCATTGGATGTGAGCCGATTATTGACTCTGGCCAACGACAATGTCCCAGGCGCAAGAGAATTACTTCGCGACTACGCGTTCAATATCTCGGTCGGTCTGGCGAACCTCCAGCAGTTCATGGCGCCCAATTTCATCATTATTCACGGCGACATCGTACGAGGGGGAAACCCGATGCTTCATTTAATCCAGGAAAGCTTCCGGGAATTGGTATTCCATCGCCCGGGTGATGAAATTGCCCTTGCTTTCGGAGACAGCGAATGCCTGGCGGCTTTACGCGGTGCCGCCAGTCTTCTTCTTTCTGAATTGCTGAATTTCGTCATCTAATGACATCCGCTACAGATCCTTCGGAAGCTTCTTAAGTGGCGGCAAAATGGACTCCATTTGAAGCAATCTGGGAACGACCTGAGGCGGTCCGCGGTCATTGCCGGGATGTATCTGCAACTCGACGGTCACTCACTGTGCCGAGTGCGTTCGCGACCTCTTCAAGCATCCGGCTTGCTGGCGAAGACATTGACGCTGTCTCCGGGTTGGTTTGACTGGTCTGCCTCTCAGAGAGAGCATTCTCAATTTGAAACTCCGCTACAATCCCGCGCAACTGTTTTGCCTCGATGGCAAGTGCCGTACTTGCAGCCGTGGATTCCTCGGCCATGGCTGCATTTTGCTACGTAACCTGATCCATTTGATTGACTGTCCGGTTGACCTCAAAAAGGGTTGCGGACTGTTCGTTGGAAGCGGCGGTGACGGCATCAAGCTGAGTGTTGATCAGGACTATCTGTTGAATGATAATCTTGAGTGCTTCGCCGGTGTCTCGGGCCAGCTTGACGCCACTGCTGACCTCATCAACCGAATTGAGGATAAGATTCTTGATTTCTTTTGCTGCGTGCGCGGAGCGTTGAGCAAGCTCCCGCACCTCCTGGGCAACCACCGCGAAACCTTTTCCTGCCTCGCCGGATCGTGCCGCCTCGACGCCTGCGTTGAGCGCCAGAAGATTGGTCTGAAACGCGATTTCGTCGATGACCCCCACAATACTGGAGATCTGCGAGGATGACTGTTCGATGCGTTGCATTGCTGCCACAGCGCTTGAGACCACTTCGCCGGAGTGGCGCGCCGACTTGTTTGCCTCGATCGCAACATGTCGCGCCTCCGCTGTGCGCTTTGAGGAACTGGCGACGTTCTGGGTAATCTGATCCAAAGCGGCGGCGGTTTGCTCCAGTGAAGCAGCCTGATGCTCTGTGCGGCGTGACAGGTCCTGCGCGCTCAAACTGATTTCCTGCGCCCCGCCATCGATCGATTCAGTTGCGTCCGACACAGCTCTCAAGCTCTCAGCGAGTTGGGCAACGGCAGCATTGAAATTCGCCCGTAACGGTTCGAAGTCGTCGGCGAATTTGTCGTCGAGGCTGAACAGGAGGTTCCCGTCGGCGAGATGCCTTAGGCCTTCTGCAAGCCCGGACGTTGCCTCCGCCATATCCTGCGCTCGCCGATGCTCGGTCTCGGCGAGACGCGCACGTTCAATCTCATTTGCTTCACGGCTTGTCTCTGCATCCTTTTCGAAATCGCGCGCCCGTAACTCGTTGTCCTTGAATATCTGTACTGCCCGGGCCATCGATCCGATCTCGTCGCGGCGAATCGTTCCCTTAACAGTCGAAATGAGATCGCCGTCGGCTATGACCTCCATTGTCGTAACCATCTGCTTGATAGGTTTGACCAACCAGGAGCGAATTGCGAGAAAGCCGAAGCACGAGACAGCGAAGAGTGCCACAATAGCTGTTCCCAAACTCAGCACGGACGTGTCACGGACAACGCTTGAAACGTCACCACGCTTTTGCTCTGCGTCCGAAGCGAGTTTTTCCGTGACGGATGTGAATCTCGGTGAGACAGCAGCAAAGGCGGGTTGGCAAAGAGTGAGATAGAGTTGCTGCACCATGGCAAGCTCGGCTTCACTAGTTGCGCCGCGACCAACTGCGATGGCTGCACCACACGTATCGGTCAGGACGGAGAATCCATCCGCCTTCAACTTCGGCAGTTCGCTCTGCTCAGGAACTGCAGCGATCGCCAGATCCATGAACCTGACGAAGTTTTCTCGTGCGTCATTCAAGCCAGCTTCAGCGCGCGCCCTCGCCTCTTTCGACCGTGTCATCACCATGTCGCTGATGTTGGCACGCGCTGTTTCCAGACTTCGGTTCGACTGGGTCAAGCGTAGTGCTGCAGATGCATCTCTATCGAGAAGCTCCTGATATCTGTCGTTAACCTTCAGCATTTGCCGGTTCTGATAGAACGTCAGACCGAGTGCCAGGATGCCGAAGACAGCCACGATGATAAATAACTTACCGACAATGGAAACGTGTTTCACAGGCCACTCCTCTAAGCTCGGGATCACTTACGGCAGATGGATGTTCAGATTCTGATGGTTTGATGTCTCGGGTTTAAAAAAAATGGCTGCCGCCGACCTCGTAATCGACGACAGCCAAGTTGCCTGGGAGGGCAGGAGAAAAGAGTTGAAACCCCAGATGGCGATAGTAAGTGCACTTTCTGTCAGTCGCGGATCGCAGTCCCGGTTACTGGATCGAACCAGTGCAATTTCTCCAGGTCGACAGTCAATGGCAGCACCTGATTGGGTCGAGGCGTCAGCGCCGGTGGTATACGCGCCACGAGCCGGTTCTTACCCTTATTTAGAAAGTCTTCGGTATCTTCAGCATCGTTGATATTGACCGACGGTGACGCGATGTCGAAGAACACGAAGGTGTCGGCTCCAAGCGCTTCGGCAACCGGGATCTGCTCGTTGAACAACGCCTCGGCCTCGGGACAAACCTTAAACATCTCTGGGCGAATTCCAACAATGACTTGTCGCCCGGCGAAGGCCGACAGTGCCCCCTGGGCTGGGACCGAGAAGGATATTTTCGTTCCAGTTACCGCAGCTTTTAGCGACCTGCCTTCCGCCGTCAGCTCGACCCGAACAAAATTCATGGCGGGCGAACCGATGAACCCCGCGACGAACAGATTGGACGGCTTGTCGTAAAGCATCTGCGGCGTATCGATCTGCTGAAGATTACTCTCCTGTCCATTAAACACCGGCTTCAGCACAGCCACACGATCGCCCATGGTCATAGCCTCGACCTGATCGTGGGTCACATAAAGGGTTGTGACGCCGAGCCGCTGATTAAGGAGCTTCAGTTCGCCGCGCATCTGCACGCGGAGTTTGGCATCCAGGTTGGAAAGAGGCTCATCCATCAGGAACGCCATGGGATGGCGAACGATCGCCCGGCCCATCGCCACGCGTTGGCGCTGACCGCCGGACAATGCCCCGGGCTTGCGCTCTAAATAACGGGTAAGATCAAGCATTTCCGCTGCGTCGCGAACCAGCTTGTCGATCTTGTCCTTGGGCATTTTTCGCTGCTGCAGACCGAAGGCCATGTTGTCGTAAACGGTCATATGGGGGTAAAGCGCGTAGTTCTGAAAAACCATCGCAATATCCCGGTCCTGGGGTTCTGTCTCCGTCACGTCAGCGTCATCCATGAGCAGCCGGCCGCTGTTGAGCGCTTCAAGACCCGCTGCCATCCGCAATAGTGTCGACTTGCCACAACCCGACGGGCCGACCAACACGACGAATTCTCCGTCCGCGACCGAAAAACTTACATTCGCAACGGCAACGGTCCCGTCCGGAAAGGTCTTGCCGATCCCGTCGAAGGTCATGGACGCCATTTTTATGTACTCCCGCATTTTTCAAGCGAGGCAAGCCGCACCGTTTGTGCGGACATGCCCCTCGCCTTTGGTTCCGGCTTTAGCCGATGTTCACAGCCTTGCCGGTCGCGACGGATTCCTCGATCGCCGCCAGGATCTTTGTGTTTGCCAGACCGTCCTGTGCATCTGCCAGCAGCGGAGCGTCTCGCACGACGCTATCGACAAAGCGGGCAATGGATTCCAAGACAAAACCGCCGATCCGTGTCGCGCCGGTTGGTGTTATGCCGATGTAGTCATTGTATTTCAGTCCGCCGTCGACGATCTTGCGCAGGCCGCCATTATGGGTGGGGTCCGCCTGGACCTGGCCCTTTTCACCAACGAACTCGATCTTGAAATCAACGAGCGAAGGATTGTCACGCGACAGGATCCAGCTGTTCTCCATGGTCACGACCGTGCCCTTGGAAAATTCAAGCACCGACACATGGAAGTCTTTCGTATCCACGCCGGCGGCAAATAGGGTACCCGAGCGGGCAACCGAATAAACACGCACGACTTCGTCTGCGAGAATGAAACGTAGGACATCGACGAGGTGGCTGCCCAGGAACCAGAGTGCCGAAGACTTTGCAGCCCAGCTCAGCATTTCGAGCGGAACGAATGTCGTATTCGAAAGACGCGCAGTCCCGTGTTTGGCCAAGCCGATCTGACCGTTTTGGATCATGTCACGAACCTGGGCGAGGATCGGATTCACACGGTTGTGGAAATCAATCATCAGCTTGCCCTTGGACTTAGCGGCAGCCGCAGCGATTTCCTCGGCTTCACGCACCGTCGTCGCAAGCGGCTTTTCGCTCAACACGTGTTTATCGGCTTTCAGAGCCGCTAGAATGATCGGCGTGTGGGTAAAGTCAGGCGTTGCGACCGAGATGGCGTCGATCTGATCGCTTGAGATCAGCTTCTGGTAGTCGGTGAAGGCCTGCATTGCGCTGTAGCTTTCCTTCATCTTCAGCGCCCGGCCCTCATCAAGATCGCAGACGCCGACCAGATCGGTCTCCGGCAAGACATTAAAGGTATGGGCATGATTGCCGCCCCAGAGACCGGCGCCGATGACGCCCATTCGCAGTCTATTCATTTCATTACTCCATTCATAAAGGAAAGCTCAGCCCTTCACCGAACCAAAGGTGAGGCCTCGTACGACGTATCGATCGAAAACAAGGAAGATGATCATCGGAGGTATCATCGCGAGCACTGCGGCGGCGGCGATGTAGTTCCAGGTCACTCCGCTCGTTGCGAAATACCCAAGTGTTCCGATCGGAAGGGTGGCGGTCGAGCGTGAGCTCAGCACCAGCGGAAAAGCGGCGTTGTTCCACGCGAACACGAAGGCGAACATCGAGGTAACAATGATCCCAGGACGAACGATCGGTAGCGTGATCCGCAACATGATCGTGTACCAACGGGCGCCGTCCACCCGGGCAGCTTCCTCCAGTTCCACTGGCACCTCATCGATAAAGCTCTTCATCAACCAGACGGAAAACGGGATCGTCAGCGTCTGTAGGACCAGGATCATCGAAAAGTAGGAACCCTGGAGGCCAATGCGCGTGATGAGGATGAAATATGGGATCAGAAACGCGACCGGCGGGGCCATCAACAGCCCGAGATACCACAACATGATGTTCTTCTTGCCGCGGAGCTTGAAACGGGACAACGCGTAGGCTGCGGGAACCGAAAAAGGCAGATTGAGTAGCACAGCACCGATCGCGACGATGAGGCTGTTGACCAGTTGCGGCGCGTTGGTGCCAGGATCGACGAGGATGTGCCGGAATGCGTCGAGATTGGGCTCGAATGTGAGTTGCGGCGGCATGGTGAACGCCGTCTCAGCCGGCCGGATCGCAAGGGCGATGAACCACAGGATCGGACCGACGAAGATTGCCAGGAAGAGGAGGCCGGCGGCGTAGGTGAGTGCCGTGTTGAAGCTCGTGTGTCGGCGCGACATTTTACCACTCCTCGTTTCGGAACGCGAAGAAGACGTACAGTGCAACGATGACGTTGACGATCAGCACGGTGATCCAGGTCATGGCACTGACCAGTCCGATGTTGAAGTTCACAAGGCCCTGTTCGTAGAGTGAGTATCCAAGGGTGCGTGTAGACGTGCCCGGTCCGCCGCGCGTGAGCACAAGCACCGTGTCGAAGGTGTTGAAGATCTGCATGAAGCGCAGCATGACGATAATGATTGCGGTGCGTTTGATCAGCGGTAGCTTGATCCGCATCAGGATCGTCCATGCAGACGCGCGATCCAGGCGTGCGGCCTCCAAAATCTCGTCCGGCACGGCCAAAAGGCTCGCATAGAGAACGATTGCAAAGAACGGTGTCCACTGCCAGATGTCGACGAAGAGGATCGCCGCGAGTGCTGTCGATGGCGAGCCAAGAATTCCTTCTGCGGGAACGGGGAGCCAGAGCGACTGCAACACCCAACTCAACAGGCCACCGCCGGGATCATAGAGGTAGCGGAACAAAAAGCCGACGACGATGGGCGCGATCGTTGTTGGCAGGATCAGCAGGGCCCGCACGATGTTCATGCCCGGCAGTGCCTTGAGCAGAATGAGCGCGATCGCCAGGCCAAACGTGAACTCAAGTGCCGTGCCAAGGATCGACAGGATCAGGGTATTAGTGAGCGCGGCGCGAAAGTCGAACGCGTTGAAGGCCTGCACATAATTCTCGAACCCAATGAACTGGAGCGGCTCCGGGCCGATTTGCAGGTTCCAGAAATAGAAGCTCGATCTTAGGGCAAACAGCAAGGGGTAGGCGATCAGAGCGAGCAGCATCACCACCGAAGGCGCAATCAGCAAGTAGGGCAGGTTTCGTCCGATAAAGCTCTTCCGGGCGGGCCCGAGGGCTCGCGGAGAGCAAACAGTAGTCGTGTGCATTGCCAGATCCAGTTCTTCTTCACTTGGCTGCCGGCGCGATCGCTCTCGCGCCGGCCCGAGGAGAACTCTAATTAGTTCTTGGCGATCAGGGCTTTGGCCCCATCAAGAGTATCTGTGTAGCTATCCTTCTGATAAGGGATCATGAGATTGCCCTTCAGGATGCTCTCGAACAGGCTGTTGGCGCGCTGGAGGCCGGTCTTCGGCTCTTCGCTACCGGTCAGAAGCTGGTTCAATGTGAGACCCAACACGCTTTCGATGGCTGTGTAACCAGGGACAGGCGGGCGTGTGATCTTGCCGTTGCCCTGCTTCATCATCGCATACTGCACATCGAGGTAAGGATAGATCGCCTTGACTTCCTCGTCTTGATAGAGCGAAATGCGCGCAAAGTCGGAGAACTGGTAGTTGAGGTCCGGCCAAAGGGCCATTTTCTTCTGCGTGGCTTTCGAGGTCGCCCATTTGATAAAGGCGTAGCCTGCTTCTTGCCTTTCGGAACTCGATGGAATGCCAAGGCTCCAGCCGCCGAGACTAACCGTCTGAGGCACGCCCTCGGCCTTCGGCAAGGCCGCCGTTACGTACTTATCCATGATGTCCGACTTTTTGCCGGTCATGTAGCCCGAGTTCTTGATTAGATAGAAGTACGGGGTCCACCAGTAGAACATGCCGATATCGCCCTTGGCGAAACGGGTGCCGGCATCGAACCAAACATAGTTGATCGCTTCAGGCGGAGACAACTTGTAGAGCTGCCTATAGACTTCGACAGACTTGATCCAGGCGGGGCTCGTCAGTTGCGGGGAGAAATCCCACGGAGCGGCCGGGAAAGATTTGAACCAATTCGCGCCGTGGCTTGCCGACACCTGCGTAAACATGTGGACGATCGGCGACGGCTGGGAACCGCAAACGACGGTTGGAAAGAGCGGCTTACCGGCGAATGATTTGCCTTCCATCGACTTCAGTGTGTCGATGTATTTCGTCCAGGTCCAGTCTTCCGATGTCTCGGTCGGCGGCGCTGCAATGCCGAGTTCGTCAAAGACGTCCTTGCGATACATGACCCCCTGCGCATAGGCGGCAACCGGCAGTGTGCCAACTTGGCCGCGCCACATATTCGAGGAGTAAAGGACCTCGGGGATGAAGTCGGAGAGGTCGAATTCGCTGTCCTTGGCAATAAAATCGTTCAGCGAGATGATCCAGCCGTTGTCGAGATATTGCCCGAGCCACATCTGGTCGACGACGATGACATCGGCGTCGGAGGTCTTGGCGACAAAGGCAGACACGAGGCGCGATTGAAGGGCGTCATAGGAGAGACTCTCCAGTTCGACTTTGATGCCGGTTTCCTTCTCGTATTCTGGCACCAGCGCCTTCATTGAGAAAAAAAATGGGTCTTCAACGGACAGGACGCGCAAGGTGTTCGCATCCTGCGCGGCACCCCTCCGTGGAATGGCCAATGATCCCGCGCCAGCCACAAGAGCTGCGACGGAAGCGCTTTTCAGCAGGTCACGTCGCGACATATTTCCGATATCGATTGTCATAAACAGCCTCCTCAGTTGCTTCGTATCCCAACCCCGGCCCTTCAGCGCAGCCCCTGGGCTTCCGCTTGTCGATACTGAGATTGTTACCCCTAATGTGCTTTTTGTAAGCAGTTAGTTTGTACCTCGCACAAACGTATGTTAGTGTCAAGAAGTTGTCGCGGCGAAAATTCCGGCGCGGTACTGCGGTTGTCATCGAGGTCCTGCTTGCATCACCGGAAAGGGCCTTATGTTGTATGGCCGTTCGATAATGTACGGGCTAAAAGGATCCGGTAGATTGGAGAAGAGAATTGAAGTTTGAGAGCCAGCCGTCCTATTCGTTGGGCCAGCGCACCCCTGCCAGCAGAGAAGTCGCCGTCGGCGAGAACGGCGGTAACGTGACACTTGTCTCCCAATCGGCGCTTGGAGCGATAAACCGCGGTCGCGTCCTTCAAGCCTTATATGACAACGGACCCAAAAGCCGGGCAGATCTCGCTCGACTTGCAGGTGTCAACCGGACCACGATAACCGGTATTGTGCAGCCGATGATCGAAGACCAGCTTCTTATTGAGGGAGATGCGTCGCCTTCCGACGTCAAAGGCGGCAAGCCGGCTCGTCCGCTTTATTTTAACCCCGATGCACCGATGCTTGGCGCGGTCCTCCTTCTGCCCGGCACGATACAAACATGCCTCGTGGCGTTAACCGGTGAGATCAAGGCCGTTGCGAAAGCTGAATTTGATACGCATGGCGACACAGAAGCATTCACCGCGGTCATGACGGAGACGCTTACTGCCACACTGTCTCAGGCCCAGCAGGCGCCGTTTGGCATTGGCGTGGCCTCTGCTGGAATGATCGACAGTGACAATGGAACCATTCTCACCGTCAATCTTGCTCCCGTTCTAACGGGACTTCCCCTCGTAGCAATACTACAAGAACGCTTCTCTCTTCCGGTTGCCATCGATCACCACCCCCGTGCCTTGCTTGTTGGGGACAGATGGTTCGGACCCGGTCGCGGTCAACAAAATTTCGCAGCGGTCTATACTGGCGAGGTTCTCGGCGGCGCCTTCTTCATCGACGGCAAGGTCTATCGTGGACTCGCCGGATCCGGCGGCGAGCTCGGGCACACCGTGGTGCAGATCGATGGTGCCCCTTGCAACTGCGGAAAGCACGGCTGCTGGGAGACGGTCGCTGCTCTTCCGTGGTTACGAAAGGAAGCCGCCCGAATGGGCTTGCCGCATCCCAAGAGCATCACCTGTGCCAGGCTTGTCAAGGAAGCAGACGAAGGCTCGAATGCGGCAGAGGAGCTTCTCGTCCGTTACACACGGAACGTGGCTTTCGGCATCGTCAATCTGCAGCAAACACTCTCCCTCAACTCCTACGTCCTTCATGGAGACGTCGCCGGAGGCGGAATGAAGGCAGCAGAGCTGATCAGGCAGCATGTAGAGCAGCTAGTGGTGAAGAGACCTGGTCAGGAGATATCGATCACGGTGAATGGTATCGGCGAAGGCCATACGGCTCTGCGCGGCGCCGCCGGTCTGGTTTTATCCAGCCACCTCAAGCTGGTCATTTGAGGCTTTGTAGCGACACCGATATGCAACGAAGGGGCTTGCGGACCTGTTGTGTCGATTCGCGCCGGGCAAGGCCTGTCCGGTAGGCTTCTTAAAGAGACTCAGGCGCGCTATCGAATTTTCTAAGGTCGGGATTTGGGCTTGCGACCGTTAAGGTAAGGACTGCCATCGTCTGCGACGGCGGCGGAAAAGAGAGAGGCAAAGAACGGAATGCAGGCCGCCCCGATCGCGCCGGCGCGAGGGCCAAGTCGAGAGGCCTCAACTGCGGCAGCCTCCAAGCCGCGCGACGGGCCAAGGATTGGCTGACTGGAAATTGCGCGTACCAGCCTGTCTGTCACTAGTTCTGGCAGCCGTCCCCCAAGGACAATCAGCGCGGGGTCGAACATCGCCGTAGCTACACGCACCGTCTCGCTGAGCTGCTTTCCGGCGCGTTCAATCCAGATTTCTAACGCCGCTTCGGCGCTATCTGGCAACCGATCGAGGTCGATGAAGTCGTGGATGGCGAAGCCGGCACTGTTGAGGGTGGCAAAAAGGTCTTGGCCGGATGGGCGCGGCTGGTCGTACGGGTAGAGAACTCCGGGCAGGCAGGCGTTTCCATTGACACCGCGGTACGGCCGCCCGTCGATAACCGCCCCTCCCCCGACACCGTGTCCGATGTGAATGAAGAACATCGGATCAGGCTGCGGGATGCGTCCGCCGAACACATACTCTCCGAGCGATGCAGCTGTTCCATCATTCTCGATGTAATAGGGCGCTTCGAAAGTCGCTTTAAAAGCTTGGTCCGCCTCACCATCATCGAAAGCCGGGAAGAAGCTGTGGGCCTTGAGGATGTGCGACATCGTGCCGAAATTGCCGGGCACCGAGCAGCCGACCCCGAGAAGGCGATCTTTAGGCGTGCCAAGATCGGTCAGCATCGCTGCGATAGCAGCCTGCGCCGCCTCTGCCACAGACAAAGCTGTGCTGGTCTCGATGTCTACAGATCGGGAGGTAAGAATCTTACCCGCTAGATCAGCAATTGCTACCTCCATTCGGGAGACCGAGAATGTTATTCCCGCGGAAAGATATCGGTCAGCCCGCAAGCTCAGCAAGCGCCGAGGCTGGCCTTGGGCGCCGGTCCGCTCGACCACCTCGATCAGAAGTCCGATCTCAATTAAGCGACCTATCAGCCGAGTGACAGAAGCACCTGTCATGCCGGACCGTTCCGCCAGGTCGACCCGCGCAATCTGCTTGCCTACGAAAATCAGTTCGACCAGTCGTCGTTCGTTCCGTGAAAGGTCCATTGGTTCCAAGAGTGTCAAATTGTCAGCAGCCAAACAGCTATTGCAATATATATTAAATTACGCAATGTAATTAATCTGTCATGAGGATCCTTTAAGAAAGCCAAACCGGAATGACCGCCAAAATGAAATGGGAGAACACCATGCACCAGATCAAACGATTGTTGAGCCTCGCCGCCGTGCTGATCGCGATCGCCTCTCCGGCCTTGGCAAAGAGTCTCGTCGTTTATTCACCTCAGGGGGAAGAAAACGTTCAATGGATAATCGACCAGGCTAAAGGCGCCGGTCACGACGTGCAGTTTCTGCGCGCACCCGGAGGAGAACTTTTTGATCGGCTGGTCGCCGAGAAGAACAACCCCCAGGCCGACGTCGTACTTGGCATGGTCGACGCGTCTATGGCTCTGCTCAAAAAGAATGGCCTGTTCCAGCCATACACACCAGCCTGGGCGGCGGACCTGCCTGCGCACTACAAGGACAAGGAAGGCATTGTCTACAAATTCTGGAGCACACCGGTCGTCATCGCCTATGAGTCTGACAAGCTTGCCGCTGAGCGGGCGCCGAAAAGCTGGCTGGACCTGACAAGGGGCGAATACAAAGGCAAATACGTCATCGGCAACACCGCCTGGCAGACGACAAGGGTCTATCTTGCCGGCATCTTGGCCCGGTTCCTCGACGACAAGGGCGAAGTCACTCAGGCTGGATGGGATTTTCTTGGCGCATTCTATGCGAACGCGATCGTTGTCGATGACGCCGATGCGCGCAAGGAAGCCTTCAAATCGGGCGGTGCGATCATCAATCTGAACTGGTTCGGCGGCGTCATCAAGGACGCCAAGGAGCTCGGCATGCAAGTCAAGGTCATTGACCCGGAAGGTGGCACGCCCGTCATCTCTGAAGGCGTGGCGATCATGGCGGGAACCGATCAGCTGGAGCAGGCAAAGGCATTCGTCGACTGGTTCGGCTCTGCCGATGTCATGGCCGGCTACGCCAAGAAATTCGGTCAGGTTCCGGTGCTGCCGGCGGCTTTGGCCAAATCACCGCCAGAGGTGCAGGCGAATGCGAAACTAGTCAAGGCGCAGCCGATCGATTGGGATGCCGTCGCGCCCAAACTGGACGGCTGGTTGCAGAAGATCGAGCTAGAAATCCGGTGAGGATGTAGGGCCGGGCGACGCAGATCGCCAGGCTTCTCAGGAGTATGTTTATGCCGACCCCGATCCTCATCATCGATAAACTGCATATTGGCTATGGCGACAAGGTTGTCATCAGCGACCTCTCGCTTGAGATTCACGAAGGCGAGTTCGTTGCTCTGCTCGGGGCTTCCGGCAGCGGCAAATCCAGCGTCCTAAGGACCCTGGCTGGCTTTCATCCGGTCATGAGCGGTCGGATTATTCTTGAAGGAAAAGATATTACCATCGAGCCTCCGGAGCGGCGCAACGTCGGCATGGTATTCCAGAACTATGCGCTGTTTCCAACGATGACGGCTTTCGAGAATATCGCCTTTGCTTTGCGTGTGGCGAAGATCCCGCAGGGCGAGATTGTCAAGCGTGTCACCCAGATCGCCGAAACATCCGGGATTACGGAGCAACTGCACAAGAAGCCCGCGACCATGTCAGGTGGGCAACAACAGCGGGTCGCGATTGCGCGCGCGCTCGTCGCGGGCTCCAAGGTGCTTTTGTTCGACGAACCGTTGTCCAATCTCGACGCCAAGGTGCGAGTGACGATGCGCCGCGAGATCAAGAGGCTCCAGCAGGAATTTGGCTTCACGGCGGTCTTTGTCACGCATGATCAGGAAGATGCACTCACCATGTCCGACACGATCGTCGTGCTGGCGAACGGTGGCGTTGAACAGATCGGTGACGGACGTACTCTTTATCGAAAGCCCGCGACGCCGTTCATCTGCGAGTTTATCGGCACCGCCAACGAACTGCTCGCACCGGTTGTCGCGCAAATTCTGGGCCGCGACGTTCGGGGGCGCATCTTTGTCCGCCACGAAGATGTGTTCGTCGGGAAAGCGGTAGAAGCCGGGTTGCCGGCGACCGTCCGCCATGTGGAATTTCTTGGCGCCCACAGCCGCATCGACCTGGATGCCGGCGGACACTTAATTTCGGCCGCCAGGATGGGGCACGAGTTACCTGAAATCGGTGAGACCGTGTCCTGGACGGTCCGGCCGGGCTCGGCGCATATCTTCGAGGAAGCGGGCAGATGAACCGCGCGGCGCCCGTCGAGCGCGTAGTCTATTGGATCGGAGTGGCGGCCCTGATCTGGATCGTCATCACCTTCCTGATCCTGCCGCTAGTGGCGTCACTTCATGCGGCCTTTTTCAAGGACGGCAGCCTGGTGGTCGGCCAGATCGCAAGCGAACTTTCAAGATCACGAAGAGTGCGCGCTGCCCTTTGGAACACGCTTTGGATGACGTCAGCGACCATGGTTACGGTGACCATTGTCGGGATGTTCCAGGTCGTCGTCCTTGAATATTTTCACGTACGCGGTCGCGCACTCTTAAAAATCGCCTATGCAACGCCCCTGGTCTTCGGCGGTGTCGTTGCGGCGGCGGGCTACAACTTCACCTATGGTCCCAGCGGTGCGGTGACACATCTGGTGAAGGCCGCCGTCTCCAGCCTCCCGCAAGCCTGGTTCATCGGCTGGTTTGGCGTGCTTTTCACGCATACCTTTCTGATGACCAACTTTTACTATCTTTTTCTGCGCGCTGCGATGCGCCGCGTCGACTACGCAACAATCGAAGCTGCGCGCAGTATGGGTGCCTCGGAATATACCATCCTGTGGCGTGTGGTACTGCCCGCGATCATGCCGACGTTCCTCGCCGTCACCCTTCTCACCCTTTACACCGCAATCAGCTCTTTCGCCGCCCCTCAGGTGCTGGGCGGTCGCGATTTCCACATGCTGAGCCAGATGGTGCTGACCTTGAACAGCCTGCGCCGTCCCGACATGGCCGCCTTACTCGCGCTTATGATGGGACTATGTCTCATGGCGCTTATACTGCTGTCTCAATATTTCGAAGCGCGCGGCTCCTATGTCGGCGGCGCGAAAGCGACTGCGCCCATCCAGCTACGCAAAATTTGCAGCCCCATCGGCAATGCAGTGCTACATTTGTTTGCCTATCTTCTCGTGGCTATCTATACGGTGCCGATCGCGCTTGTCGTACTCTTCTCCTTCGCCCCTGCCGCGAGCATCGGCATCGAAGTGATCCCATCCAGCCTGACACTGAAGAACTATACCCGCGTCTTCACCGAAGGCAGCGCCTTTCTTCCGTTTTTCAACTCCATAGTGATGAGCCTTGTCGCGGTATCGGCGGCGCTCGTCGTTACACTGTTTGCCGTCCCGGTTATTCTTGGCCGCCGCAGTTGGCTGACGCGCCTTCTGGACATCACTTTCTTCCTGCCATGGGTAGTTCCTAGTATTCTGCTCGCTGTCGGGCTGATCGTCACCTTTGACTCGCCAAACCCGCTCGTTGGAAACGCAGTCCTCCTCGGCGGCTACTGGCTCCTGCCGATTGGCTACGCCATCGTCGCCTTGCCGCTGATGGTGAGGTTCCTGAGGGCCGCCTTCGTAGGAATTGATCCGGCCTATAACGAGGCCGCCCGCTCGATGGGCGCCACCGGTCTTTATCGCTATCGCCGCATCATTCTGCCGATAGTGGCGCCGACTGTAATCCTCGTCGCCGGGATGGCCTTCAACGATCTCCTGTCGGAATACCCCTTGTCGGCCTTTCTATACAACGTCAATAACAAGCCGCTGCCGATTGCAATCGTAGACAGCTCGCTGTCTGTCGATCCTGAGCAGGCGGCCCTCAACCTCGTCTACGTCAATCTGATCATGGTGTTTTCAATGGCGATCATTCTGTTGGCCGAGCGGATCGGCCTTGGCAAAGGTCCAGAAACCACAACATTGTAGAACAGGAGACTGATCCATTGGATACCTGCATCACCGTCTGGCATTGGCCGCACCAGGAGCGTTGGTACGACGAAGGCATTCGCAACTCGCTCACCCTCATTAAGGAAGCTGGCTTCACACACATCAACTGGAATCCCGACTCCGGCAGTTCGTACTGGCTGGCCGACGCCGAGATCGAGTTTACAAGCAGGATCGTGGCCGATGCTGGGCTGAAAGTGCACTCGGTTCATGCCAGCAATGGCCGCAATCCTATCACCGAGATCGGCTACAAAAACCCTGGCCCTTTCGCGATGGAGACGCGCAAGGACTTCCTGTCGCCGCATGAATGGCAGCGCCGCAGCGGAGTCGAGCTGTTGCGTAACCGTGTCGACCTGGCGGCCGCGTTCCAGTCCCCCAATATCGTTCTGCACATCGATATCAACGACAACGTCTTCGGCAGCGAAGCCGCCGAACGAGCGTTCTTCGACCCCCTTTTCCAGTCTCTCGACGAAATCAGGCCTTACTGCGTCGAAAAGGGCGTCCAGATTGCCGCGGAAACTCTCCTCTGCGCCAACGCCCAGAATTTCCTCAACCTCTATGATCGGCTGTTCGCTCGATACGGCAAGGAGTTCATCGGCGTCTGCTTCGATTGTGGCCACTGGGAACTGATCGAGCCAGGCAAGCTCAGCGTGCTTGAGCGTTTCGCGGATCGCGTCATTGCTACTCACATTCACGACAATTTCGGAGCAGTGGATGACCATCTCTTGCCATTCGACGGACGATTAGATTGGCACACGATCGCCTCGGCGATCGCCTCAACTCCTTATCAGACTCCGCTCAACTTCGAGACGCCAATTGACCGGTATGGGATACCAGAATCCGCCTACTATCGCCGCGCTCACGGTGTTGCTGTTAGGCTTGAGGAGATGGTAGCCGAGGCGCGCGAGAGGAAAAGCAGTGATGGCGAATGCGCCTGCCCTCGACAATTCTTCACTACGTCGTGACAAAGGTAGCAGCGTTGACGTTTGAACCGTTCCGCGGTCCAGATGGATGGACAGTTTAGACCAAAGAATCTGTCGGCTTCGTCGGTGTCGTCGAATGGGTCAGCAAATGGCCTTCGGGGCAGCGATAGCCATCGGTCTCGGGTTCGAAGACGAACGTCGACTTGCGCATCATGACGGGCTTGGGCGGAGTGGGATTGCGATAGCCTGTGACGCCAAGGATCTGCCGGTCTTCCAGGCCCTTGGCGATGCCCGGCGTAGCATAGCCGGCATCCAGCCCGTCCGCGCCGACATCGAAGCCGAAACGGGTCTGCTGCCGGTCGAGCCTTGAGAGATAGACGATCGAGTCGTGGACATTGGCTGGCGTGACATAAGTATCGGTGATGATGGCGAGCTTGCCGTCCATCGTGCGATGATCGAGAGAGAAGAAGCCCTTCGGCCTGCCGTCGCGCACCATATAGCCGCTGTCTGAACGCTGCGCGTAACCTTAGTCGTCGTCACCTCCGGCCGGCGTTCCTTGTCCTTCAAGGGCTTCTGGCCGTGCAGCTTGCGTTCGGCCTCGATCGCCGCATCCAGATCGGCCAAGTAGTCGGCGCGCGACTTCTCGACCATTGCAAGATCGTATTCGCCCTTGTTGGCATTGGCCTTCAGATGGGTCGAATCCGTGTAACGCCACCGTGCCGACCAGCCCGTGGCCGATCGCCTGTTCGACGATGTAATCGAAGATGTCCCGGGCAACCGATTTATCGTTGTAACCGCGGCGGTTCTGGGCTGAGCGTCGGGGCGTCGAACACTCGCAGCAATCTGACGGCGGGGAAAATCCCCGCCGCTTCGATGTTATCTCGGAAAGACCGGCTTACGCCATGGCCTTCTGCAGGTTCTGGTCGATCTTGTCGAGGAAGGCGGTGGTTGAGAGCCACGGCTGGTCGGGGCCGATCAACAGCGCCAGGTCCTTGGTCATGAAACCGGATTCGACGGTGTCGACGCAGACCTTTTCGAGCGTCGCGGCGAAGCGGGCGAGCTCGGCATTGTCGTCGAGCTTGGCGCGATGCGCCAGGCCGCGGGTCCAGGCGAAGATCGAGGCGATCGAGTTCGTCGAGGTTTCCTGGCCCTTCTGGTGCTGGCGGTAATGGCGGGTGACCGTGCCGTGAGCGGCTTCGGCTTCGACCGTCTTGCCGTCGGGCGTCAGCAG
>NZ_JAWDIV010000032.1:0-71060 GCF_032464655.1 Rhizobium sp. 25PS6
CTATTTTGATCAATAGGCGCGGCTGGCTGGTCCTCGTTCTTCCCCGTTAGTACGGGCCGAAGGATCGGGCTGCGATCCAGGTAACTCGTTAAAAGCGTAACACAGTTTACGCTTCAACTCGCCAAGCCGACGACCTGGCTCCCCGAGCTATCCACTCGCACTTCAAGACCTCGCGCCTTGGAAAGAAGGTACGCTGCGGAGCCCCCGAGAACAAAGGGGTAGATAATTGGATTCGCTTCTAAGTTGGTTACCGTGAGCGCCCGTCCGGTGTATCGTAAGCAAGCCTCGGCAAGCCAAGCGCCAAGCGGTGATCCGTGCAGATCGACCGCCTGCTTGCGCACAATCCGCCTACCCTTATCAAGTCGTTCGATCGCGCCCCAACTCGCCTGAGACTGCAAAATCATATTCGTCATGCGGTGTGTGCCCTCCCGTTCTCCGTATATCTCAGCCATACGCCGATGAACCTCTGCTGAGCCGCAATCGCCTTGAAGCGCTGTCAGCCGGCCAACGATCTCCGCCACTCTTCCGAAGAATGGATAGGTTGCGAGGGCCATGCCCCAGGTCAGCGTAGGAGCGGAGGCTTCGAGTGCGTCGAGATAGATTTGAACGCCGCGATCTGCAAAGTCGACCAGGTCCGGCCGCGGATCCAGCCACAGGCGATTAAGCACAGTCTTCGTCTTCTTTTTCGCTGCCGCCCCAGTGTGCGACGAGTCCAGAACCTCCATGAGATCGCCGACAGTTGCCATGCCCGCTCTGATGCGCAGGGCAGTTGCAGCCCAGTCCAACTGGATGAAGCGGTCGAAACCGATTTGCGGCGACGGCGAGCTCATGAAGTCATTCTCTTTATGCTTATTTTCACGAATGGGACGATTAGTTCCTCGACCGAAATCCCGCCATGCGCGACGATCCGGTTACCTTTCGAAACGAATGCTCCTCGCGTGCCAGCGTATAGCGGCAAGAAGTCGGACGGCAGTCCAGGACTGTCGAACCGGAAGGCATTGATTTCTGGCGGCACTGACGCTGCCAGAGCCTCACTGCGATAGGTCCGAACCCTTTCGCCCCTCAGCTCAGACACGACTCCTTGACTAAGGCGGCCAATGCCTTCGGCGTCAACGTTCCCGTGGTCAGCGGTGAGATAAATCTCATATCCCTGGTCAGTGAGCAGTAGCAACAGTTTTTCAACGAACCCGGTATCACACCACGCACTGATTTGCCCGGCGATGCCTCGCTTGCCTAGCATCGCCCCGTGGACAATTTCGTCTATCATATCGACGACGATTCCGGCTACCTTCGTAGTCGGTAGGGAAATGGCTTCCTCCAACTCAGCCAGTTGCTCCGTTCGTTTCATGCCTTTCTGAAAAATAATCTCTAGCTTGCGAAGCCCGTTCTCCTGCCAGAAGCGAGTCCATAAAGACGGCTCTTGAGACGTGGTCTCGATCGAGTTCGGAAATTCACGGGGTTTGAGACCGGAGAACAGAGCCTGTCGTGAGACAGAAGTCAGCGTCGGCAGCCATGCGAAGCACCCACCTTCCTCTGCTGAAAAACCGGGTACGTGTGCCGCCAAGTGCTCTCGGATCTGGATCCATTGGTCCATTGCCAAACCATCGAACACAAGGAGCGCGATGCGTTCTTCGCCGGCGTTCCGACGCAGTGCCAGATACCGGGGCACGTGATGAACCATCACCGGCCCTTTCGCGGCTGGTAGAGACGGCAGGTTCGCGTAGTGCTGAACTAGCCAGTCCTTCAACCGCTCGTCCGCCTCGCGCTGTAGAGTGTACACCTGTTGCCGTATAGGTTCGGCGAGCGCTACGCTCAGACCGTTAAATCGGGAGATGACCTCTCCAAGCCTACGAGCTGTTTCCACCCAATCGCGATGACTTGCCTCCACTTCTGGCAGGTCGGCGGCGATCCTCTTCACGCCTTCCGACACAAGGCTGCCAAGTGCCTGGGGATTATCAACCAGACCGACTTGGACCCAGCTCGGTATATCAGCCGCCGAACCTGACGCACCAACAGGCTGAAGGGCCCCTTCGAGGAACATCGTGTCGATGATGACCCTCACGTCAGGATGCTCGAACGGAATTAAAACCTCAGGGGATGCATCTGCCGCGTCGTTCAAAGTCCGGTCGCTCTGGATCCCATACTGCAACAAGAAGCGGTCCCAGGCATCCTGCACGACGCGCAACATGTAGCTCTTGGACGACAAAAGCTCCGCGACACGCAGATCCCCAAGATGCGTGTTCTTCAAGATTGCCGCAACATGGTCCGCGAGAAGATCTGGCAAGCCAGCTCCGCGGTAATGGATCCGCAAAACTTCCCGCCACAAGTCTTCGGGCCTGCTGAGCAGGTAAGGGCTGAAGCGGAAGATGTGGGTGAGAATGAATTCCTTCGTTGCTCCTTCTCCAAGCGGCTGAGTGGCGTGCTTGTTGTGCGCTAGAAATAAGGCTTCGTGGTGCTCCGAGTCGATCTGCCGAATTACGCCATAGCTCAGCCTAGGAAACAGGTCGGCCAGGCTCAGGCTGACTTTGCGTCCCATGCGGACGTAATCCCAGGGCAGCGCATTAACGTCGGTCCCGCGCAGTTGCAAGACGAGCGCCTTTGATGTCCCTTCCTCGCCGCGATCCCATGCCGCCCGATAGCGCTCTTCGTATTCTGTTCGAAAGGCGACAGAATCCTCGAAGGGCAGCACTTCAAAACCCTGCTCTTGTAGGTCGTAAAGGATGCGCTCGTCCAACAGAAGATCATCCGGGTCGCAGGCGATCCAGAAGCGGGAAAGATCAGGAGGAAACTCCTGCAGTATGCGATCGGTCCAAGCGCTCATGATGCACCAGACGCCGGCTCGCCGACGCGTAACATAAGGACGGCATTCAAATCGAGGGTATATCCCTCGGCTGAGTCGAGCTGCGCCATGCGGGCATCATGGTCGGACTTTAGACGCTTGCGCCGGTAATCCCGCACGGCCTGCAGGCCGACTCGGCCGATGGCTCGAGATCGCGCATCGTAAGCGTATTTGGCGCGGACACGCTCGTCCTGTATTCGGGCCCTGTGCTCCTCAACCAGATCCGCGAATATGCGTTCACCCTGAGCGAGTGCGACATTTCTTGACCGATCAAAGCAGCTGTCGGTATCTCCGGCGGTGACTGCTCCGATGGTCTCTATCCGCTCCGTCAGAAGAAGGTCCCAGATCCGCTTCGCTGTCGGCAAGAAGGTCCGCCCTTCGTCGTTCACGAAGACGGAAAGGAATCGCCGTCGGCCGAAATCATCGGCGGATAGGCTGATCTCCCAAAGCGACCATACGCCCCGGACGCTTTCGGGAAGTCCGGTAATCCGGACAGTAGGCAGCGGTTGGCCCGAAACGCAGCGCGGCAGATCGCTGATCAAAGCCCGAGCACGGGGATCCTCAAGCGTCACCCATTCAAGGTCAGGCCGCTCTTCGGCTGTTCTTGCGTCGAAGCAGACCTTGGCTGACTCGCTGCCATCCGCCCAACGCACCCGCCAGGCATCGGCTTCCTTGACAGCCTCCCCGCCGCGCGAAGGTAGTCCGGTCGTGATCGCCCGCTCCAACCAAAACTGTGCTGGGTGGTCTCTCCATTTGCGGGCATCGTCCGCATCAAGCGGGTGCCCCTCCGAGAAGAGCTCGCGACTCTTCCGGCTTTCCGCGATGGTCGACCGAAGGTGGGAAACAACCACGTCGCATTCGCTTTCGACCGCATCTGGGTTCTGGATTCCCTGGACGAACAGCTCGTCGAACAGCGGCTCTGTTTCGACCGAGTCCATCACATCGGCAGCCTTGTCCACACCAAACTCTTCGGCGATGACGGCAAGCTTCGTCTCCAGGACCTCGCGCACACGATGCTCGACCGTGCCCTGCAGGACGAAGTTGATCGCGCGCACGATGTGCGGCTGGCCGATACGATCGACGCGGCCGATGCGCTGTTCCACTCGCATGGGATTCCAAGGCATATCGAAGTTCACGATGACGTGGCAGAACTGGAGGTTCAGACCTTCGCCACCGGCGTCGGTCGAGATCAGAATGCGCACATCGCGGGAGAAAACCCCTTGGGCCCGAGCGCGTGCTTCGAGATCCATGCTCCCGTTTAGCGTAGCGACTGAGAAACCGCGGCTTTCGAGGAAATCCGCGAGCATCGCCTGCGTTGGCACGAACTCGGTGAAGACCAACACCTTCAGCTCAGGATCGTTCTCTTCCTGCTGAAGCTTATAGATCAGTTCTAGGAGCGCTTCGGCTTTGGCGTCCGTGCCCTGAGCCTCAGTGGATTGGGCTAGTTCGAGCAGGGTGTCGACCTCAGCCTTCTCCATCTCCCAGCCCCTGGTCTGCACGGCGAGTTCCACCTGAGTCTGGCCATCGAGTTCGGCCCATTCATCGAAGTCTGCCGTTTCGAACAGGGACGGCTGGAGCTGCGGCTGGTCCAGCAGGGCCTGTCGCTTTTCGAGCGTCGTGCGGATGGCGGCTGTGCTGGACGTCACCAGCCGCTGCATCAGGATCATCAGGAACCCGATGTGCCGTTGCTTCGCGGCCACGGCCTGGTTGTAGCCGTGGCGGACATAGTCCGTGACAGCCTCGTACAGCTTTTGCTGAGCCGCGTGACGGTCCTGCCAGGCCACCGGATGGAGCCTGGTCATGCGCGGCCTGAATAATGGTTTCCCGTCGGCATCAATCGCGACGCGCTTCTCGGTGCGGACGACGAAAGGGCGCACCCGCTCACTCATCACGCTGCTCTCATCCGGGAACGAATCCCGGTCGAGTAGCTGCAACAAGCGATGAAACTGGTCAGTCTTTCCTTGGTGGGGAGTCGCTGAAAGGAGCAGCAAGTAGGGGGCGGATTCGGCGAGCGCCGCGCCCAGCTTGTAGCGCGCGACCTGATCCGTGCTCCCGCCCATGCGGTGCGCCTCGTCGATGATGACGAGATCCCAGGATGCCGAAATCAGATCCTCAAAGCGTTCCCGGTTGTGGGTACTGAGCTGTTCAAAGCTCCAGCCACGACGCGCCTCCAGCGGCTTCACCGAATCGAGGGAGCAAATCACCTGATCGTGCAGCCGCCAGAGGTTTTCCTCGTCATTGCGCCACTGGCGAAACGCTGAGAGCTCGGTAGGCTCGATGTACTGCAGTGTTTCGCCGAAATGGAGCCGCATCTCGGCCTGCCATTGTCGCACCAGCCCTTTAGGGGCGACCACGAGAATCCGCTTGGCCATTCCGCGCAGCTTCAGTTCGCGGAGGATGAGACCGGCTTCGATAGTCTTACCGAGCCCCACCTCGTCCGCCAGCAGGTAGCGGATCCGGTCGCGGCTCATCACTCGGTTCAGAGCATAGAGCTGATGCGGAAGCGGTACAACGCTCGATTGGATCGGCGCGAGTAACAGATTGTCTTCGAGCGCATCGAGCAGCTTTGCCGCTGCCGCTGTGTGGAGAATATGTTCGACCGTGGGCTGGACCTTATCCAGTGGCAACAAGTCATTCCCACGCGCTCGGACGACGGCATCCTTGGCGGGCAGCCAGACGCGATAGGCGGTTTCGCCCCAGACGTCCTGACGGTCGACGACACGGCAAGGCGCGGCATGCCGTGCATGCCAGCACCAATCGCCGATGCCGTATCCGAGGACCGCATGTGTCACGCATTAGGCTCCATGCGGGTGAGCGCGCTGTCGTACCAGAACAGCAGCTTCTCATCTTCCTGCAGCGCTTCTTCCGGCACCTTCTGGGCAATCGAGATGATCGTCGTGAAGTCCTTCGCTGACCACGCCGAGCGGAAGCCCGCGCGCAGCACTTCGAGTCGGAACTCCTTCAAGCGTCGACCTGGGGCGGCCCGATAGGTTTCGAATTCCTTCAACAGGGCCTTTTCCCGCTTCTGCTCCAGATCCTGCGCCTTGTTAGCGTCGGGCACATACCAGCGATCACGGGCCTTTGCCTTCAGCCGCGGGTCCGATTTTTCGAGGTTCCGCAGATCGTGATAGTTCGTCGACAGGTAATTGTGGATTTGGCTGGGTACGTCGCCGGAAGCGTCATAGCGTAGGAAGTTGTCATCCAGCAGCGCCGACAGCTCCGGGCGCGTTTCGTGCTTTTTCCAGCCAGCGCCGAGCTGCGTGGTGAACTCAGGATGCACTTCCTGATAGGTGGAGGGGCGCTTGCGCAGGAAGTCGGTCAGCCAGTCGATGGCGCTGCGCTCGTCAGCGACGAACATCTCCATCTGCGGCGCTTGAGTGACTTGCGCACGCTTCCGGTCGTATTCAGTGACTTGTTCGGGTAGGAACACCATGCCATCGCGTGCCGGGAAGCGGCTTCGAAGTCCATCGAGAAACTCTTCGGTCGAAAGCGGCACTGGAACATCGTGGCGGACGAACCATGCCACCATCCGATCATAGATGCGGCGAGGATCGCGCTCGACAACGAATTCCAACGCACCGTTCTTCGACTTGGAGACGGAGAGTTGGCGAAGATGGGTCTGCACAAAATCCCAAGCGGATTCCGGCGCCGCACCGCGCTCGGCAAGCCGCTGCTCCAGTCCACCATTCGGCTTGTAGGCGGATATGACGAGATCCTGCTTGACCGCCGTTGTCGAGGTAACCTGCCGATAGCTGCCTTGGATCTTGTCGAGCGCAGTCACCTCGGCCACCACGAAACCGGCCTGTTGAAGCGAAACCTGAATCGCGTTCCAGACCGCTGCCTTGCTGTTGGAGAATACCACCGTCATCCACCGGCCGGGCTTCAGAACACGATAGTATTCCGCAAAGCATCGCTGCATGAGGTGTTGATATTCAGGGAGCGCCTTGTCCTTGAATTTGTCCATAATCGCTTCTGGACGGGCATCTGTCGTCACGCCATGCCAAGACTCCACTAGATAGTTTAAGTCCGCGTAGAAAATGTTCTCACCAAAAGGCGGGTCTGTGAAAACGTAATCAATGCTACAATCAGGGACTGGGATCCCAGCAGCGGTGCCGGTGTTAACGCTGGCATAACTGTTAAAAGTTCTATAGCCGCGGAACGCTTTTGTTAGTCGATCTAGTTTGCCATCGAGATTGTACCATGGGCTGCACTCTGCGTGTTGTGATCCAACGTAATATACACCGGTCATCTGACGGTTGACTTGCGATCCTCCTGGACGCCCTTGCTGAATCGGCTGGTAACGGTTCAGAACCGAAAGGCCCCAGACGGCTTGCTCAACCATGAACAGGAGCATTGCCTGAACTCGAGGATCTGGCTGCTCCATTGCCTTCTTCCAAAGCATACCCATTGCTTGGGCTGCTCGGGGCAAGAAGAAATGGTGGATGTGGGTGAATCCTTTTGGGGCAATCCTCGAGCCATGGTACATTTGCTCGATCGGGAAACGCCTGGTGGGAACATTATCCGGAATCCCTAAATTTTCGATCCGTCTAATCAGTTCAAGGTCGTTCTCATCCGGGCTCTTCTCATACCGCCGTTTTCCAACGGCGTAGACAACAATGGCAGGGCGAAATTTGACGCGCTTCCAAATGTCGCGGGTAACTGGATCACTAATGTTCTCAAGAACTCGTTCGAGGCGATCCTTATTCATGCTCGCGCCGCAGTGTGGGCAAGGAAAAGTCTCGTGAACTCGCTTCGTCTTGTCGTCTAGGGCTTCCTGAAGAAAATTGATCTCTCCAGCGCACTCCGGGCAAGAAAACACCTCACTCCAGACCGTGTATTCGATCCGAGCCTTCGTCTTGCCGTCCGAATGCAGCGTTTCATACATCCAGCCGATCTCGCGCTCGACATCGCGGAGCAGCTGCTTGCCTGCCTTGGCAAAGGCATCAACATCGAATGGCAGGTTGTAATTCGCACCGATAAAGGTCGCAGCCGGGGACAGATCATTCAGCACGACGCGTCTCGCGCCCCATTTCGGTACTGCCGTTCCGGCCTTTTTCCACTCACTCTCCAGCTTGTGGCGATACACCGCAGGCGCGGTGCCACACCATTGCGCCGCAACACCGGTCATCCCGGATCCAGCGAAGCCATCCAGCACGATATCGCCCGGCTCGGTGAAGTGCAGGATCGACGGCACGATGGCCAGATGCGGTACCTTCGTGTGATAGGAGTGCGCCTTGTAGATCGGGTCGGTCTTACCTTCGGAGACGTCAATCGCCATTGGCTCGCGCGCGTATTTCTCGGCTGGATCATAGGGCCTGCCGTAATGCGTCACGAAATCCTTCAGCCACGGGTTAGGGCACGCGGTGTAGTAGGGCGGATCCGACATCGCGAGGATCGCCTCGTCCGTCCCCTTCGGAAACCCCTCCTGGTTTCGAAAAGTGGGATCCTTGAGCTTATCCTCCAGCAGTTTCAGGAAAAACTCCCTCCGTGCTTGGTCTGAGGCAAAGGTCTGTCCCAGGCACTCAACCGCACCCCCAGTCGAAACGGATTCGAGTTTGAGTTTGTCCGTCATTCGCCTGTCTCTTTCCTCGCCGTGGCCGTCTCGTAATCCAAGCGCAGCGTCTTCAATTTCAGTCCCGCATTGGTTAGCACATACCTCTGTTTCGAGGATGTGGGTTTGTCGGGAACGGTCATTCGGAGAATTCCACCGTCCAACAGCGGCTCAACATGCGCCATCTTGAAGTGCGCCCTTTGGTTATAGCCCGTGTAGGCCATGAGCTCGGCCAGAGTGCGAGACGCATCGGCGTGCTGCACGATCACCCATTGGATGTCCGTAAGCTCCTTCATTACAGAGACTTGTTCGGTGTCCTTTGTAGCGACTTGTTCAGTGACTTGTACAGTCGCCCCGTTATCGGTATCGGTTTTCGTAACTAGCTGTCTTTGCGCGTTAATATCTTCCGCTGGTCCGAGAAACCGGGTGCGTAAGTGATCAGCTAGGGCGAATTTTCCCTGGATGCCAACGCTAGGCCTGAGGATGACTTGTACGGCCAAGCGCTGTGCAAGTTCGCGGACCGCAGGACCGGGAAGGCCGGTTAGCGCCTTGATGTCGGCAAGGTCTATTTCGCCATTCCGGATCAGATAGGCGAAGACGGCGGCTTCGTGCTCGGAAAGCTGTACACCAAGGCTGGCTTGTGCCAAAAGCTGCTCCTCGGAGACGAGCTTCTCCCTGCGCAGCCGCAAGCGAAAGCTCTTCTCCGCCTTGTCGTTCTCGATCTCGGGCGGGACAAACCCCAATTGCCGCCAACCGTCGAAAATCGCTCCAACGCCAGTCCCACCCTGATCGGAAAGGCCGATGCGGCGGAATGCACCCACAATTCGCGGGTTGCGAACCTCTTTATCGCCGGGATCAAGCAACTGTTCGCGCGACGCCAGCGCATCGCCCGGATTGAAAAACTCGGCCTGATCCCGGAAGAACCGGATGACCGGCACACGCGTGGCGTCACCAAAGTCCTGATGGATGAGAAGGTTGATGGCAGCTTCGCGAAACGAGATGTAGTCGGGCGGGTCGTCATGCCTGCGCAACGTCGTCGGATCCACGGCGAACGGCTTCTCGCTGTGCTTGAGGTAGAAGTCAAGTATGGCCTTCCAGGCTTCAATCAGGTTTGATTCGATGGTCACCCGGTCGGCCCAGCGAACACTCGGCGCATACTCGCTCGCACCGTGCCGATAAAGCTGGAGGTCGACGACAAGCCGCGGCAGTTCCTGTCGGACATATTCGCCCGATCCTAGAACGACGATGGAAGCCCGAGTTGGCCGAATTTTGCCTTCGCGCTCGACGAGAAAGCCCCACTTGCGCAAGAATGAGATGTCATCTGCGGCGCCGTTCTCACCAGGATTGCTGGCTTCGAATCTCGCCCGATACCAGCGGACCGTACCCTCGTCGAAGCATTTCGTCGGATCCAAATCCAGCGTCTCGGAGTCGTAAGTGATGGTTCCTGCATCGCGAATAAAGCGCAGAAGCTCTTCCGCCGTGCATGCGCGGTCCCCACTACCTTTGCGGACATAAGCCCGTTTCGGGTTTCGGTCCAAGTGGACCGGCTTTTCGTGTCTTGGAGCTTCCGGGACATAAAGGCAGATCACGGAGCCTTCCGGCATCGTGTGAATATCGCCTGTAATCGGCAGTAAAGCACTGATCTTTTGTGAATCACGCACTTGGCCGAAAAAGTCGTTCTGAACTTTGTCGATTTCGGTGACTCCCGTGACGGAAAACGTCCCATTCGATTCCTTTACACCGAAGACGAGATGACCACCTTCGGTGTTGGCAAATGCACTCACCGTTTCAAGTGCGGACTTCGGAACAGCCCACGTCGCTTCTTTGAATTCAATGTCGTCCCATTCGACGGACTGGAGTCGGGCCAGAAACTCATCGCGCGTCATGGCTCACTCCACCACGAAGCGGAGTTTGGTCACATCCTTACCTTTGCTGCGGTCGTTGAGGAAACGCTCAAACCGCTTGCGCAAGTCATCCGGTGTTGCCGGCGATCCGCCTTCAAGCAACGCCGTTCTGATGTCTTCTCCAGTGATATTGATCTTTTCTAGACCCGACAGCGCCTCCCGAACCGCGGCGATGAACTCGGGCGTAACGAACTCAGGAAGAGCTTTGTTTTGCGCGAAGCCCGTCACGATCTTGCGCGATGAATCTTTCAGCAGCTCGAAGTTGGACTGGATTATCGGGTCTTCTAGGTTGTCGACCAGTGTCTGAACCCAGCCTTCCAGAAGACGGTCAAGCTCGTCATCGAGCTGCTTCAGGACATTTGCCGCAGGCAGCAGGTCCCCTTGCTCGTTCGCCGGGCGAAAGTTGCAGTGGGGGCAAACGGGGGTGCCCGCAAGATCGGAGTCGAGCAGCGATGCGCAGCTCTTCAACTTGTCCAGCTTCTCCTCGAAATTGGTGAGCTGGCTGGTTGGCATCAGTTCGATGCTGGCTAGTTGCCGCATTGCGACCAGCCTCGAATCCTTCCGCAAGGCGGTCTTGGTCGTCTCTTCCGAGACGCCGAGGCGCGCCCGGCTATGCAGTGCGACGTAGGCGGTGATGTATTCTTTCTTCTGCCGGGCGAGTGTCTGCCGATGCTCGGCCGAATGCCGTGCGGTCCGGTCCGCAGCAAGCTTATCGAGAACTTGCTTCCGGGTCTCGTGCGCCTGCTTCACCCAGGCATGATCTGCCGACAGGATCATTTCGGCTTGCGATAGATAGCTTGCCGTATTGCCAAGATCGCCGACGAGCGCAAAAATCCCTTCGACCGCTTCCAATACATCGAGATTCTTTTTCTGTGCTACGATGTCGTCGGAGCCGATACGAAGATTCTTGAGCTTCCCTACAGTGTTGTAAGGTGCCAGGCTTTCCGTGAAGGCCTTGAGTGCATCCAGTTTTGTGCGCCAGTCGCCGATCTCCTCGTTCCGCAAGAGTGCCTGGCCCCAGAAGCTCATCCGGGCAGCCATGTCGGTGGTCGCGCTGAGGACGCGCCGCGTGAGCTTCCCTACCTCCTCCTGCAGCCGTTTGACTGACTCGTCGGCCCCTTGCGTAGCCTGCTGGGCCAATCCGGGCGGCAGACTTAACATCTCGAACAACGAGCGAAGGACAGCTACGTTGATCTCCTTCGGCGCCTCGACGTGCTTGAACTGTGCGAGTTCATCGAGTGACCGTTCCGCGAGCAGCACGATCTTACCGGAGTCGATCTTGTCGCCGGTGATTGCGAGCACGATGTCGCCTGCATAGACCAGGCCACCCAGAACGGTTGTCAGCAGATCCGGCTCGAGGCGGAACTTGATCGGCGCGAAATATTCGACCTCCGCGTGGCCGCTGACCAGCTCGCCGCGGTTCAGCACCTGGCCATGGCCCTTGGCTTTCAGTCGAGCCAAGACCTCCTGCGCGTACCGAGACCGTGTGGGGTCGATGCGATCGCCATCGAGCATCTCGAGTCCGTCGAGGATGACAACGGCGTCCTTAGTGCGGTTTCCGCCCGCGAGCGCGCGCAGGGTGTTGCCGACGAGCTGCTTCCGGTTCGCGTCGGTCACAAGCGCGGAGAATGTCGGATATTCTGGAGCCACCTCGGCAAATTGATTGTTCAGCGCGAGGCCGGAGATGACATTCACGACGTCGCGGAAGTTGATACGTTCTTCCGGCCCCATACGGGCCTTGTCGCGCAGCGAGACCCCTTTGGTCCACTCCTGCAGGGTCTTGCTCTTGCCTTGATGAGTGACCTCGTAGGCTGTCATCTGTTTTTCCTGCAGCCACTTGCTCATGTCACGCAGGGCGTCTTTGGCTTTGTCGAGGTAGATGGACTTCGCGCCGCCGCTGGCCGTGGATGCAAGATCCTGAGCGGCTGCATAGAAAGAGAGATGACGCCTGATCGCGTCGTCGAGCCCTTTCAGCCGGAAGAAGACCTCGTCCGCCTTATGGTCGTCACGGAACCGCGGCGGCTCGAACGGCTGGATGAAATAAATGTAGAAGTCACGCTCGGGCTGAGCCGTTGGCCGATCGTTGGGCGCGCCGAAGAAGAGGTAACCATTGCGCTCGACGCGCCGGTCCTGCCATTCGATCTGGTACTGCCAGATTTGATGGCCGGTGACATAGGTGGTTTCGTCGGTGCGCTCCATAAGCTGACGGATCGCGCTGTAGTACGCACGATCGAGTATGTCATCGGACAAGGCTTCAGCTCGCTTCTCGATCTGGGCGTCATAGTCGACGTCCTTCTTCAGATCGAGATAGTACTGCTCGGTGTCGGGCGCTTTCGAGATAAATTGGCCGTTGACGGTCTTCAATGTCTCCCGGAGGACGGTCTGAACAAGAGAAAGCAGGTCGGCTTCCGGCTCTCCGCCCATGTCTTCTATGCCCGGCTGAAACAGGCAGAGGGTGTCGCGGAGTTCCTCAGCGGTCGGCCCCACGGGTACATAGATGTCGCCGCCTGTCGTCAGGCGATGGACGGAAAGTCCGTCAATGATGCGGAGCGCCATCGGCCTATATGCCGGGCGGGTGAATGCCTTCCTCACACGCTCCAATAGGACCTCGGACACCTTGAGCACTGGTCCTATGTTCGGATCCGCACGCAGCACGGAATTTGACGTGACCGTCTCCCAAAACTGGTCGTAGCCGATCAGCCCCGGCCGATCGTCGGGCACGTCATCCTTGAGGATGGCCTGGATCTGATCCCTAAGTGTAACCAGCGCGCCGCGCTTCTCGGTGAACACGAGCCGCTCGAAGGTTCCGATGTAGTCAGGATGCACGGGGAACAGTCGGACGTATTCATCCAAGCGCTCGTTCATCGAGCCATAGAATTTGGCGAATGGCGTTAGGTAAGCGCGGATCTTGGTTTGCTGATCCGCCGTCTTTTTCAGGAGGCGCTCGGCTACTACAAAACTGACGTCCTGACGGGCGAGGAGTATCTGTGTGAATCGATCCTTCACACGACGAAGACTGTCGGCAACATGCTGGAAGCGGCTGCTGTCGAAGATCGCTTCCTGAACGCCGGCCACGAACCGGAAGCGGAGGTGCTTTGTGACCTCGCCGATCTCACGAAGGAACGACAGGTCGAGAACGAGATCGTGATCCTTCCGCGATCTCAGGTATTCGAGGAATTCGTCGACCACGAGGAGCACGCCGTGGTTCGGATGGACATCGGCGAACGCTGCCATCATCTCTTCGAAGGCGGCCTTGTTATTGATGACCTTGTCTGCCGGCGGGAAGGAATAGCTGACGCCGTGCTTTTCCAGAAATACCTCAAGCTGTTGGGTGACGATGTCCCGCAAGGACATCTGGCTGGAAATCTCGATCCGGTGAACCTTGAACTTGCCTGCAATGGCACTTGCTGCGTCGGCCACCTTGGGATGTCGGATCATCGGTGCATAGGCGGCGTCTTCAGCGACCAACGAGAGCACCGACATGAGGTGCGACTTACCAGTCCCGTAGTTGCCGACAACCAGTACGCCTTTATGGTCCACAGCCTCGTCGAACGAGAGTTGCGGGATCATTTGCTTCGCAATCCGTTCTGCCATGTCGTCGGAAATGACATAGGTCGAAACAAGCTTTTTCGCCTCGTCGGGACGATTGGCGTCCAGAAGTTGAATGACCGACTCGATCGGCTCAAACTGTATGAGATCGCCATAACGCATCGGCATCCCGTGTTCCCCCTTCAATGAATTTTGAACGGAACCACGCCGTCGAGGCCGTAGTCCTGATGTTCTGGATGTCCTGTCGTGGCGTAGGAAAGTCGGTCTTCCCGAAGCTCCCCTGGCCACACCGCAATTACGCGACGCGCCTGAGCATGTCGCCTCAGTAAATCTAGCGGGCTGAGCTTTAGTGTCCGATCGAACAGAAGCTCGATATTGTCCACTAAGAGAAGCTCGTAATTTGCGTAGCCATCCGCGATAAGCTTCAGTAGCTCTGCAACTTGTAAATGTCTTCGCATATCCGGCAGTGTGATTAATTCACGGCCGAGAACGGGTCCAACGTTCAAGACAGGGGTTTGCCTACGCGCGGATAGTTGCCCGAGCAGCGAGGTCTTTCCAGATCTAGGTGGGCCGATCAAAAGAACCAACTTGCTGTTTAGGCCACTAATATCGTCGACTAAGCGGTCTAATTTGTCGATCATGCTTCAGCCCCGCATCCCAATTCAAGTATCGCATTTCAGCAGCACGATCTATTGATCCCGTCGGCGCCGCAAGCTCCCGCTCGGTTTTACATTGGTGTTTAACCTGCCACCCAAGCGGGAATTATTATAGATCAGCCTGCCGTCCCCATCGTCAACAAGTTTCCACACTACGGACATTCAGCCTCATCGAATCGGTCATTCTGCGCGTTATGATGCATGACCATCAAAAGCTGCAGTTTTCAACCTATCTACCGATCCTCCCCTACACGGGCATGTCGGTTGCAGCTCGGCGATCACATCCACCAGGAAGAGGTGCTCGCCGAGATGCCATTGCAGCGCCGAGCGGTTGTTCGGCGGGAAGTGACGGCGAAGCTCAGATATCCCTGCGCGAGGCTGCGCAGCCGGTCGGTCGGCCGCCCGTCTTTGGTCTTGCGCGTTACCCGCGCTTCGCGAACAGCCGAATATCCGTAAGTTCGGCAAGCTTCCCCACCAGCGTATCCTGAAATCCGATATCGCCAACCTCCGTCGCCGCCTCCCGCTGCTGTCTATGATACCAATACCCGCCGCTCACCTTGGCGGCGCCATCATCGCTCGTCGCAAGCCATGTCTGGGTGAGATGCCCCATTTCGAGGTCATCGGGCGCGCCGGCGCCGCCCATCTTCGTTGGCACCCAACCGGGGTCCACGGCGTTGCTCAGCACATCCGGCCAATGGCGGGCGACGGCGGCGGCGAGGGTGGCGATGTAGAGCTTGCTTTCCGAGTAGGCCTGGCTGGCGTTCCATGGCCGCTTCTTCCAGTCGATATCGTCAAGGGTGCTGCCGCCGCTGCGGTGCATGCCGCTGGTGAGATAGACCAGGCGGTCGGGGCGGGTGATCCAGGCGGTGAGCAAATAGGGGGCAAGCACATTCACCGCCAGCGTCTTTGCGTGTCCATCAGGCGTTTCGCCCCGGCTCCTCTCGAGGTAGATGCCGGCATTGTGGATGACGGCGTCCATGCGGCCGATGGCGTTGACCTGCTGGGCGATCGAGCGCGTTTCCGCGGCACTGGCGAGATCGCCGATGACAAGGCCGAGGGCGGCGGCTGATGTCTCGGCTATGGCGGCGGCACGCTCGCTGGAGCGGGCATGCAGCACGACCTCGTGGCCCTCCTTCATCAGGGCGCGGGCGGCGGCGAGGCCGAGGCCATCGGTGGAACCGGTGATGAAGATGCGGCTCATGGGGTTTCCTTTCGCGGTGGCGTGGAGGGCGTCAGTCAATCAGCTCAATGCGGGAGTTGGGGTGTGGGTTCCTGGGGTTGGTCGATATGTAGGCGGTTCGGACCGATCTAAGACCCCTCCCCAACCCCTCCCCACAAGGGGGAGGGGCTAGCCCAGCATCACCGCTTTGCCCGAGATCATCTCGTCGTTTGCCGAACTGGAGTTTTGGGAGATGCGGTGCGGCAGGTTAAGCCCCTCCCCCTTGTGGGGAGGGGTTTGGGGCGGGGTCTTTGCCCAGCGAGCGGGGGTCCGAAGGACGGGTGCCGGCAGGTTGACGAGTGCTTTTTAGGCGGTGATTTCAGCGCTTTGACTCGAAGCTCATGCAGCACTCATCAGCAACGGCCATGGATCCTCGGGTCAAGCCCCAGGACGACGGAGAGTGGGGAGAGGCGACCGGTTAGAGGCGCGACGTCGGGCGTCGTTTCCCGTTTCCCTCAACCTTATAAAGTCAAGCGCGCGGCCTCGGCTCGGTTCGTTATCAACCCGGCGATCACGTCGATCGGGTCTCGATCGGGCGATACGTCTGCGAGCTCATCGGCGACCTTGCCGGTCAATGTCAGCACCTTGTCGCAAAGCTCGTTCACGCGGCGGCGCAACAGCGGAGTGCCGATGCCGGCTTCTGCCGCAAAGACCTTCCAGCCCTCGGCATCCATTTCGGCCAGTGTGGCGCGCTTGCCAATTCTCATCGCCAGCCTTGGCGACAGTTCCGGATAGATCACGGTGGAGAGGAGGTCATAGAGTTTTGCCAGCCGCGGGCCTTGGCTATCATACAGGATGGAGAAGTTCTTGCCGTGGGCATCGGCATTTCCGGCGATCAGGTTGAAGATGGCCGCGTCCAGCAGCTTCAGCACATCGACAGCCGGCCTTGCCGAGATCCGTCTTATGAGATCGAAGCAATCCTTGAAGGTCGGCCCGCCTTCACTCGCATATTTCGTTTCCGGCGGCACGCTGAGTGCCTGGCAGAAATCTTCCTGATGGATGCGATGAACCAGGCCGCCGGCGCCGCGCATTCGGTCATATCGTTCGACCAGCAGGAACGGGCGTCCCTGCACATATCTCGGTTCGACGGCTGCGACATCGAGCCCGATGGCGGCCGCAAGCCTCATCACGAAAGCTTCGTTCTCGGTCGTCGCCTTGAAGCGGGCTATCGGTGGCTTCAGAATATGGGTTGTGGCCTGACCGGGCAGGGGAAGCCCGATCCGGCCATCGACCAGAACAACCGGCAGTTTGGACTGCGCGCCGGCAAGCGACAGTCTGAGGCCCTCCTCGCCGGCCAGGAGAGGCCGCACGGGCAGCGCCTCCAACACGGCAACGATGCCTGCTTCGTCCAAGGGCACGGGCCGGCGATCGGCAATCGGCCTTGTCTCGGCCGGTGCCTCACCTTCGGCAAGCAGTTGCAGCGCACCGGCGACATCGCCGCCCAGGTGATCGAGAAGCGCAAAGTCATTGGCGGGAGACACGCCCAAGGCCCGTGCTGCGGCCAGGCGCTGGCTTTCCTCGGGCAGCAGGCCGCCGAAAAACGGTCGGCATTCCCGACGGGTAAATCGCTCCGGTCGTTTCGGCAGAGAGGCCGAGAGCGGCAGCGTTTTGTCATCGTCAAGCCAGTCTCGCGCATAGACAAAGCCGATATCGCCGTGTCTGTCCTGCGTGAATTGACCGACAATGCGGCCGTCCCACCAGACGTTGAGAAGCCTTGCTGTCATTGCCTGCGCTCGCCGGGTGCCAGAATGTCGAGGGAGCAGCCAAGCGTTTGCAGAACCTGCAGGACTTTGCCGATCTGCGCTGTGGGCTTGCCGGCTTCGAGGTCGACGATAAAACGAAGCCCGACACCGGCAACGCCGGCAAGCTCGTCCTGCCGCAGGTTTTGTTCCTTGCGGGTGCTTCGAACCAGGGCGCCGATATCGGCTGGACTCTGTACGTGTTTTGGCATGTGGTTTTCCCGATCGGGAAAATATAGCCAATGCGGAGCTTGTGTCCAGGGAAATTTACCGATCGGGATTATTTGGAGGAGTGGGGAGGGTTGAGGGTATGAAATTTCCCGCTCGGTAAAATATCTGGTGACTCGTTGGGCGTGCGTGGATCCTCGGGCTTGACCCACTGCTGTATCGTTCGTGGGGATGCTTGCCCCTCACCCTAACCCGGGGAGAGGGGGCTGGTCTCGCCGCTCTCCTGAGCCCGGATAAAAAACCCCCGCCCATCACCCCCGCCGCCGCTCCGCCCCCGCCGCGATCGTCTGCACCAGCTCGTCCACCTCGCGCGCCAGCCGCTCCAGCGGCAAGCCGACAAAGCGGCCTTCGAGGCTGATGCTGACGACGCCGTGGACGGCGCCGAAGAGGGTGCGGGCGCGGATGGCGCGGTCTTCGGGAGGCATGTCGGGCTGCAGTTCGGCCAGCGGTTCGGCGATCACATCCATCAGGAAAAGGTGCTCGTTAAGATGCCATTGCGGGGTCGGGCTGGTTTCCGGCGGGAAGTGGTCGAACAGCGCCTTCCAGAGGTTCCGGTGCTCGACGGCGAAGCTGAGATATCCCTGCGCCAGGTTGCGCAGCCGGTCGGTCGGCGGCTTGCCGCGGGTCTCGGGCAGGGTGAGCCTCGCCTCCAGCGCCTTCAGCGTGGCGGAGTTGACGTGGATGACGAGCTCGGCGAGGTCTGAAAAGACCGTGTAGAGGCCGCCGAGCGCGCAGCCGGCATCCTGGGTGATGTCGCGGGCTCTAAGGTTTGTCAGCCCGTCCCTGGTGATCCGCTCGCGCGCCGCCTCGATCAGCCGGGCCTTCAGGTCTTCGCGTTTTTCTTCTCGTCTGCCGGCCATTAACCATTCCACTTCGATTTTTTGAACGTCGTTCAAAATTTATCTTGAACGACGTTCATGATTCTGCCATAACACCACTCGTGAACAACGTTCATAAACCGGAGGAAGGAAATGTTCAAACTGATTTCCATTTTGTTGCGGGGCAGGGCGCATGATGCCGAACAGGCTTTCGCTGATCATCACGCCGTGCCGCTGCTTTCCCAGCAGATCCGCGATGCCGCTCAGTCGATCCAGTCGGCCCGCCGCAGTGTTGCGGTCGCCATCGCCCAGAACGAACAGGAGAAGGTGCAGCACGGGGCGATCGTCGCCCGCATCGCCGATCTCGAAATCCGCGCTTCCGCCGCCTTGGCGAAGGCCAATGAGGGGCTGGCCCGCGAGGCGGCCGAGGCGATCGCCTATCTCGAAGCCGAGCGCGATGCATCCGAGAAGGCGCAGAGCCAGTTCACCAGCGCGATCGACAAGCTGAAGGGCATCGTCCGCGCTTCCGAGGCAAGGCTGCAGGAGCTGCAGCGCGGCGAGCGGCTGGCGCGTGCCACGCAGGAAGCGCAGAAGCTCGATGTCGTCGTTGCCGGCCCTGGCTTTGCCACGCTCGACGAGGCCGAGGAGACCCTGGCGCGCCTTCGCCTGCGCCAGAGCCAGAATGAACTGACGGCCGCCGCCCTGAAGGACATGGAAGGCGCCATCCGCCCGGCCGGCATCATCGAAAAGCTTGCCAATGCCGGCTTCGGCGCGCCGCTGCGCTCATCCGCCGATGATGTGCTGGCGCGGCTGAAGAGCCGCATCACGCCTGCTGCCTGAAATTGCATCCATCCAACCATCCATCCATCGAACCTTAGGGACCACTGATATGAACGACAGTTTCCAGAAACATTCCGCGAGCTGGGTCAGCTTCTCCTACATCTCCTTCGGCTCGGCCGCCTTCATGCTGGCGCTTGGCCTCTACATGATGCCGCTCGATCTCTGGGGCAAAGGCTATCTCGCCATGGGCATTCTGATGCTGGTGCAGACCACGGTGAATATCACCAAGACGCTGCGCGACAATGCCGAATCCGAGAAGCTGATCCGCAAGGTCGAGGATGCCCGCACCGAGAAACTCCTGGTCAAGTTCAATCGTAACGATGAAGATTGATCTTGGTTAACCACAGCGCAGAGTTGTTACTGCATTCAACTTTTGCGTAACAACTCTGTGGCCTTCTCTGCCAGTCGAAAGAGGGACCCGCCGTGCAACACAATCTGATGACCTCCAGGAAATTCGCGCCGCTGTTCTGGACCCAGTTCCTGACGGCCTTCAACGACAATTTCCTCAAGAACACCCTGGTGTTCCTCATTCTCTTCAAGATGTCGGCGAGCGAAGGTGCCGCCCTGGTGACGCTTGCCGGCGTCATCCTCATCGTGCCCTTCCTGCTGCTCTCGGCGCTCGGCGGCGAACTCGCCGACAAGCATGACAAAGCAAAGATCGCCGAGCTGCTGAAACGCTGCGAGATCGCGGTCGCCGCCCTTGCCGTTATCGGTCTGGCCTTTTCCTCCATCTTCGTGCTGATGGCGGCGCTGTTCGGCTTCGGCATCGTCTCGGCTCTGTTCGGGCCGATCAAATACGGCATCCTGCCCGATCATCTCGAACGCCGCGACCTGCCGAAGGCCAATGCCTGGATCGAGGGCGGCACCTTCATCGCCATCCTCGCCGGCACGATCATCGCCGCATTCGCCTTCTCAGGCGGCGACAATGTGCTGATCTTCGGCACGATGATGATGGGGCTTTCGGTGATCTGCTGGCTGGCAGCCCGCATGATCCCGCCCACCGGTTCCAAGGCGCCGGATCTTCAGATCGATCGCAATGTCATCCGCTCCAGCTACACTCTGGTCATGGAAATCCGCCAAGACAAGCGCCTGTGGCGTTCGGCGCTGATGAACTGCTGGTTCTGGCTGGTCGGCGCCTTCGTTCTCTCCATCCTGCCGACCATGGTGACCGAGCTGCTCGGCGGCTCCGAGATCGTCGTGCCGGCCTATCTCACCGTCTTTGCCATCGCCGTCGCTGTGGGATCGGCGATTGCCGCCTGGATGTCGTCTGGCCGCATCGTGCTGCTGCCGGCCCCTGTCGGCACGGCGCTGCTCGGCCTCTTCAGCCTCGATCTCGCCTGGAACCTCTGGGGCCTGGCTTCGGTGAACCATGCAACGACGATCGCCACCTTCTTTGCCGGTGAGAATACCATCCGCGTCGCCATCGATCTCGCCGGCATGGCGATAGCAGGCGCCTTCATCGCCGTTCCCACCTTCGCCGCCCTGCAGACCTGGGCGCATGAGGATCGCCGCGCCCGCGTCATCGGCGCCGCCAATGTGCTCTCGGCGCTGTTCATCACCGTCGGTCTCGGCCTCGTTGCCGCCGTCCAGGCGATGGGCGCTTCCATTCCTCAGATCCTGATCGGCCTCGGCATCATCAATTTCGCTGTCGCCTGGCTGATGCTGAAGACGCTGCCGACCAATCCCTTCCGCGATTTCATCTCGATCCTCTTCCGCGCCTTCATGCGCCTCGAGGTCGAGGGTCTCGAAAATATCAAGAAGGCCGGCCGCGCGCCGATCATTGCGCTCAACCATGTCAGCCTGCTCGATGGCGCCTTGGCGCTTGCCATCACCGAGGAAGAGCCGACCTTTGCCGTCGATTACAAGATCGCCCAGGCCTGGTGGGTGCGTCCCTTCCTGAAAATGTGCAAATTCCTGCCGCTCGACCCGACAAAGCCGATGGCGACGCGTTCGCTGATCAAGGTGGTGCAGGACGGCAACCCGATTGGCATCTTCCCCGAGGGCCGGCTGACGGTGACCGGCACGCTGATGAAGGTCTATGATGGCGCCGCCATGGTCGCCGACAAAACAGGCTCGATGGTCGTGCCGGTGAAGATCGACGGGCTGGAGAAGAGCTATCTCTCCTATCTCGACAACGGCAAGATCCGCCGCCGGCTGTTCCCCAAGGTCAAGGTCACCATTCTCGAGCCGGTGAAGCTGGACGTGCCGCCGGAGCTGAAAGGCCGCAAACGCCGCACGGCGGCCGGTGCTGCCCTTTATCAGGTGATGTCGAACCTGCTGTTCCAGACCGCCGATACCTCGTCGACCGTGCTCGACCGCGTCATTCAGGCCGGCCATGAATTCGGCATGAAGAAACTTGCCGTCGAAGATCCGGTCACCGGAAGGCTGACCTATGGCAAGCTGCTCACCGGCGCTGCCGTGCTCGGCGCAAAATTCCGCGCCCGCTTCCCGGAAACCAACCTCGGCGTCATGCTGCCGAATGCCAATGGCGCCGCCGCCACCCTTCTCGGCGTGATGAGCGCGGGCAAGGTGCCGGCGATGCTGAACTTCACGGCGGGTGCGGCCAATATTCTCTCGGCCTGCAAGGCGGCTGAGGTCAAGCATGTGCTGACCTCGCGCGCCTTCGTCACCCAGGCGAAACTCGGGCCCGTGATCGTCGAGATGGAAAAGCAGGTGACGATCGTCTGGCTCGATGATCTCCGGGCCGAAATCTCCCTCAAGGACAAGATTTTCGGGTTTCTCAGGAAGGCGCGGCCGTTGGTGAAACGGCAGCCGGATGATCCGGCGGTCATCCTCTTCACCTCGGGCTCCGAGGGCACGCCGAAGGGCGTGGTGCTGACCCACCGCAACATCCTGTCGAATGCCGCCCAGGCGGCTGCCCGCATCGATTTCCACAGCGGCGACAAGGTGTTCAACATCCTGCCGGTGTTCCATTCCTTCGGGCTGACGGCCGGCACGGTGCTGCCGCTGATTTCGGGCGTGCCGGTCTATTTCTATCCGTCGCCGCTGCATTACCGCATCGTGCCGGAGCTGATCTATGCCTCCAACGCCACGATCATCTTCGGCACCGATACCTTCCTCAACGGCTATTCCAGGACGGCGCATCCTTATGACTTCCGCTCGATCCGCTACATCTTCTCCGGCGCCGAACCGGTGAAGGCCGCAACCCGCCAGACCTATATGGAAAAGTTCGGCCTGCGCATCCTGGAAGGTTATGGCGTCACCGAGACAGCACCCGTCATCTCCATCAACACGCCGATGTACAACAAGTCGGGCACGGTCGGCAAAATCCTGCCGGGCATGGAATGGAAGCTCGAACCGGTGCCGGGCATCGATGAGGGCGGAAGGCTGCATGTGCGCGGCGCTAATGTCATGGCCGGTTACCTGCGCGCCGAAAAGCCCGGCGTGCTCGAGCCGCTTCTCGACGGCTGGCACGACACCGGCGACATCGTCACCATCGACGAGGACGGCTTCGTCAAGATCCGCGGCCGCGCCAAGCGCTTCGCCAAGATCGCCGGCGAAATGATCTCGCTCGCCGCCGTCGAGACGCTGGCCGCCGAACTCTGGCCGGGCGCGCTGTCGGTCGTCTCCTCGCTGCCCGATGCCAAGAAGGGCGAGCGGCTGGTGCTGCTGACCGACGCCCCCACCGCCACCCGCGCCGAATTCCTCGCCTTCGCCAAATCCAGGGGCGCCATGGACATGATGGTGCCGGCCGAGGTCAATATCGGCAAGGTGCCGGTGCTCGGCTCCGGCAAGGTGGATTTCGTCGCGGCGCGCAGGCTGGCGGAAAGTGCGGCGCTGGCGGGGGAGGCGGCGTAGAGCGTGGCTTGGCAGGCGTCAGGCGCAAACCGGAGAATTGTTGCAGGCGCGTTGCAAGACCCCTCCCCAACCCCTCCCCACAAGGGGGAGGGGCTTAACATGCGGCTCTCGTCGTGCGCCCTATTGAACGTTGACTGTGCGGCTGGTCTATTTGTTTGTGAGGCGGGTGCCACAGCTTAGCCCCTCCCCCTTGTGGGGAGGGGTTGGGGAGGGGCCTTGAGACAGACGGGCGCCGGTGATAGTTCCAAGAGGAAACCGACATGGCCGAAATCGATATCTTCGACGGGCACAATGACGCGGAGATTATCGGCCGTGCTCAGCGGCTCGATACACGCACTGCGCCGGCCGCTCGGAGGCTGCGCTGGACGGCGGCGACCTGGCTGGATGCGATATCCACCGAGACCTCGATCTCGCCTTCGAGCGGCGCATCGCGACGGGCGCCATCGTCATGAGAGGCATCCCCGCCCGATGGCGCCGAACCCGCACTGTTGCGGTCGCTTGCCGACTGGATAAAGATGTCGGGCCTCGAAACCCGATGCTGCTGAACCAGATGTTCGACCGCGAGATCAGCGGCTTCGCGTGTTTCGAATGTGGCTCGAATGGTGGTCGTGCTGTCGTCCGCCATTGATTGCCTCCTGAATTTGATTTCCACAGGATGAGAACGCCTTGGGCGGCTGGTAGTTCGACGGCAGGTCCGGGCCCCCATTGGAATTGTTGATATCGCCTCCCAAGACTGCTATGTTCTGTTTTTGTTTCGGCGCGCAATTTCAGAGGCCGATCCCGTCGCGATCGCTGAAACCGCCATGAACGAGATAAGCTCACCCCCCGTCCGGAAGATCGTCCATGTCGACATGGATGCTTTTTATGCGTCGGTCGAGCAGCGCGACAATTCGGACTTGCGCGGCAAACCGATTGCCGTCGGCGGGTCGGCTGCCCGTGGTGTGGTGGCGGCGGCGAGTTATGAGGCCCGTAAATTCGGTGTTTACTCGGCAATGCCGTCTGTGACTGCCAAGCGCAAATGTCCTGACCTGATCTTCGTGCCGCCGCGCTTTGCCGTCTACAAGGCGGTGTCGCAGCAGATCCGTGAGATCTTTGCCGAATACACGCCGCTGATCGAGCCGCTGTCGCTCGACGAGGCCTATCTCGATGTGACGCAAAATCTGAAAGGCATGACGGTCGCCACCGAACTCGCGCTGGAGATCCGCGCCAAGATCAAGCAAGTCACCGGCCTCAACGCGTCGGCCGGGATTTCCTACAACAAGTTCCTTGCCAAGATGGCGAGCGACCTCAACAAGCCGAACGGCCAGGCTGTCATCACGCCGAAGAACGGGCCGGCCTTCGTCGAGCAGCTTCCCGTCCGGAAATTCCATGGTGTCGGACCGGCGACCACCGAGAAGATGCACCAACTCGGGATCGAAACAGGCGCCGATCTCAAGGAGAAGACACTCGAGTTCCTCATCGAGCATTTCGGCAAGTCGGGACCCTATTTTTACGGCATCGCCCGCGGCATCGACGAGCGCCAGGTCAAGCCCGACCGGGTGCGCAAATCCGTCGGCGCCGAAGATACCTTCTCACAGGACCTCCACGCCTTCGAGCCTGCTCGCGAAGGGCTCCAGCCGCTGATCGAAAAGGTGTGGGCTTACTGCGAGGCCAACGGGATCGCCGCCAAGACGGTGACGCTCAAGGTGAAATATGCCGACTTCAGCCAGATCACGCGCAGCAAGACGCTTCCGGCACCCCTGCCAGCAATCGCGGACCTCGAGGAGATGGTCAACCTGCTGCTCGCGCCGATCTTTCCGCCGCGAAAGGGCATACGGCTGCTCGGCGTCACCCTCTCCTCGCTGGAAGAACGAGTACCGGCCGCGGCGCCGCAGCTGCGGCTGGCTTTTTAGACCGCCGGCATCAGCTGCCACAGGCGACGACCGTCCGTCGCCGCATTGGTTTTCATCCACCCGTCCGCGATTTCGAGCTGGGCCGGAACCTCGTCAGATCTCCGAAGTTTGCGGAACGAGGAGAATTCGACATGCATCTGATACAGTTGTTTATTCCGGCAGCGCCGCACGCGGCGATCGACATCGAAGACATTATCGCGATGATTCAGCGCGAGATGACCGAGCGCCATGGCGGGGCGACTTCATACCTCAATTCCCCGGCGAAGGGGTTTTGGTCGAGTGGCGAGGGCACTGAAGAAGATACGGTCATCGTCATCGAAGTGATGGTGAACAGTCTCGATCGGGGCTGGTGGCGCCAATACCGGCGCAAACTCGAACAGCTGCTCGGGCAGGAAGAATTGCTTGTGCGGGCACTTCCAGTCGAAACGCTCTGATCGTCTGGAAGCCTCCATGGACACGCAGTTCCGCAATGTCGAAATCTATCGCAGACGCGGCGAGTTCGCAGGCTGGCCGGCAAATTATGGTCTCTGGTCGTGGGGTGACGAAATGGTCGTCGTCTTCGCGCGCGGCAAACTCGGAGCGAAGGGGGAGTTGCACGAATTGGACCGCGATTTCCCCTTCGTACCCTGGCAGGCACGCAGCCTGGACGGCGGACTGACCTGGATGGACGAGCCGTTCTGCGGCCGCGTGCCGGGTGGGCTCTCGCTTTCGGCCGACGAGCACTTGAACGCCGACCTCAAGGTCCGTCCCCGTCTGTCGGTCCGTGAAGACCTCTGCTCGATTGACGATCCCATAGACTTCCTCGACCCCGAGACGATCGTCATGTGCGCCAGAACCGATGTAGAGGGCGATGCTGTCAGCTGGTTCTATGTCAGCCGGGATCGGTGCCTGACATGGCAGGGTCCATTTCGTTTCGCCGGTTTGCATCTTCCGCTCTCGGCGCGCACCGATATCGTTCCTCTCGGCAGGGACGATGCGCTCTTCATGCTCAGCACGTCCAAAGAGGACGGCGCGGAAGGAAGAGTGTTCTGCGCGCGCACCGTGGATGGCGGGCGCAGCTTCGTCTTTCAAGGCTTTGTCGGTCCGGAACCCGAGGGCTATTCGATCATGCCGGCATCGACGGCACTATCCGGTGGCGCCATCCTGACGCTGACGCGCTGCATGGGCCGAGGCTTTGGCAAGGGTTGGATAGAGGCCTTCACCTCCCGTGACCAAGGGAGGACCTGGACGCCGGAAGGCTGCATCGTCGACGACACGGGCAGCAATGGCAACCCGCCGGCGCTCGGGCGGATCGAAGGCATGCTGATGCTTGTCTACGGCCACCGTGATCAGCCATTTGGTATCAGGATGCGCATGAGTTTCGATGACGGCCGGACATGGGGCGCCGAGAAGATCATCCGCAGCGACGGCGGCACGGCTGATCTCGGCTATCCGAGACTCGTAAACCGCAGCGATGGATCCCTGCTCGCCGTCTACTACTTCAACGATGGCGATCGGGAGGAGCGTTACATAGCGGCGTCGATTGTCACGCCTGCCAAAGATCAGGAGCCGGAAACGCTCTAGACGGCGCTGCTTCGCGCGGTCGCAGTTCTGAGCCATAGCGAAGGCGAACGTACCACGGCGCGTCCGGGAACAAAGCGGGCTATCCATGGTTCGGGGCTGCGGCAATTTGCCGGCACGAATTGGGAGGTTCGAAATGCAGAACGATATCACAGATCCGGCGGGGCGGAGTGCGTCCGCGCAGACCCCGTCCTCATCCCCAGGTTCCGGCTCCTCGCCGGGAACGCGCACGTCCATTTCCGATCTGGAAGCGAAGGTGAGCGAGGATGTTTCCGCCGTCAAGGAAACGATCAGGGAAGGCGCCGACACCGCAGTCGAGAAAGCCAAGGAAGTCATGTCCGAACGCACCAGCTTCGCCGCCCGCCAGGTCGGTGGCGTTGCAATGGCGCTCGAGAAGGCCGGCGCCGAAATGGAAAGCTCCGGTCAGGCAGAAGTAGGACGATACGCCAGGCAAATCGGGCGGAGCGTGCAGACTGTCGCTCGGCGGATGGAAGGCAAAGACATCGGCGAAATCGCCACCATGACCGAGGATTTCGGGCGCAAACAACCGCTCGCCTTTCTCGGCATCGCCGCACTCGCAGGCCTGGCCGCAAGCCGCTTCCTGACAGCGTCGGCGAAAAGGCAAACAACTGCCACGTCGCGCGGAGCATCAACCGGTCGCTCCGGCCCAGCAACGACTGGAGGCGAGTACAATGGCTAAATCTTCAGAGAACACACCCCTTTCCGAACTCGTCAGCGGCCTCGTTGGTGATGTCACCGGCCTGCTTCGCAAGGAAATCGATCTTGCCAAGACGGAGGCTTCGGAAAAACTTTCGCAGGCGCTCAGCGGCGTGGAGATTCTCCTCTTCGGACTGGTCCTGGCAATCGGGGCGGTCGGCGTCCTGCTGAGTGCCCTTGTCGGCGGTCTCGCGGCCTTTCTCGTGACACAGGGTTTTGCCGAAACCACTGCCACTGCGCTCGCCTCTCTGATCGTCGGCATCATCATCGCCGGCATCGCGTGGGCAATGGTCTCCCGGGGCCTCTCCGCGCTTCGCGGCAACAACCTGACACTGGATCGAACTGCAACCTCGCTTCGCCGCGACGTTGATGTTGTGAAGGACAAAATCTGATGGAAAATCCAATGGAGAAAACATCGGCCGAGCTTCAGCGGGAGATCGACCAGGACCGCCGCCGGATCGGAGACCGGATTGACGCTATCCAGGAACGGATGTCGCCAGGCCAGCTGGTCGATGAGGTGATTGCCTACGCCAAGGGAAGCGGCGGCGGAGAATATGTCAGCAATCTTGGCCACGCCCTCAAGGCGAACCCTCTGCCGGTCGCGCTGATGGGCGTGAGCCTGGCCTGGCTCATGGCAAAAGGCAGCCCGTCATCAGGCGACACGGCGACCTGGAGGGAGGATCCTGAATACCCGCTTTATCCGGCGACTGGCCAAGTCCGCAGGATTGGTCCGCCGGCCATGGAAAACGGAGCGCGTTACAGCCATTTTGCCGACGAATCCGGCAGAAGGTTGAAAGCCTTGACCGACGAAACAGGGGGGCGTGCCGGCCATTTCATGGACGAGGCAGGCAAGACCTATCGCGGCTTCGCCGACGCTAGCGGAAAACAGATCAGTCAGATCACCGATGAGACCGGTGCAATGCTCGACGCGGCAACCGGCTGGGCGGCGGAGAAATGGGAGCAGGCGAAAAACGCCGCGAGCGACTTGACCGCCCGTGCGTCCGGCGCGGCGAGCTCGCTTTCGAGCCGATCCTCTTCGGCGGCGACCAGTCTTCAGGAGCAAACGAGCAAGCTCAACGAGGCGATCCTCATCCATTTCCGCGACCAGCCGCTGGTTGGCGGAGCCCTGGCTTTCGCGGTCGGAGCGGCAATCGGCGCGGCGCTGCCGCACACCGACACCGAGGATGAATGGATCGGGGAAGCCGCAGATAGCGCGAAAGACACCCTCAGCGATCAGGCGCAGGACGTCGTCGCGCAGGGTAAAGAGGTAGCGTCGGAGGTCTATCAAAAGGCCGTGGATGCTGCATCCGATGCTCATGATGCCGTCAAGGAACGCGTGGTGGATGAAGCCGAAACTTTCATAAACCGCAAGGACAGCTTAGGCGGAACCGATCGAAGGATCTAAAGCGGTCGGTTCCAGGCAAGGCTCCGGGCCAAAGAGGCTTTCCACGCTGCGTCATGCTCGGCCTTGTGCCATGGCTGTCCGGTTCGCCCCGATGGCTGCCTTACCGGGGTCGAGCCACTCGTCTCGACCCCGGTTCGTGGCGGCAGGCGGATGAGGGGCAGGTGTCACCGGATGAGGGGCAGCTCTCGCTGTCCTTCGTCCCCACGCGGAGGAAGACTTTTGTAAAAGTGCCATCCTCAATCTCCGTCATTCCTGTGCTCGTCACAGGAATCCAGCCACCGCGCGTCGGCGCGGTGAATGACCCTCATAGGGTAAGCAGTTTTCCCGCGCCCAAGGACTTGGGCGCACTGGATTCCTGTGACGAGCACAGGAATGACGGAGGAGAGGTAGGGCGAGACGCAAGAGGCAGCCCTCACCACCTGGCGAAGTCCCTTGGCTCAACCCAGGTCGGTGGCGGCGCCGGATGAGGGCCGCCCCCGGCGCAAACCGGACAGCAGCGGCCGATATCTTCCGACAAGCCGTCCGTTACTTCTGTTCGGGCGCCAGGAACTCTGCGCAATAGGACGGGCCGTTGACGCCGGGGATGTCGGCGACGGTGCGGATGTCACGGATCGTGTAATCGGAGTTGGTGGTGATTTCGGCCTGGCAGCGCAGATAGGCGGTGCGGGCCGACGCGATCTGCTTGCCGCGCTTGCCATCGGCGCCTTCGGCATATTTCGCCGGGATGCGCACGGTCTTGTAGCCGCCGCGCCAGGTATAAACGGTGCTCGAGCCTTGCTCGCTGTCGCTGATCGGCGGCCCGTAGGCGGCAAAGAAGACGCCGGCCGATTTGCCCACCCAGCGGGCCTCGATCGGATTGCCGGCGGAAGGTATGGTGGTGCATCCGGCAAGCGCAATGGCAAGCCCGGCCGCGGTCATGATGCGGAAATTCATCGTGTCGTCCCTGATCTCTAGCGCATGGCTGGCAAGCCGCCCTCGTGAGCGGTTTCGCCTGTCCTGTCGTGCCCTTTAGCGCGGAACCCTGCAAAAGAAAATTGCTCCTGAGAGACTTCCGTTCGATTTGCGAGAGGTGTGGCTTTTTGCTGCAGCCGCTCATCTGTAAACCCGTCACAACCCCGTCAAAATTTCCGCCGGCTTTTTGGAATTTGGTGCTTGTGCAACCAGATAGGCTGTTCTATAGAAGCGCCGCTGGTCACGGAGTGTAGCGCAGTCTGGTAGCGCACCACGTTCGGGACGTGGGGGTCGAGTGTTCGAATCACTCCACTCCGACCAGCTAGAACCCTTGCACCATAAGGGTTTTCACTCCCGAGCCGACTTCCCCGCGAAAGCTATTTTCATATCAACGGACCGATTGCGGACCGTTTGAAGCAGCGGACCGATTAAAAAAGTGTTCGCTGCCTGCTGTTGGAAGTCCGGACTCGCATGCGCATACCCGTGACCGATTCCGCATTTGCTTCCGCGGAACTCCATTCGAAAAAAAGCCCCGCCTCTCGGCGGGGCCAGTCTATGGATCGCACAGGAGGAACGCCCGTGCTTTCCTGCCGATATAACAAAAAGCGGACCGGCTAGGTTCCGTCATTCCACGCCGACGATCAAAGAGGAGCCCCGCCGAAACGCAGCAATTGGAAAGGACGGATCGCACAGAAGAAGCTTGGGAAGCGGACGGCCCAGTATGGGGCCACCTCGCAAGGTTTTCTCTAAGACGCTAAGCTGTTATTGTACGAAACCGAACAAAAGCTACAACTCCACGTCACAATTTGTATTAGGCAGTCGGCCGCTCAGCGATCACTTGCTAACCCCAAGCATTATGTCTCCTATGCGTTGGGCGGCCACCTGCATGCTTCCCGGGACTGCCCTTCTACCGCTGGTAATACCAAAAGGACGCCCTGATCGTCCTTTGAGCAATGTGGCAACAGCGCATCGTCACGACTAAGCTGTACGAGTTCGCGTTTTGGAGCAGCGGCATGGAGCTGGTCGAGTACTGCCTGCACAAGCTTGGAGACTTTTTTTACAACACTTACTATTTGAATGGTCGGGCAATGGCGCTCAGTTTCGCCATTTCCATTGGCCTGGTTCTGACGGTTTTCGCGGTGGAACTCACCTATGTGGGGTTCGGCAATTCCGGGTTCCGTCGGGTTTTCTTCGAACGCAGCAAATCCACAATCACCGACATCGTCTATTTCGTCCTTCAGGCGACGGGAATGATTACGCTATTCGCGGCGCTCGCATCATTTGGTCTGTCCTATGCCATCACCAAAGCTACTCAGAATGCCCCCCACCTGGACCTTGCCGGGAGGCTGCCAGGCTGGGCACATGTTCTCTTGTTCCTAGTGCTGTCAGACTTCTTGAGCTACTGGCAGCATCGGTTGATGCACCGGCTGCCCGTACTATGGCGGCTGCACGAATTTCACCACGCAGCCGAAGAGTTCAACGCGCTGACTTCGTCGCGGGAGCATCCGCTGGAGAAGGCCATAAACATGGCCATCATGGTCGTTCCGGCGCTGCTTGTCGGCCTACCAACGGCCGAATTCGCCGTCGTGACCATCACCTTTGGCGCTATTGGTCTGGTCAAGCATAGTGCCATTCCCTGGCATGGCTGGTTTGGCAAATACGTGATCCAGTCACCACGCGACCACTTCATCCATCACTCCCGAGTGCGGGAACATCATGACAAGAATTTCGCCAATTATTTCCCGATCTGGGATCATTTGTTCGGCACCTATTACGAAGGCGATGCACACGGTGCAAAGCTCGGTCTGGACCGCGACTACTTCAACCAAACCGATCCGTTCCGCGAAACCATCGCCACAGAAATCCGTTTCTTCCAGCGCGCGGGGCAAGCTGCCAAGGCAACGTGCGGCATAAGCCCCATAAGCGGAAAACCTGCCTCGCCCCAGGGGCTGTCGGGCCCGGAAGAGCGCCGGTAGCGCAAAGCTCGCATCGCTCTGTTGTGATAAGCGGCTCCATGTGGCGCAGAACGTGCTTGTGAGATCATCGCCAAACCCTGCAGCGTCCCTGATCGTCCTCGCGCGTTTGCCGCTATGGATCAAAAAGAAGCCCCGCCGAAACGGGGCAATTTGGGAACGGACGGATCGCACAGGAAGGAAGGGTTGACGTACAGCCCCGTCACAAGAGGGGCACCTGTGCGATCCTTGTGATCTAACCCATAGATAGTCGGAAAAGTTCCTGTGCGGTTCCGCACCCAGCGCCCCGTGCCTGAAGGATTGGTATCGGCACCTTGTTTCATCCGAATAAGAGCACATCTCGATGGAGTAAGCGTCGTCAGGAAAACAAATGGCTTACGAGCCTGATATGGCCATCGTCTTCGATAGCGCGACAAAGGCGGTGATCGTCAGTTTCCGCGGAGTCACGGTCTATCTGCCAGGTCCCTATGCTGACCGAAAGGCGGCCGTCCTGACCGCCGAAGCGCATTGCCGCCGGCTTGGCTGGCGAGATTGATTGCGATTTATGTCAACGATCCACAAAAGGCAGATATTAATATTAGGAATCGCTCGTCCTTTCGCAATGAGCGCGCATGCCGAGGCAAAATGTGCTAAGGTCTTTGCCAGGTATCGAAAGATCGCTACCGATTTCTCGTCGCTGGTTGTCAACAATTTCAGCGGCTTATGTGCGGTTTTGTCATAAACGCACAGTTCCTTGGGACCTATGGTCAAACCAACGGCCGTCCCGTAGTTTTTCACCAACTCACAGGCGTTTGGTTTTGACATCCAAGCTCCCATGCGGAGCCGCTATGACTCACATTGACCAATCGACTGTCGAAAACACCCTGCTGAAAATGTTGAGCGCGGACCGCTTCGCACGCCTCTCGGAAGGGATGGAGCGCGTCGACCTGCCATTACGGCACGTTCTTGTCGGTAGTGACGTGCCGACCACGCATGTCTGCTTCTTGGAAAGAGGTCTGGCATCCATGGTTGTCAGCAGCATAGACGAAGAAGTGGTGGAAATAGGCCATATCGGGCGCGAAGGCGCATCCGGCATGCACGTCGTTCTGGCGGTAGAGACCACCCCCACGCGCACCTTCATGCAAGTCGCAGGGTCGGGAATTATGGTGCCGATGGAGGCGTTTCAGCGCGCGCTCGCCGATGATCCCGAGATGAAGGATTTCTTCCTTCGCTATGTTCACACAACCGTGCTGCAGCTCGCCCATTCTGCGCTCGCGAATGCGCGCTACAATATGCACGAGCGGCTGGCTCGGTGGATCCTGATGTGTCACGACCGCCTTGAAGGCAACAACCTGGCCATTACCCATGAATTTCTGGCATTGATGCTCGGCGTCCGCCGTTCGGGCGTCACCAATGAACTACACGTCCTTGAGGGCGTCCACGCCATCCGATCGACCCGCGGAAACGTGCGAATAATGGACAGGGAAAAACTGATCGAAATTGCCGGTGGCTGCTATGGAGTGCCGGAGCGCGAATACGAAAAGCTGCTGGGTCCGCTCCGCGCCAGGTAGATCAGCCCACTCGCTTGACCGCTTCCGAAAAGGGCAGCACGAGCAGGATATCGCCTGTTTCGTTTCTGATCTCGACGCTTCTTGACGCAATGTCATATCCGAGGAGCACGGCACTGCTCATCAACGCGCGAGCATCACGCACCGCTTCAATGCGAGCGGCATCCAGATCAGGAAGCTCTGTTCCTTCCCAGTCTTCGAGCGATCCGGCTTCCGACAGGATATTGAAGTAGAAGCGTGGCATTCGAAATCCTTCAAAGCCCGGCGGGATAAGTCACTTATTTTGCCGTTCCGCAGCGTTCAGATCAACAGCATTGGGCATGCTTTCGTCATCGGTGCCGATGTCCTTACGGCCACTGTGCGCAACCGCACTGATAGTTGGCGGCGAGGAACCAATGGATTAAGTTTTTAACGCGAGCTTCAACTCAAGACTAATCTGGAGCGGCGACGCGTCGGAGGATGATATGATCGATTTCAATCTCTCGCTCCAGACGAAGGACGTGAACCTGCTGACGGAGGCTGTGCGGACCTGGTACCAGCATAATCACGTCACACCGACGGAAGGAGCAACGCAATTACTCTGTAGCGCGGCTGTCGATCTTTTTAGCCAGGGGCACAGGACGCCGGAGGAACTGGCTACGCTGCTGATCGCCAGGTTTGACAGCCCTCATTCGCTGAAGATCAACGCGACGACGTCCGCTGCTCATCACTAGCGATATCGGTCCCATCCCTTGGCGAACCGTAGGCGCTCTCGGATTTTGGAGGCATCGAAATGCTTCAGTCCCTCATTACATTGTCCGATCAAGACATCGAAGTCGTCATCACTGCGGTTCGGCAGTGGTGTACAAGGAACCACTGTGAGATCGATAGCAACGAAGGCCGCCGCGCCCTGACCCTTGCCATCGATCTCGTTCAGAACTCCGCCCGAGACACACTCCTCCAGAACTTGACGGAGCGCCTTGGCCCCTGGTCCGGTCAGATGGACGCGGAAACCTCCAGCCTAGCCAACCAGCAATGAGTGCCTCCATCTAGATGAATATCGGGGCGGGCGGGACATCATTGAGCCAACGCCTAGCAATCGTAGCGCGGCCGGCGAAGCATCCTACTCGCGAGATATTTGCGATTCGCTCGGCGGCGTCTTGGCAGCGCCGGTAACGATCATTCCGACCGGAACGCGGCGGGAAGATCAACAGCGAGATCAAGCGGCTGGAAATGCCGCAAGTTTTCCGTAATGACAGTGAGGTCATAGGCGCGCGCGGTCGCCGCGATGATGAGATCGCCAAGGCCGGGATGACGGCCCTGGCTTTCGGCTTCATCTTCCAGGGCGCCGACGATGCGCGCGACAACGGTATCCATCGGCAAGATCCGATCGCCGAAACTCTCGGTGATGACGTCCAGCCATGCCGAAAGGCGCTTTGCCCTCTCGACCCCACCGCGACGGTGAAGGCTCCGCATTCCCTTCTCGATCTCCGCGACTGACAGAGCCGAGAGAAACAGGCTATCGGCTTCGCCTTGCTCATGAAACCATGCCCGCACCGGATCGGACGGCGGCGCCTTGCCCGGCGCGAGCTTCGAGATGATGTTCGTGTCGAGAAGATAGGCGGTCACAGATCGATATTGCGCATTTTCGATGGGTTCCGCTCCAGTTCGACCCCACCGGGAAACGTCAACAGGAAATCCCCAAAATTCGGCCGTGGCTTCTTCAAAGCTCTTTTCGCGGCCTCGGCCGCTTCAACGGACACAAGCACGGCAGCGGGCTTTCCGTGCCGCGTGATCGTCACGAATTCGCCGTTTGCCGCTTCATCCACCAGACCGGCGAAACCGGCCTTCGCCTCTGCCACGCTGATTGTCGACACTGCCGCCTCGTCCTCTAAATGACCATATATGGTCAAATTAGACGGTGGCGCAGGCGGAATCAAGAGAGGAGAATTTTCCAAGGGCGCATCTGCGTCGCGTTGGGCAAGTCAACGTTCCGCCACTTGGATTTTGGCGTCTACATGCCGAGGCGGTCCATCAACTGGTTCGCCTCGATCTTAGCTCGCCATTGCATCAACTCTCCGGAGATGCGGTTGCCAACAGCGACGATGTTGAAAGATAGGAACGCAAACAACGCAGTGTGCGCGAGAGTCTCATATGCCCAATAAGCCAGCGCAGCACCGATGGCGGTCACAAAGAGAGTGTTCCAAATGTCATCCCGGTACTTCTTCTTGCTCTTGATCCTGAGGTCTTCCAGATGAGCGTCTAATTCTGTGGACATGCCAGCGTCCTTTCGAGAGTCGAAGCTAACCGTGCATGAGTGCGATCAAAAAGAAATACCTCGAGCCGGACTGCCTGAAGAATAGCGGCAACATAAGTGCGACACCCGGTAAGACGACACGTCCAGGAAAAAAAGGGCAATAAAGTCTGTAAAACGGGAATCGGTTGAGGTGCTGCATAGAGTTCGGGGGTTGCTAGGATCAACCGGAACGAGTCCCGAAGTGATTCGTTGAGTCGCGTGTCCAGCGTGAGGGGGTGCATCATGAGCAGGCGACGAAGCTTCAAACCGGTGAAAAACACCATCAATGGGAAGACCAGAGCCGTCTACAGGCGGGCAACACCTTGCTGAATGACTGGCCCGAGCAGACGCCGGCGGCCAGGGCGGCGGAACGGCTTGTGCTTGATGTGTTCGCCTCCGAAGTTATGCCGAGATAGACCGAAACCTCTCACGTATCCGCATCAGGATCGAAAAAGATCACCGAGAGGGATTCACGTTGACCTCCGGATAGCTCTCGGCAAGATGCCGGAAAAGAGCTTAGGAGGGGATCGTGCGACGCTTAATCGTATTGTTGACATTCATGGTGGCGGGCTCGACGGCAGCATCCGAGCAGGAGGCGAAATTGTCGCGCTTGGCTTGGGCAGCATTCGAGTGCCATGAGCTCGCTTTAATCGCCGACAATCAACCTGAGAAAGAGCGTCTGTTTAGGATTGGCTCCGGCACCTCGACGAAGTTTGTGGAAGCTGTACGAGCGGGCAAGGTCAGCGATAACGAGATGTTCAATTTCGTCCCCGGTGGCATCGCTCGGGCGACTGACGGTCCGTCCGTAGAATTCGTTGTTGGTCGTATCTATCAGCTTATCGTGGCCGATACGTTCGAGAACGTCACCCAAGAGGACAGCAGCGGCAAGGCTTTGCCGCCGGATAAGTGGGTGGCCGATCCCTTTGAGATGAAGGGGATCGCGCAGACGAAATACAGGGCGGCAAATTGCGAGCTGATCAAATGAAACAGTGGATCGAGTTTTCCGTTCTCGTCGTCTGGGTCGTTTCGTCGATGTGCTTCCTACCGATTCTCGTCTCCGTGATCTATCTCAACGGCTATTCGTGGATTTACTCGACGCCGTCAGGCGTGCTGCTGATCGGGGTGATCGGCACCTATACTGGCATGCTGGTGATCGCTATGTCGCCTAAAGGCTCGGACAATGAGATCAAGAAACAGATCAGCCGTGCGGAAGAGGCCTTGATGGCATCGAACCGTGCTCTCCTCTTCGAGTTGACCGGCCAGATAGGAAGAGTTGAGAGTGCGGTCGACGACTTGCATAGGAAGACCCGAGTTTAGGTAATTCGTCGTAGCCTTAGCAAATCGCGGATCGCCAAGTGTCCGATCATAATGCCGATGATTATCAGCAGATAGGGCCACACGACGATAGCCGCGACAATGATCCACCCTTTCGGGTTGTGGACCGCTCCCGCCATTTCCGCGTCCTTACCCTGAAATGGATCAACCCAGTTAATTGCCATAGCCGCTCCCTGTAGCAACAAGTAGAGGGAGGTCAGCGCAGCAACCACGCAAGCGGCCCGCACAAGGCTAAACTTCCGTTTCTCCGCCAATTTCATACTAAGCGCTGGAAAGACGCCGAAGGAATACACTAGGCATCCGAATAAGACCCAGCTGTTATAAATTGATGCCATCAGGCTCTGAAATTGCGCGATCATAGAAGGCCCCCAACCACAATAGAACTACTGACGTGGTTGGAGATTCCGCGCAAGACGAGATGTGGAGATCGTTAAGCTGTCAAGTTCCATTGCGAACCTTGGACCGGCGGCTTCATATCGCCCGTCCGAATGGACCAGGCATAGGACAATTTGTCCATTGGGATGGGAACCTGAGACTGTGTCGGCCGCGTCATGAAAATACAGTGATAGCAATGGCTTGAGGCTATTTTGTTGACAAGCGCAGTATTTGAAAACGTTCACAAGCCAAACTTTTTCTGACGGATCGGCCATCCAAACGTCAAGAATACCCCCGCAACCGCAGAACAGATCGCTGATGCACCGAGCAACCGGTTTCGAATCGTCGAATGGGTGGCTTTGATGTCAACGATATCGGACTCGGTAGAGCTGATCCGGGTCTTCCGCCCGTTAATTTCAGCTTGCTGTGCCGATTGTGATTGCATGAAACCATCGATCTTGCCGCTGATTTTGGCGACGCTCTCGCTGAGGTCCATAATTTTCGTTAACAAAAAAAATTCATCGGTAGGCATTAAAGGACTCGTCGACATCAGTGGCCAATTTGTCCATTGAGGCACAGGCGCTGCAAGATTCGAGGTTCGCTACAGGAATTGTAGACGGCGAGTCCTTTTGAAATTAATGTCGAAAAAAACTGGGCCGCAAAATTCGAAACGACAATTTCCGATGAATGAATTTTCGAGTCCTTCAAATTCCCCTCAAGGGAAAAATCCTTTGACAGGACTCGTGCTTTGTTGAAAGGTATCATTACACGAAAACGAAAGGGACCGGTGTTGGTACCACCGATCCCCTCGACAGCAAAACCGTTGTTACGGTTTCGTGGACTGATCAGAGCCGTCTCGGTGGTAAAACCACGAGACGGCTTCTCTCATTTCCGTCGCGAAATGAAGACCGTAGAAGATCATCATTGTCGCGAACGTAGCTGCCATCCACATCCTCAGGACCATGTCTAGCATGGTTTTCTCCTTCGTTTGCCGTGGATCGGCACCAGCAAGATACTGGGCTTCAGCGCTCTTTCGCAAGGATGAAAAATACGCATTACCCGCTATTCACAGACGAAAAAAAATAATGAAGCGATTTCAGATACTTATGACACACTTATCCACAGGTAGACAGGGGGAAAGTGCCGGAACTTAAGGGGAACGCGAGCGATAATTCGACCTGAGCAGCAAGGTTTGTCGCTTCGCTCGACGGGAATCGACTTGACGATATACCGAATCACGCACCGGGCGGCTCCTAATCCACAGCCGTCTGATCACAGCGTAGCTAACGTCGCTGCCGCCGCCAATTACCAGCTCCTGTTCTTGATCGTGGCGTTCTCTGCTGATCGCCGACGCCCGGACGCGATACCATTTCCTTGCGAGCCTGCTGGCTGTTGAGTTGTTTTATGGCGTTGACGGCTGAGGTCATGATATCTCCGGCGACAGATCGATGCCCTTGCGGACGTAGATCGGCTGCTGCCGCAATGGTTCGAAGTAAATCCTTAGGACGGTAGGATTCGCGGCAATCGCGGCAACAGGATTTCCGCCAAAGCTGGACGCAGTGAACGCGAAACCATCCTGAGCATCCGTCCTTCTCTACGACAAGGATTCGAGGGGCTTGGCTGTCGAGGTTTGAAGTGTTGACGGGCGCACTCACGCCCGGAGCCGTTATGCCGTAAGCGATATCATCAATCAGGGTCAGGACCCATATGATAAGGCTGATCGTCCACCAATCCCACGTCGGAAGAAGCCAGTATAGCCAAATTGGCGCCAGCCACGGCAGCAACCAGAGGACATATGTCCAGGTAAACTTGTCGCCCCGTTTTTCTGGCTCTGGCATGTTTTCAGCCACCGGCAAATTTCTTTGATTCTCTGATCAACAATAACACGCACGACAGGCTCCTCAACCGGAACGAGTCCCGAAGTGATTCGTTGAGTCGCGTGTCCAGCGTGAGGGGGCTGCATCATGAGCAGGCGACGAAGCTTCAAGCCGGTGAAAATCACCATCAATGGCAAGGTGAGGACAGTCTACAATGTCGTGCAGGCGGGCAATACCTTGCTGAATGATTGGCCCGAGCAGACGCCGGCGGCCAAGGTGGCCGAACGGCTTGTGCTTGATGTGTTCAATGATGCGGCCGAGCCGGAACAGGTGCGGCGGGCATTCATCACGGCGGCCAAGGCCAGCGACATCAAGTTCAGCTCCTGATCCGTGGCGTCTGGCAAAGTCTTGGCTCACTTCCATGACACGTGCTCCTGGTTTCGCAGATCCTGGCTTTTGAACTGCGTCTCCATCCAGGCGGCTGAGACGATGGCCGCGAGGAAGCCGAAGGTGAGGCAGGTGATTGCCTGGAGCCGCCACGAGACGAAGGTGACCCGCGCCGGGGTGGCAGGCTTTTCTGCGCATTCGCCGGGCGGGCAGGCGCAGCCGGAAAAGGCCTTGATCAGACAATCGCTCATGCCGCACCGCCTTTCACCGTGTCGATGGCGGCGAGGATCTTCTGGTGAAGCGGGCAGCCGTGATCGGCACTGCCATCGAAAAAGCGTTCGGCCTCCACCAGCGCCTTCAGGAGATCGGGTGCCCCGGCCGTGAAGCGGGCCTTGGCGCGGGTGTTTTCGGCTGTCCCGGCCCGTCGGGCGGCAGGAAGGGAAGGGCTCTCGGTTGAACCAGGTGTAAGGTTGGCGGCAGGCATCTCCGTTCCCCTCAGGCGTAGAATTGATCATTGTTGGCGATGCCCATGATCTCGCGGGCATAGCGGTAATGCTCCTCGACGGAGGCTGCCGCCCCGCGCAGCCAGGACGGGCCGCGGATTAAATGTTCGGGACGGCGGAGGAACGCGAAGCCAAGCGCGCCCATGCGCTGGGCCTCGATCGCCATATAGGCACGGCAGTCGCCGATCGTCTGCGCGCCATTCCAGCGGGCATCCCGCCTGCTTTCCTCGGTCTCGATCTTGCGAATGTGCTGCATCGCCCTGTCCTCTCGTCCGTTTGAGTGGCTTCAGGTGAAGGTATATATCATACCTTATTACGTCAACGGGAAAAGGTATAAAAAATACCTCTTGGATTGACGAGGTACGAATCATAGATCTATGTCTGGGGCAAGTGATTGGGCGACCGGGTGCAACTCCCGAGCTGACGAAGCCCAGCGGCGCGGGAAGCGAAAGTCCTTAAGTGCGCTGTCAGAAAATCAGGACGAGGGCGAAGCGAATGGCCCCTCTGGCACGTGTCCCATCCCGGCTCCGGCCTTCAGGACTTGGCCAATGCTCTCCCGGCTTCATGGGCTTTGCTCATGGGGTAGGGGGAAGCTTTGGCCGGAACCCTCCCTCACCAGCCTTCAGGAACCTTCTCCTCCTAAGCTGAAGAGAGAGGAGTGAGAACCGAAGTTGGAGTATGAAGCTAAGAGAAAAACAGGCCGGCCATGCGCAACGAAATCGAAATCACCGACGAAGTGATCGAGGCGAGCCTGGGATCACCGAATTCTATGATCTATGGAAGGACGCTGCCAAAGGACATGTTCCCCGCAGCCATCCGTTCCATCCTCGTGGCGGTGACGAGGGTGGTGCGCGAACGGCATCCGGAGCTTCCGCAATTTGCGGTTTCAGAGGATGAATCGTCCCGATATCTCTCGTGATCCCGGCTAGGGACCGGCGAGCTTCGGAGCGAAATCCTACAGGCCGTACATCTCTCGCGCGGCGCTGTAGGCCAGGAGCAACACCGCGATCGTGACGATATAGAACCAGATTCGGCCGGCGCGTGAGGAAGGGCGTATCATCCTGTTTTCCCTATTGAAATATGATTGATTCCCGGCATTAAGTCCGAGCCCCTACATCTCGATGATCGATCGGCGGACGCGGCCGACGATGGTGACGGCGCCCTGGAATTCCGGCGGCGACACGTCCTCGTAGGAAGCGGGCTGGAAGGGCGGATCGTCGTTCGGGCGATAGCGCTTGTAGGTTGCGGCCCCCGTCTCGTCGGCGACGACATAGAGCGCGTTCGGCGCCAGGCGCTTGTCGCGCAGATTGACGAAAATGATCGAGCCCGGCGGCGAGATCTTGTTCATCGAATTGCCTTCGACCTCGAGCGCGATCCATTCGCCATCGGGCAGGTCGAGGGCGGCGACCGTCGGGAATTCCGAAAAATCGGTGATCGGCGCCTGCTCGCTCAGCTGGCCGGCGCTGACCCAGGAGATTTTGGGGACATCGGCGACGGAGGCCGGCAGCTCATCCGGATCGAGCGCGTTGCCGGCGCCGAACTGCAGCCAGTTGAGATTGACCTTGAAAGCTTGGGCATACTTCTTCGCATCGGCAATGCCGAAGCCGTTGCGGCCGGATTCATGCGCCTTGTAGACATTGGCATTCCAGCCGAACCGATCGACGATCGCCTTCGGCCCGGCAAAGCCGGCATTCTTTCGGGCCATGACCAGCCGCTTTGCGCGTTCTTCGCGCTCAAATTGTTCCTGATCTTTCAACATGATATAAAAAATACCCTAAATTAAGGTATATGTCATGCCCTAATGTGCTTGACATTACGGGTATTAATTGTACCCTAATCGCCATGACAAACACCGACATCATCAACAACCACATAGCTTTTCTGGCTGGGGAGACGGCGCCATGAGGTTCACCATCTCAAGCGAAGAGCGGCTCGCCATGGACGTCATGCCGACCGGCGTCGTCATTCACCGGCCGCAAGGGCCAAGGGGAGGGCGCATGTCCGTGATCCCCGTTCGCAACGAGGATATCCCCTTCCTCGCCAAGGCCCTGCAGCAGGTGCTGAACGCCAACCGGGAGGTGGAGTCGCTATGACCATCGCCACCGCAACACCCGCCCGCGAGTTCCAGCGCCGCCGAGCCCGCTACACCGGCTGCCCGATCTGTGCAAAGGCGCTGTCGATCGCCGAGGTAATCGAGCGACACTGCGAGAATTGCGATCGGCCGACGCGCCCGGAAGAGATGCGGGAGATATTCCCCGGCGCTCTGCCGACCCCCGACCCCGATAGCCCAGCCCCTCCCTGACGGCTATCGGCCGCTGGCGTCGTTGCCCTCCCTCGGCGACGCCAGCATCCTCGGGCGCGACTGTGTCGTGCCCATTGGGCGCGGCGATGCCGTGCCCATCGGCGCGACGATGTCGTGTCCGACCCAGGCGGCGGCCTGGCAGACGACCGGAGCCTTTGCTCGCGCAAGAGCCCGCTCCGGTCGTCATCGATGAATTGAATCAAGCACGGGACGAGCCACCCGCTCCGGCGGGAACGGCGAGCCGCGTTCGAAATCGGAAAGAAGGACCAAGCGATGAGCATCCAGGCCGAGGCGGCGCCAGCGCAGCAAAGCACGCAGATGAACGCGCTCGAACTCTTCCGCACCGGCCGGGACTACATCGAAATATCAGCGCTGCTCGGAAGGTCGGTGCCCTCGGTGGAAAGCGAGATCCACCGGCTGCGAAGCGCGGAGAAAGGCGACAGCGCCCAACAGGACCATGCCGGCTCAGAGATCAGGCGGTTTGCCCGCCGTCCCGCGAGGCCCGGCGCCGCGGTCAATTTTGCCCGGCGGGCGACGGAGGCTGCGGGTTTGAGGTCGGCCATCTCAACCGGGAAAGGCACATCGCATGGCTAAGGACACGGTGAGTGAGGAGATCATGGAAATCCTCCGCCCGGTGCTGGGCGAGGAACTGGCGGCAGCGATCATCGAGCATCGCAAGCGCACGCTGAAGAAGCCGCTGACGGTCTATGCCGCGCGGATGCAGGCCAGGGAATATCTGATGACCGGCGATCCGGTCGGCGCCGCCGAGATGCAGATCTTCCGCGGCTGGCAGGCGATCAAATGCGACTGGTATATCAAGGAGAAAGCGAGGGAAGCCGGGTCGATCAACAGCAGCACGAGAAGGACAGCAGTGGATGCCGCACGAGATTTCCCCTCTGGTGAAGATCATTTCGGGGATGCTTTCTGGCTTCCCGGCATCCGCAGGCACTGATCCCGACATGCAGATCCGCGCCTATCTCGTCGCCGTCGAGGGCCTGCCGGCAGAGGCGGTCTGGCGGGCCGCCAAACGCTTCATCTCCGGCCAGGTCAGGGACCATAACCGCGCCTTTGCCCCGAGCTCGGCGAGCTTTGCCGAAGAGTGCCGCCAGCAGCAGGCGGCGATCGAGGCCGAGCGCCGGCCGCGCCTGGAAGCCGAGCCCGAGGTGCCGCGGCCGAAAGTGCCGGCCTACAAGATGCAGCTGCTGCGCGATGCGGCCAATGGCAGCCGCAGCGCCAAGCGGGAGCTCGCCCGCATGTTTCCCGACAACCCGATCATTGCCCGCGCCGCGCGCGATGCACAGGAGGCCACCAAGTGACCATCACCTTTTGGACGGAAGACAAGATCGTCAAGGCGGAAAAGCTCTGGAAGGAAGGGCTGTCGGCCAGAGAGATCGCCAACCTGTTCGGCTCGAAGAAGAACACCGTCATCAACATGGCGCACCGCAACCGCGACAGGTTCCCCTCGAGGCAGGACACCTGGCATCCGCATCCGAAGGCAGGCCCGCCTGTCCAGCCGATCCGCCACCCCGACCGCGTGACGCGGGTGACCCTGTCGGGCGCGCATGTGACGATGCCGCGCGTGCCGAGCATCGATGGGCCCGCGGAGCCATGAGCCCGGTCACCCCACGCGAAACCGAAGTGATCCGCTGGATGGCGGCGGGCAAGACGGCCGCCGAGATCGGCACCATTCTCGGCATCTCGCCGATCACCGTGAATACGCACATCGCCAACGCCAAGATGAAGCTCGGCGTCTTCAAGGAAACGGCGCTGGTCGCCGCGGCAATCAGAAACGGCATCATTCGATAGAAGGACGATCAGCATGGGCGGCAAAGCCACCAAGATGAAGACGCAACGGGTCAACAAGGGCGCCGGCCGGCCGCGCAAGGAAAATGTCGAGCGTTTTCCCTGCGGCAAGATCAAGCCCTTCGAAACCGAGAAGGAGAATATCAGCGTGGCGATATCCGCCCGCCGCCGCATCCACGGCTTCGGCCGCACGGTTGATGACGAGACGGTCAGGAGCCCCTTTGCCGGCTACACCCTCGGCCGCATGTTCCTCGACGGCCTGATCACCGCCGAGCAGCGCCAGGCCGGCGACGACTATGCCGAGACGATCGCCCGCTACCACAAGACCACAGGCATCCCGGCCCCGAGCCCGAGGGCCCAATCGCTTTTTACCGTCAAAGGCCATGAAGGCGAGCAGACCGAAACCTTCGCCGACCGCGCCCGCAAGGCCAGCAACCGCATGATGGCGCTGCAGGGCATCCTGCTGCGCTGCCCCGACGGGCCGCAGGTGCGCAGCATGGTCTATAACGTCACGGTGATGGATTACGACCACCTGCGCCAGATGCCGCCGCAGCAGTTGCTGTGGCTGCGGCGGGGGTTGACAGCGTTGCGGGGGGCGAGGGGTGGGTGATGGGGTGGCGGAAGCCTCCGTCGGGTGTCCAGGGCTGCGATCTCTCTCCAGCCTCATCCTGAGGTGCCCCGCAGGGGCCTCGAAGGACGGGGCTGCCCGCCCGCCTGCCTCGATATGCCAATGCTGCAATTGGAGTCCCGCCACCCGCCCTCGTCCTTCGAGGCTCCGACCTTTGGCCTGCGCACCTCAGGATGAGGGCTGATCGTGGTGTTTGCCTCGGTTTACCGGCGCGTCTTGCCGCTGCGCTTCCCGTTGAGCCAGGCTGCAACCTCTCTCCAGCCTCATCCTGAGGTGCCCCGCAGGGGCCTCGAAGGACGGGGCTGGCCGCCCGCCGGGGCACTTGATCAACGTCGGACGGACCCTTTTCGTTGCCGCCCTATCGGAGTATTTTGCTCTCAAACTGTCTCAACTTGGCGCTGGAGAGTGCAGTGTTTGTGGACGGCCGTCGCACGTTCCTGCTCTTTTTGGCCGTCGCAGCGTGTCAGCTGACAGTCGCGCCACAATTGGGTGCGGCAGACGACACCGTTACCATCGACAGCGGCATGCTGAAAGGTGAGAGATCCGGCACGGTCGTCAGCTTCAAAGGCATACCCTATGCGGCACCGCCGGTGGGTGATCTGAGATGGCGCAATCCGAGGCCAATGGAGGCATGGAGCGGTATCAAGGATGCCCGCAATTTCGGTCCGTCCTGCATGCAGGCCGGTGATCTGCCGAAGTCAGAAGATTGTTTGACCCTCAATGTCTGGACACCCGCCAAACGTTCCCGGACACCCTTGCCGGTGATGGTTTGGATTTATGGCGGCGCTCTTGCCGAGGGAAACACCCTTCAATATCCAGGTGACCAGCTCGCCGCCCGGAGAGTTGTATTCGTCAGCATGAACTACCGTGTAGGCCGATTGGGGTACTTTGCCCATCCGGCGCTGATGAAGGAATCCCCTGACGAGCCCGTCGGCAATTATGGTTACATGGACCAGCTCGCAGCCTTGAAATGGATCCAGCAAAATATCGAAGCCTTCGGCGGCGATCCGAAAAAAGTGACGATATTCGGAGAGTCGGCCGGGGGCGGCTCGGTGATGGCGCACATGATATCGCCATTGTCACGGGGGCTTTTCCGCGGCGCCATTCTACAGTCACCGGGTCTGCCTACCGCGCGTGCTGAGAGTACGCCTTTATCACCTTTGACAGCGGCAGAGAAAACCGCGTTGGACTATGCGGCTTCTCTGGGAATCAATGGCAGCGATGCCGACGCTCTCACCGCCCTTCGGGCGCTGCCTGCGGAAAAGCTGACCGAAGGTGCATCGGCACACGACGTGCTGGCGGGAATGTCGACCGGCAAGCCCGTCATCGGCGTCTCAGGCCCGATTATTGACGGAAAGTTTTTGCTCGAAACGCCGGAAGCGGCCTTTGCGGCAGGCCGGCAGGCGCCGGTTCCCGTCATCGTCGGGGCAAATAATCGAGATCTCGGTCTTGGTGAGGCCGCGACGAAAGACGATCTCTTCGCGCTGTTCGGGAACCATGCAGCTGAAGCCCGCACCCTCTACGATCCGACCGGCCAACAGACGCTCGATGAATTGAAGCAGCAGGTTCTGGCCGACAAAACGCTTGTCGAACCATCCCGCCACCTCGCTGACGAGATGATCCGCGCTGGTCAGCCGACGTGGTGGTATCGCTTCTCCTATGTCGCCGAGGCCCTCCGCAACGATCCGGCATGGAAAGGCACTCTGCACGGCTTCGAAATTCCGTATACGCTCAACGTTCCAGACGCACTGGTTAAAGACAAGGTGACACCTGCCGACTGGGCCATGGCCACATTGGCGAGTGCTTACTGGGTCCAATTTGCAACGAGCGGTGACCCCAATGGCGGCTCACGGCTAAAATGGCCTCACCACGACCCCTTCGTCCACAGGGTCATCGACTTCACCAATCACGGCGTGACGTTCGGAGCAGATCCGCTGAAGCAGAGGCTCGACCTCTGGCAAAGCTATTGGGAGGAAAAGGAGTGACGGGGTCGGCGCCGCCCGAATTCTGGCACCGTTGTCGCGCCATTCAGCGGGGGGTGCGAAGCCGTCTGGAAGGCTTCACGAGGCTGAGAATTTCACCATGACACCCCGCTGGCGAAAGTAGGCCTCCATCCGCTTCCTGCCAGAACGGTTATTCTGCACGAGCCTGGCCGGGTCGAATACGGCCTCTTTCACACCCGCCCGCGTCAACGCTGCCTTCAGGGCCGCGATATGCACGTCGATGTCGGCATTGTCCGCCTGGAGCGACTCATAAATGCGGTTTGTTGCATCTGCTACGGTCGGTTCGCTCACGATTACACTCCTGTTGTCGGTTGGCTGGCCTGACCGTATTGGGGTGAAACTTGTTCACGTCAATGGGTGACAATGGATTGGAACATTTCGTCCACTTTCGAAGATGAACCACTCAACGGCAGGAACAGCTCCGCCACCGTCCCGTGCTCCGGCCCCGGGTAAGAAGGCGAGGTGTCCTCACCAGCGAGCTGGCCCGGACCCGCCTGCTACGCAGACTGAGAATACCCCCAGCGCTGTGGCGTTTCATCTAAAGGCGGTGATGGCTGGATGGGTTAGCCGATCGTAAAGCGCCAACTCCTCGGCGGTTGGCGGCTCGAACAGCTTCGACCACCTAAGCAGGTCCGCCCGCGAGATGTCGAACGTGCCGACTGGAAGCTCGGCGTTTCGCCGGGAGACCCGGTCCCAAAGCGCATCAAAGGGAACGTCGAGGAAGCAGAGGACGACGCGGGCACCAGCTGCGCGCGCTTCCTCCCGGCAGGTGTCGCGTTCTGCCCGTGACCACACACCCCAATCCACGACAACGTTACACTGAAGCCTGATGGCACGCAGAGCGATCTGCCATTGCAGGCCCTCGACTCTGCCTCGGCAGGGACCAGTTTCGGCTTCCGGCGTAGAGATGCCGGGGTAAAGCCTGTGCATCCAGTCGTCGCCGGTCAGACGGAGGGCAGATGTTTCATGTTCGATGATCTTGGCGAGCGACGTCTTCCCCGAACCGGGAAGACCGCAAGTGAGGTAGAGCGTGGGCATTGGAAAATCTCTGATTTGGATTGGCAAGTGGAAGCCGCCCCGCGGTGTCGTGCAGGACTGCGCTTCGCTCAAGGCCGCAAGGCGCGGCCAATCAGAGGTGTGTTGCCATGGTCTGTTTTGTAGGACCGCTCTGCTCGGGGGTCAAGACGGAGCGCATGGGTGAGCGCACCGGTGAGGTCGTCTAACCCACCGGCTGCTTTGTGGTGCCTCCAACAATAAGCTGACTGTCAGCATCCCGCCCGCAGGCGGCGCCTCCGATGCCTCGCAAATCAAAATCCGTAAGGAGGGGCAAAGAAGCAGTTCGCGTGGTCTTCGGTTGGGTGCAAGCAAATGTGAAAATGACTGTCTCCGGACGGAATGGTGGCACCATACGGAATTCGGAAGAAGTGTTGCTTTGTGACGAGGTGATGGTCGCCCGGATTGAGCAGCACTCTGAAACCGTCAGAACCGGTGCTCACGCTGGTACTCGGAATTTCGTGGCAATCGCCTCGTTCTTTGTCCCCTCGGCAGCAAGCGGGTGGATAGATCCATCCCGACTCGGTGTCGTGGGCGGTAGCGCCATTCCAGCAAGACAGCGTCGACAGGATAGCTGAGAAATACAAAGCGCGATTCATCTTTTGTGTTCCGGGGGCGGCAGGTCGCAAATCTGCCGGCAATTGTGAGCGAGGTCCTGCCGCATGTAACGAACGGACTCCGATCAAATGACGATATTTCCCCGATCGGCATCTTTGCCCGACCCTGTTTCGAATTAGAAAATCGTTTGCTGATATGGTCGCCCGCGAATTCCTCGACGCCGACCAAGGCAGGATGCGTCATGGACGTTTCACGACGCAGATGTTGTTCGCATCGCGGCTCGACTGGTCTATTCGTCCAACGGGTATGATCTGGGGACCGGCGGCTTGTGACAGCGCCGCATCTGACGCGCGGTTTGGTCGCCGCTGGCCGGCCTCATTCGGGAAGCCCTGCCGTTCGCAAGGCCGCTGCCAGCGCGTCCATCAAGTACGGCTGAAACAGGTTCGTTCGCACGTAGCCGCCGACCGAGAAATTCGGCGCCACCTCGATCAGTCGTCGTGCCGCAGAGTGCGCGGCTTCGACATTGCCAAGGCCGACGTGGCTGACCGCCAGATAGGCGTACGGGATGCTGAAGCCGGGATTTGCCCGGACCGCCAGAGCGGCGTATCTGGCTGCGTCGGCGAAGGCGCCGGCAAAGAGGTGGGTCAGGGCGAGTGCGCAGTAGGGATGGTAGCTCAGCGGATCGTCGAGCGGGCTCAGCCGCAGCGCCTTGTGCGCATGTTCCACCGCCCGTTGGTGTCGCTCGCTGTGGGCACTGACCAAAGCGCTGAAGCCAAAGGCCAGGGCCGAATTGTTGTTCAATGCGAGAGCCCGGTCGAGCACCTCGACGGCGGCGTCGTAGTCCCGGGTGAGGTTGGCGCGGACGAACGCGCCGATGCTCATCGCCTGCGGGTCGTCGCTGTTGATGCCTAACGCAATGTCGGCGTGGCTGAGTGCGGTCGCCTTGTCTGCGGGATCCAACCCGTTGCGCAGGTAGCGCTGCTCGTAACACCATGCGGCATAGCCATGCGCAGCGACATAATCGGGCTGAAGCTCGATCGAGCGCGCCAGCAATTGCAGGGCCTTGTCCGTCTCGACGGGCGTGTTCGCGTGGGCGTGCGGCAGCGCTCGAAGGTAGAGATCGTACGCGTCCAGACTTTCGGGCCGCTTGCGGTGCGCACGCTCGATCTCCGCACGGCGAACACTCGGTTCGATCGAGCCCACGATCTGCTCAGTCAACCGATCCTGGAGATCGAACACGTCCGTTGCCGCGCCCTCGAACCTGTCGGCCCAGACATTAGTGGCCGATGCGCCGTCGACAAGCTGGGCATTGATCCTCAGCCTCCCCCCGGACTGCCGCAAGCTGCCCTGCAGCAGGTAGCGAACGCGTAGTTCGGCGGCAATTGTGCGCAGATCGGCTTTCTCGCCCCTGAAGCCGAAGGAGGAATTGCGTGCGATGACGAACAGACCCGGGATCTTAGAGAGGTTGGTGATGATGTCCTCGACCAGGCCATCGGCGAAGTAGTCATTGGGCTCGTCGCCGCGCATGGTGGCGAACGGCAGCACGGCGATCGAAGGGCCGCCGAGCGCACCCTCGTCGCTACGCTCCAGGGACAGGCGGTAGCCCCGCCGCGAGACGGTGGCCAAGATCGCATACCGCTCGTCGCCGAGCGCTCGCCGGATCTCGTGGATGCATTGAACGAGACTGTCGTCGGTAACGGTGACGCCTCCCCAGACGGCTTCAAGCAGCTCGGCCTTGCTGACCAGCCTGTTCGCGTTCTGGACGAGGTGGCGAAGGACCGCAAAGGCCTGCGGCCTGAGAGCGATTGCATCGCCGTTCTCAAGACGGAGCGTCTCGCCTTCCAGGTCGACGACAACCTTGTCGTTGAGGATAAGGGTGGCAGTTGCTGGCGAACCGACCATGACGATCCTCACATGTGACGGATCCCGTCGCCTAGCATACACCAGGTCTTCGCCGACGGCTCTTCATTCTTTCGGGGGTCTGGCCGGCGCAATTTTGGCAAACGACCGGAACTCGCTCGTTACTCGGACGCGGCGTGGTGTGTGGTCGCAATGAAGCACGACCGCGCAGGAGGCGAAAAACGATGTCTACCCGTCGTCATGCTTTCACCACTGAAAAGAACAGGAATCGCGGCTTGGTCGTCAGGCTCTGATAGGCCTGCGGAAAAAGCGTCCGGGCGCGAGGATCGGGCTGGGGCTCGCTGACGATGTCGATCTGAAATCCGGCCGATTTCAGCGCGTCGAACATGGCATGCAGCGGCCGGTGCCAGAAGCGCATGGCGATATCCTTGCCGCCGCGCTGCCAGGTCTCATCGAAGCTGTAGGTCTCGAAATAATCGTCGCGGCCGGTCGAGGCGTGATCCATGAAGGGATGGTGGGTGGAAAAGACCAGGCGTCCGCCTTCGGGCAGCAGCCGGTTGAATTCCGAAAGGGGCCTCGACCAGTCGGGCAGATAATGCATGACCAGCGAGGCAAGGATCAGATCGAAAGCTTTGTCCACAAAGGGCAATGCTTCGTTGAGATCCGCCGTTAGCAGGCGCGCGCGCCCTTCCAGGCGACGATGCGCGATTTCAAGCATGCCGGCACTGGCGTCGATCCCGGTCACAACAGCCCCGCGCTCGAGCAGCGCTGCCGCATGCGCCCCGCCTCCGCATCCCGCATCGAGCACGGAAAGCCCCGCGACATCGCCAACCAGGGCAAGAATGGCCGGCCGCTCGTAATAGGCATTCCAGGCATTGACCTCGTTATCGGCGTCATAAGCCGCCGCGAAGGCATCATAATCATTCTCGGCCAAGATTTTCCCATTCCGAAGACTGTTTGAAGACGCCTGTGTGTCAGAAGCTTGATACCACCGACAGTGCCTAGCAAGCATAGCCGCGAAAGCCCGGACTCGCGTGCTATACGATTCACGCCGAGGACTGCCCCTCACCCTAACCCTCTCCCCGTAAAAGACGGGGAGAGGGGACGTGCCATGCGAGACGTGGAGGGGGTACGGAGAGGTCGCCGCATGTCCCTTCGCCCCGCGAGCGGGGAGAAGGTGGCGGCAGCCGGATGAGGGGCGGCGGCGATCTCTGAGCGGTTGTGGGTGCTGCGCCGGTTTGCTCAAGCCGAGGACCATCCGGCGTCAAGCCAAGGGTCACCGGCGCGGCACGCAGTGGGGCGCTGTCGTCATCGAAGGCGCGGGGTTGTCGTTTCGATCGCGGGAAGGGAGGCGTCCACTGCATGCCGCACGACGCTGGTAGCGCGAAATTGTTACGCGCACTTTGCCGGGGACATACCAATCCGTAAGATTGCCGCGCTGGCCGTTCGACCGCTGCACTTTACCAAAATGTATAGTTCCAGCGAGGTCCCCGTGAGGTTTGGAGCGCAGGCTTGGCGCCATCATTGCCAAGTCGAAGGTCAGCTCTTTCATGAACATGCGCACCGCACCTGCCGCCCTTATGCCGGCCCTTCATCCGATCAGCCTGCGGGTGAATACCTACCTGATCAATCTCGACCGTGCGCCATTGCGCAGGTTTCGAATGGAGCGCCTGCTGGCAAGCTTCGGCCTTGCCTTCGAGCGGGTGGCGGCGGTCGATGGGGCGGGGCTGAGCCTGCCGCATCCGGGCTTTGACGAAGCTGCCTATCTCAGCCGCCACGGCCGGCGGCCGAACCCTTTCGAGATCGGCTGTTATCTAAGCCACGTCGAATGCGCCAAGCGGTTCCTCGCCAGCCATGCCGAGTTCGCGCTCATTCTGGAAGACGATCTCGATTTCGATGACGATCTGGCCGAGCTGCTCGATGCCGCCCTCGATCACGGTGCGCGCTGGGACATCCTGCGCCTGTCGACCGTCAATTCCGGGCGAAAGCACAAGGTGGAGCCGCTGACCGCGTCGCGCTCGCTCGCCATTGCGCTCACCCGCGAGAAGGGGTCCGGCGCCTATCTCATCAACCGCAAGGCGGCGGGCTGGATTGCCGGCGTGCTTGTCCCCATGCGCCTGCCTTATGATCTCGCCTTCGATCTGGAGTTCGATGATGGGCTGAGCGCCTGCTTCGTCGATCCGCTGCCGGTCAGCCAAAGGGTCGATCCCTGCTCGCAGATTCAGGCAGCGCTTTCGACCTACCGGCTGGGCCGCCGCCGGCCGTGGAGCGTGCTGCCATATCGCACTGCCGCCGAGCTGCGCCGCTTTGCCGCCCGCTTCAGCCGGCTCGCGGCATGGCGGATGGGAGGTTGGGACCAACTGCCGAAGTGAGAGGGAAGGCGATCGAAACGATGAGGCCGGGATGATTGTCGGCCATGGTGATCTCAGCCGAATGCAGGTCGGCGATCGCCTTGACGAGGCTGAGCCCGAGGCCGCTTCCGGGCGTCGCGCGGCTCTTGTCGAGCCGGTAGAGACGCCGGAAGACCTTGTCCCTTTCATCGGCGGGAATGCCGGGGCCGCTATCGGCGACCGCAATGATGGCGCGGCCGCCCTGGCAGCGCAGCGAAATGGTGATGCCGGTTCCGGCCGGGCAGTGGTTGATCGCGTTTTCCACCAGGTTGGCGATCATCTGCGTCAGCAGATCACGGTCGCCCCGGATGAGCGCGGGACAGCGCTCCGCGATATCAAGCGCCATCAGCGCGTCTTCGGCGACATCGCCATAGACCTCGGAAATCACCGCAAGCACGGCGTCGATATCGATGGCCTGAAAACGCTCCTTGCGCGCGCCGGCCTCGATCTGGGAAATGCGCAGCAGCGCCTCGAACGTGGCGTTGATCCGGTCGCTCTCGTGTCTTGCTTCGTCAAGCAGCGCCGAAACATCCGCCTGCTGGTCGTTTCCGGCTACCGCTGCATCCAGCGTCAGGCGCAGCCTGTTCAGAGGCGTCTTCAGATCGTGGGCGATATCGGCGCTCACCTGCCGCATGCTCTCGACCAATCTCTGCAGCCGCTCCAGCGCCGCGTTGATCTGGATCGCCACCGTATCGAGATCGTCGCCGTTGCCGGTGATGGCAATGCGGGCGTCGAGCGCGCCGTGGGAGACGTCGTTCATGGTGAGGGCGACCCTGTCCAGCCGCGCCTGGGCGCGAACGGCGAGAAAGACGCCGCCGCCGATCGCGGTCGCGACGACGATCGCGGCGGCCCATTCGAAGCTGACCAGCACGATCCGCAGCATCTCGTCGACATCGTTGAAATTTTCCGCCACCACCAGGCTGTAGGGACCGATGGTCGAGACCTGCATCCGGTAGCGTTCATGCCCCTTCAGCCCGACATCCCTGGAGGTGACGGTATAGATGCCGTTCGGGATGCGGGGTGCGGCGAAATTGCCGGCGAGTTTGCGCCCGCCTGCATCCGTCAGCGAATAGAGCCCATCGGAGGTCGACTGGAAGCTCGCATAATTGTTCAGTGTGTTGATCAGATCCTCGGTGTCACCGGGATTGTAGGTCGAGACGATGAGCGAATTCATCTCGTTCAGCGACTGTTCGAGATCCCGCTCAAGGCCGAGGCGCAGCATGTGGTAGATGATCGCGCCGCTCAGGATGAAGGTGACGACGAAGAGCACGCCGAAGGTCACGGCAAGCCGGAACGGCGTGCTCCTGCGCAGGCTCGAGCATGATGCCGAAAAGTGTGCGCGGTTTTCGGACGACATCATGCTCTTAATCTTTGAATTGCGAACAGGATTTAGGATTTTCAGGCCGATGGGCCTGAAATCATCCTGTTCGAGGCGCATGCAGGCTGTATCCGGTGTTGCGGACCGTATGCAGAAGCTGGACCTGGAACGGCTTGTCGACCTTGGCCCTGAGGCGGCTGATATGGGTCTCGACGACGCTGGTCTTCGGATCGAAGTGGAAATCCCAGACCCGCTCCAGCAGCATCGTCTTGGTGATCACCCGGCCTTCGCCGCGCATCAGCACCTCGAGCAGGGTAAATTCGCGCGGCTGCAGCTCGATCACCTGGCCGGCGCGGCGGGCCTCCCGCCGGATCAGATCGAGCTCGAGATCGGCAACCTTCAGCACCGTCCGCTGCTCCTGCACCGGCGGGCGCCGGCCAAGCGCATTGACGCGGGCCATGAGTTCGGAAAAGGCAAAGGGCTTGACGAGATAGTCGTCGCCGCCAGCCTCCAGCCCCTCGACCCGATCGTCGACGCCGCCGATCGAGGTCAGGAACAGCGCCGATGTGCCGATCTTGGCAGCCCGAAGTGAACGTACGATCGCCAGGCCATCGAGACCCGGCAGCATGCGATCGACGACGATGACGTCATAGGCCTCGCGCTGCGCCTGAAACAGCCCGTCGCGGCCATCGCCAACCACGTCACAGACATGCCCGGCCTCGGAAAAGCCATTGGCAATATAATCGGACGTCTTGGTATCGTCCTCGATAAGCAGGATTCGCATCAGCCCGATCATTCCCGCCATGCCTGGGGCGAGATCTAGCCGAGAGGAAGGCTTGGCGACAACTTACGGATTGGTAAGGTGACGGGTGGGGAGCGGCGAACTGGCTTTCCAAACCATCTACGCCCGATCGATTCGAAGAAGCTATTCACCGGGCAGTCCGTCACCCGCTCCGGATGATCACGCACGAGGACATGCATCCTGGCGTCAAGCCATCCCGGCGATGATTTCAGCCAATCCGCGATCTTGAAGAGCAGAATTCCGCTGCCTAAATCAGCGGCACTCACGCCATGAAAGGAGGTAAACGATGGCACTCGACACTTTTGAACAACCGATTTACGCGCAACGGAAGTACTTCGTGCAAGAGATCGCCGGGCTTGACGATGTCTTTGATTTTCTCGACGAATGGCCACAGGAGAAACGCGATATCACCTATGAGGTCATGCTGGACGCCTGCCGGAAAGCAGCCAATCGGCAACTACCCGCGTCGGTCGTCGCAGCGAATATCAGTCGCTTTCTCAAAAAGCATGGCAAGCTCGCCGACATAGAAGACGTGCCCCTGCACCTGCGGCGGGTCAGCGATCGAAATGTCTCAGGTATCTAGTACCGAAGGTGATCGCCGCAGCCGGAACCAAAACACGCTCGCTGAGTTCGGCAGAGTTCCATCTTGATTGGACGAGGAAGTCTTACTGGAAAGGAGCACGCAGGAAACAGCAGCCGTTGAAAAAGCTAGGATTCAACTGCCGCATGCCTTGAAGTATGCGGCTCCGATTTTTGCGGTCGACTCTCTGCTCACCTGAGGAGATTTTGCCGATGAAGATCGCTCAGATTGCCCCGCTTGCTGAAAGTGTTCCGCCGAAATTATACGGGGGAACCGAGCGGATTGTTTCGTACCTTACCGAAGAACTGGTGGCCCAAGGCCACGATGTGACGCTGTTTGCCAGCGGCGATTCCGTTACAGATGCCCGCCTCGTGCCGTGCTCGAACACTGCCCTGAGGCTAAATCCCGCCATCAAGGACCACCTGCCGCATCAGATCCTGATGCTTGAGGAAATCCGCAGGCGCGCGCACGAATTCGATGTCCTGCATTTCCACGTCGATCTTCTGCATTTCCCGCTGACCCGATATTTTGCCGACCGCACCGTCACGACGCTGCATGGGCGGCTCGACCTGCCCGATCTCTGGCCTTTCTACAAGGCGTTTCCAGATATTCCCCTGGTATCGATCTCCAATGACCAGCGCCACCCGATGCCGCCGGTCAACTGGTTGGGGACAGTCTATCACGGCCTTCCCGCTAGCCTCCTACCTTTCACGGAAAAGCCGGCGGGCGGTTACCTCGCGTTCCTCGGACGGATCGCTCCGGAAAAGCGACCTGACCGGGCGATTGAAATCGCGGCCAAGGTCGGCATGCCGCTGAGGATCGCAGCCAAGATCGACAATGTCGACAAACATTATTGGGAAACGGCAATTCAGCCGATGGTGATGAGCCATCCGAATGTTGAGTTCATCGGCGAGATCAACGATCGCCAGAAGGCGGACTTCCTGGGCAATGCCGGCGCGTTGCTTTTCCCGATCGACTGGCCTGAGCCCTTCGGGCTTGTGATGATCGAGGCGATGGCCTGCGGCACACCGGTTCTTGCCTTCCGCAGCGGCTCGGTCCCGGAGGTGATCGACGACGGCATCTCGGGAATTTTGGTCGATACCGTTGCCGAAGCTGTCGAGAACATCGAATGGGCACTGCAGCTTGATCGGCGCAAGGTGCGGGCGAACTTCGAGAGACGCTTTACTGCGGGACGCATGGCAAGAGACTATCTTGCGGTCTACGGCCAGCTGCGTGGATTGCGCGCAAAAGCCCCGCAGCGCCGGCGCGCGAACCGCCCGATATCCATTGACCAGGTTGTGGCGTAAAAATACGGAGGCGACATGTGACGACATCTGCAGGCGGCAACTCAAATCCCGCAGCAACGAAGCAAGTGACGCCGATTGCGCAATTCTTCATTCCCGCTGCCGCGTCGCTGCAGGAGCGGCAACCACGTACATTAAAGCACGGCGATACATTCGCGGTCTTCGATCACAATGGCGATGCTCTTTCCGGACCAGGAAGTCCCGACGGGCTTTTTCACCGCGACACGCGATATCTTTCGCATCTCTACCTGACGCTCGAGGATCGGCGTCCGATGCTCCTGTCGTCGACAATGCGCGACGACAACGCCACGCTCACCTGCGATCTGACGAACCCGGACTTCCTTGGCAAAGATGGAAAGCTGCGCCTCGAGCATGATCTCATCCATATTCGACGGACACGCTTTCTATGGGCGGGGCGTTGTTATGAGCGCCTGGCAGTGAAGAACTATGACGACAGCGATCATCACCTGCGGATGAAGCTCCAATTCTTTACGGACTTTGCTGACCTCTTCGAAGTGCGAGGCACCGTGCGGGCAAAACGAGGCCGTAGCCTGCCGGCCGTCATCGAAGATGGAAGCGTCCTTCTTTCCTATATCGGCCTCGATGAAAAAACACGGACAACCCGCGTCTCGTTCGATCCGGCTCCCGATGAACTCGCACCGGATCTGGCGGTTTACGACCTCCACTTGAGCAGGCGCGGCAGCCGCTCGATCTTCATCGAGATCGACTGCGACCGTTCGGACAAGGATCGCCGCGTCAACGGCTTTTTCCTGGCCATGCGCGATGCTCGACGGGCATTGCGATCGTCGATGGCAAGGGCGGCTTCGGTCTCAAGTTCCAATCAGATCTTCAACCAGCTTGCGCGGCGAAGCGTGTCCGACCTTTACATGTTGATCACCGACACGCCTGAAGGGCCGTACCCCTATGCCGGGACGCCGTGGTTCAGCACGGTGTTCGGCCGCGATGCGATCATCACCGCGCTGCAGACGCTGTGGCTGGATCCCGCCATCGCAAAGGGGGTGCTTCGCCATCTCGCCGCCAACCAGGCGACCGATATCAATCCCGCTTCGGATGCCGAACCCGGCAAGATCCTCCATGAGGTTCGCTTCGGTGAAATGGCCGAACTGGGGGAAGTTCCGTTCCGGCGTTACTACGGCAGCGTCGATTCGACCCCGCTGTTTCTCATGCTCGCGGGGAGCTACCTGGACCGCACCGGCGACACGGCAACTCTTCAGCAGCTTCTGCCGCATATCGAGGCGGCGCTGACCTGGATCGACGAATATGGCGATCGCGACGGTGACGGCTTCGTCGAATACGGGCGCCAGACCGTGGAGGGCCTGATCAACCAGGCCTGGAAGGACAGCCACGATTCGGTCTTTCATGCGGACGGGACACTCGCCAGGGGGCCGATCGCGATTGCCGAGGTACAGGCCTATGTCTACGGCGCGTGGCAAGCGAGCGCGGAGATATTCCGCCGGCTCGACCAGCCCGAGCGCGCGGCGAAATTGCTGGCGAAGGCAGAAGGGCTGCGGCGTGCTTTCGACGTCCGTTTCTTCGACGAGGAACTCGGTACGTTCGTGCTGGCGCTGGACGGAGACAAGCGAGCCTGTCGGGTTCGCTCTTCGAATGCCGGCCACGCTCTCATGACCGGCATTGCCTACCCCGCAAGAGCTGAACAGGTGGCGCACACCTTGATGAACGCCTCGTCCTTCTGCGGCTGGGGCATTCGCACCATTCCCGCCACCGAGGCGCGCTACAACCCGATGAGCTACCACAACGGCTCGATCTGGCCGCACGACAATAGTCTGATCGCCATGGGGCTTGCGCGCTACGGCTTCAAGGCAGCGGCAGCGCAAATCTTTGAAGGCCTGTTCGCAGCCTCGACCTATATCGAATTACGCGGCCTTCCCGAGCTGTTCTGCGGTTTTTCCCAACGGCGGTCGCATGGACCGACCTTCTATCCCGTGGCGTGCTCTCCGCAGGCCTGGGCCGCGTCAGCGCCTTTGTCGTTACTGCAATCGTGCCTCGGTCTGGATTTCGACCCGAACGCCTCGCAGATCAGCTTTAACCAGCCGCGCCTGCCGGCATTCCTGGATGAGATCACTTTGCGGCATCTTATGGTGGGCTCCGGTTCGGCTGACGTCACCATTCGCCGGTCCGGCCGACAGGTCGTCGTAGACGTCGTGGGTCGCAAGGGAGATGTACGTGTCCTCACGACTGCTTAGAGGCGTTGCACGGGCATGGGGTCCGAAGCAGCGGAATGATTGGTGTGACTGATCGCATTAATGGCAATCGTCAGGGGCCGCCCAACGTACAGGAGACGCAATGCTTGGGGCAAGCAATGATCGCTGAACGGCCCAACAGAATGATACGGAATATCACTCGAAATCAGAGTCAATTTATGTTTGGGAGCAAAATGAAAGAAGAAAATTTGTAGTTGAATAAACGCCTTGGCAACACCGCACCGCGTGATCACGATCTCGGTCCAGCCGTGATCTCAAAGTCGTTGCCATGAGCGATAAGCCCTCGAAAACCTGAAGCCTTCTCAAACCCGCTTCCAACAGCGAAATTGCCTTCGTCCCCGACGCACCGGGAACCGAACATGCCGCTGCTTGTTTTCACAGCACATAAGCCGAGCGCGTCGGAGCGAGCACATGAACCCGAAAAGCACGTTGAACATTGCCGGCCATCCGATCCATCCGATGTTGATCCCGTTCCCGGTCGCTTTCTTTGTCGGAACGCTCGTCACCGATATCCTCCACAGCCAATCCGACGACCCGTTCTGGCCGGCGGCGTCGAACTGGATGCTGACGGCCGGCCTCGTCATGGCAGCCTTGGCAGCACTCGCCGGATTGACCGATTTCTTCGGCGATAGCCGCATCCGCAGCTTGCGGGCTGCCTGGCTCCACATGATCGGCAACATGGTCCTCGTTCTGATCGAGGCCGTCAGCCTTTGGCGGCGGGTCGTACAAGGCCCTGATTTCATCGTGCCGACCGGCCTGGCGCTGTCTTTGATCGCCGTTGCGCTGCTGTTGTTCAACGGCTGGAAAGGCTGGGAAATGGTGTATCGCCACCGGGTCGGCGTCAGCGAAGAGACGAGCAATTCGGCGCGGTGAGGAAGGCGGCAAATTTCCGCAAACTCCGTCGACCGGAGGATCCATGCTGCCCCCCATCGGCGGCGCGTGAATCCCAGGCTCGAGGCCTGGGTTGCGGACCTTTTTGGTTATCGAAGGATAAGGCTGCTTTGCGCCCTCATGCCGGCCGTAGAGATTATCTTTGCCGCTTCCTGAAAGCATGCATCGCCGGCGACCACGCTGGAAGTTTCAGTTGCGCCAGAACCGGAAGATAGAACTGCTCCGCAACAAGTCCGATTTACTTGGTCAGCAGACCTCTGGTCCGGTAGAGTCCCAAGTCTCCACCTGGCCGCAGATCGAAAAGCCGGAAAACGCTTATCTCATAGTAAGCTGATGCATCTGGAGCGCCTACGATGAAGCCGAGCGGATCCACCGAGGCAGTGAGGATCGAGGACCTTGACGACGCGGGGCTGGTTGAACACGCGCGACAGCTTGACCCCGCCGCATTCTGGCTAATCATCAAGCGTCACAATCTGCGGCTTCACAGGGTCGCCCGCGCCGTCCTGAATGACGACATCGAGGCGGAGGACGTACTTCAGGAGACCTATATCCACGCCTTCACCCATCTGGCCGAATTCCGCGCGGAGGCGCGGCTGTCGACCTGGCTCACCCGGATCGCGCTGAACGAGGCGCTGGGACGCCGCCGGAAAAGGCGACCCACCGTAGACGCGAAAGCCATCGAAGGCATGGTCGCTCCATTCAGCGCGCACAAGCCTGATCCCGAAGAGGCGGCCGCTCTCGCTGAAATCCGCGGCCTGCTGGAGCGAGCCGTCGGTGACTTGCCGGAGCCCTTTCGCATCGTCTTTGTCATGCGGGACGTCGAGGAAATGAGCATTGAGGAAACGGCTTTTCTTTTGGCATTGCGACCTCAGACAGTGAGCACCCGTCTTTATCGCGCACGCCGGCTGCTCCGCGAGGCGCTGCGGGACCAGCTCGCCACCGTGTTCACGGATACGTTTCTCTTCGCTGGCGCTCGTTGTGACCGCCTCGCGCAATCAGTCCTCGATCGGCTCGCAATTCGCTTGGTTCGAGAGGATACGCATCTGTTGAACGCGGCGACTGAGCTCTAGACGCCGTCCACGCCGAGATTACGGCAGCTCCTTTCGCAGGACCTTTGTAGTGGGACACGGGAATATTTTGGCGGCCCGGATCATCTAATCGTCAGGCAAACGCATTCGGTGCCGCGGTGCTGACAGCGGTGCTGAATCAACAAACATAGGAGATCGCCATGCAGGCCCCACTTGACCTATCCCGGCGTCAGTCGCTTCAGGGACTTATCGTACTCGGTGCCGGAGCGGCACTCAGCGGAATTGCGCGGCCTTCGCCGGTATTGGCACAGGACATAACGGACGAGGACATTTTCCGCTTTGCGCTCAACCTCGAATATATGGAGGCTGAATACTACCTCCGCGGCACCACCGGAATGGGCATCGACGCAGCCGATGCCGGTTCGAAATCCGGCGACGTCGTTGGTGGAAAGCAAGTCTCGTTCGAGACGCCCGCCATCGGCAAATTCATGCAGGAAGTCGCGGAAAACGAACTCGCGCACGTCCGCTTCTACCGCAAGACGCTTGGAACCAACGCGGTTGACAGGCCGGCCATCGATTTCGGTGCGGGCTTCAAAGCCGTCGCGGAAGCGGCGGGCCTCGGGCCGGACTTCGACCCTTTCGGCAACGAGACGAACTTCGTTCTCGGCGGGATGGTGTTCGAGGATGTCGGCGTCACCGCCTATGCCGGTGCGGCGACAATTCTGAAAAACAAGGACTTCCTCGCCGCTGCCGCAGGCATCCTGGCGGTCGAGGCCTATCACATGGGAATGGCGCGATCGACGCTATACCGAAAGGGAGAGGAAGCCTGGAAGGCCGCCAACGCGGTCTCCGATGCCCGAGACAAAATCGACGGATCAGACGATAAGGACCAGGGGATCCAGGGGGACGGAAAAGCCAACATCGTTCCCTCGACGCCCGATGCGATCGCGTTCACCAGAACACCGCAGGAGGTGCTCCGGATCGTCTACCTCACCGACAAGGACGGAGTGAGCAAGGGCGGCTTTTATCCGGAAGGGATGAACGGCACGCTCAAGACCACCTGAGCCAGTTGCGACGAGTGACGATTGGCCAGCGGAAACTGAGCGGATTGGTATCCGCCGCTCTGCGTGAGATCAACGCTTCAACCCTCCTTGCGACGTGCAAGGACGGTTGAACTCGATTAAATGCCTGTCCGCGGATACCGGTCGCGCTCCTGTGCGATCTGCTCGGGGGCGTATGGATCGAGCGTGTCGTCGAAGTGGGTCCAGCCCTGCTCCTTATAGGCACGCCGACGTTCGACCGGATCGACGCAGTTTGACCCCTGGAGAATAGCCTGCGCCTCGGAGGCGCGGGCGTCGTCGACCTTGGCCGTGACCAGGCTGCCGCCGCGGCGGACACCTTCGGCATAGAGGTGGGCATCGTCTTCCGAAACGCCGGAGTCGGTGAGGGCGCCGATCAGGCCACCAACCGCACCGCCGGTGACGGCGCCGGCGACAGCCCCGGCCGCAGTCACGGCCAGCCAGCCTTCGGCAACCACCGGCCCGACACCGGGAATGGCCATCAGGCCCAGTCCGGTGAGCAGGCCGCCGGCGCCACCGACGGCAGCGCCGATGACGGCGCCGGTCGCGGCATCCTTGCCAACGTCAGAGTCGCGATGGACGCGGCCAGCCTTGTTGGAGACGATACTGATGTCGTTTGAGGCAATGCCTGCCGCTTCCAATTTGGTGACGGCGGAGCGAGCGTCCGAGTGGTCGTCGAAAAGTCCGGTTACAGTTCTCATCATGCTTCTCCTTGGGTTACTTGGCGACGATGTTGCCCTGATAATCGAGAGCAACGGAGACGGCTTTCCCGTCCTTCATGCCGAGGCCATCCAGATCCCCTTGTCGTCGAGCTTGAGATCCTTGACGTCGGTGTAACCCGCTTCCGCAATGCGATCCTTAGCCTGAGTTTCGGTAAAGCTGTTGGCGCCCTCAACGGGCGCGGTCGGATTTTTGGTGTCCGGGGTTGCAACCGCAGGTGTATTTCCATCCTTGGATGGAGCCGGTGTGGTTTGGGCAAAGGCTGCAATGGCAGACGCGCCCAGAATTGCCGCCGCGAAGACGATCTTCTTCATATGCGTTTCTTCCATTTCCGGATCAGATGAGATCCATGCGGTCAGAACACGCAGGAGAGATCTTTGTTCCGCGAGATTATGTAGTTGATTTTTCTAAATATATGGGAAAGTGGCGCGCTGCGGGTTATTCTCTGCGGCGCCGGGGCAATGTAAGCAGAAAGTAACGGTGTGGGGTAACCGACGATCCCACGGGCGCCTTGAGGAAGGGCCTCGGTGTAGGCCCATCCTATAACTCCTAGAGTTGTGTTTTTGTCATATCCAAGAGGGGGAGCGCGGGGCCGCTCTCCTGCCGGCAGGTCGTGCGGTGACGGATGCGGCCCCGGCAATGTCAGTGACTTCACGGAATACGGGCGATGACCTTGATCTCGAAGTCGAAGCCGGCCAGCCAGTTGACGCCGATGGCGGTCCAGTTGGGGTAGGGTGGCTTGCTGAACATCTCCTGCTTGACCGCCATGATCGTGCCGAACTGGTTTTCGGGGTCGGTGTGGAAGCTGGTGACGTCAACGATGTCATCCAGCGTTGCGCCGGCGGCGCTCAGCGTCGCCTTCAGGTTTTCAAAGGCGAGCCGCACCTGGCTTTCGAAGTCGGGTTCCGGCGTTCCGTCCGGACGGCTGCCGACCTGTCCGGACACAAACAGCAGATCACCGGATCGGATCGCGGCGGAATAGCCGTGCTTCTCGTAAAGAGCGTGCCTGTCGGCCGGAAAGATTGCTTCGCGTTTTGTCATTCTGATCTCTCTTCATTGTTGACAACGACCGTTGAGCGCGACGTATCGCTTCACATCTCGCGCCCCATTTGGTATACGGTTCGTATATGAAATGTATGAGATGCGCATCGTATGTCAAGTTCATATACGCTTCGTATATGAAATTGAGGGATTGAATGGTTAGGAAACGCAGCGAAACGATGCAGGAAAACCGCGTCAAGCTGATCGCGGCGGCGCGCAAGACCTTTGCGGAAAAGGGGTACTCGGCAGCATCGATGGACGGATTGACGGCCGACGTCGGTCTGACACGGGGCGCGCTCTACCACAATTTTGGAGACAAGCGCGGGCTGCTGGCGGCGGTCGTCGATCAGATCGACACGGAGATGGCGGTGCGCGCGCAGGAGATCGGGGCGCGCGCAGGGGACGCTTGGCAGGGCCTGCTTGCCGAGGGTGCCGCCTATATCGAGATGGCGCTCAATCCGGAGGTCCAGCGCATCGTCCTGCTCGACGGACCTGCGGTGCTGGGCGATCCCTCGCGATGGCCGAGCCAGAACAATTGCCTGCAGGTGACCAGGAGCACGGTGGAGCGCCTGATCGCCCAAGGCATCCTCAAGCCGCTCGACCCGGAGGCGGCGGCCCGATTGCTGAGCGGCGCGGCTCTCAATGCCGCCCTCTGGATCGCCGCCAGCGAAGATCCGCAAAGCGTGATGCCAAAGGCGGTCGAGGCTTTTCATGCCTTGGCGGCCGGTCTGCTGGCGGAGCGTTTGTGATTTGGGAGCTGGTTGCCAAGCTTACGGGCCCGAGGCCCCTGGGATGACAGAAGAATTCGTTCTGACGCTGACATAAATGGGTGCGAGTGACACGCCCAAATCGCCATCAGCGAAATTTGGCTCAGCCCGTCGAAACGACACCCAAGCTGAGGACCCACATTTCGCGATAGCAGAAGCCGGGATCGGAAATCAGACGCTCCGGCTCTTCGCCGATCGCCTTCCATTGGTGATGGTCCGCTTCCGTTAAATCGCACGTTTGAGCAAGTCCAGACAAGAATTCCAGATTGTTTCGGATGTATTCGCGTTCCACCGGCCTGAGTGGCTGACGGCGCTCTGCCAGCGTTGTAATGGCAGAGACGTTCTCTAGGCCCGCCGCGCGAAACCAGGCTGACACGCGAGTTCCTCTCATGGCGCCGGACATCTGTACGTCATCGGACAGCGCATCGAGCAGACGCCACATCAGTTTGGGATCCTGCGGCTGATACTGCCAAACCGAGATATCAACCTCCTTCACGGCAATAAGTCCGCCTGGTTTTACGACGCGGCAGAACTCCCCGATCGCTTGGGTGAGCTCCTCATCGCTCAGGTACTGGATGACGTTCGCGCTCCAAACTGCATCGAACGTGCCCGCTTCATACGGCAGCGCGAGGATGTCACCGGTTCGCACGCCAATCGGACAGGCAGGCTGCTGGCTTGCAATCAAGCGTTCGATTGCCTCAACATTTTCCTGTGCCAGATCTAGAGCATAGATATGCCCCTCGACCCCCAACAGTTCCGCCATCAATGGGAGGAAGACCCCATTGCCTGCACCCGCATCAAGCACTGACCAGCCAGGTCGGATGCCGGCGGCACGGAGAGTGGCGTCATACTCGTCCTTCAGTGCCTGGTAGTGAACGTCGAGGTGGCCTCCGGCGCTGAGCTTATGGCCAACCGATGTGACCTGTTGCGAATCTGAAATATTGCTCATCTGCCTGGCCGGTCCGAGTTCGCAACAATAAATTTAAAGAAACGTGGCTTTGTGGCGCAAGTCAGTCTGCCTTGCGCGTCAGTCGAATTAGAAGCATGTTCGCGCTGCTACGCTAGCCTATTACTAGAAGTACCGATTATCCGGGACTGTCAACTGTCGCTCGGACCCTTTATCAAAGAGTTCGTCGCATGCGCCCCATATGCGCACTCCAAAAGGAATAGTGTGACACTTGCTCCATGATGCCGCTTTATTCGCGCTCAACTATCACAGAGCGTCCGTTTGTCGACGGCGCGAAAATCAGTCGCATTGCGACGCCACTTCACGCCTCCAAGTCACCACAGCGAACATCAAAGCATTCTGTTGAGGCATATTCAGAGGTGCACTTGTGAGCGTCAGGCTGTCGCCAGATAAGTTGCAGTATCTGACTTGCTCGCTTCCGACCCAAGGCTCAAACCAAGCGATATCGACGGTTGTAACGAGGCGGTTGGGCGGCTCCACCCTATATTGGCCTGAGTAAGCCAGCATCGAACGAAAAGCGACTGCCTCATCGGCTTCCGTCTTTGGGTCTGACCGACCATCCGGCGTGATCAGGGCGAACATGCGGCCTTCGGGATTAAACGTTACCGCTCCAGACGGGCGCTCGCCCCAAGGCTGCGTTCGCTTGCCCGTTGCGCAGTCCTCCATGTGAAAGGACTCGATGATCCAGATACCAACCAAATCTTTAGCGTGCATCGGGTACCTCCAGTTCACCGTCGTTTGCCGTAGTTCGGACCGAACGGCACTGTTTTTCTCGCTGAGCATAGCTGGGAAAGACCGCTGCCGGATTGCGAAATCTTCAATAAGGGCTTTCGTAGCAAAACCGCCAGCGCGGAACTATTCCGAAAACACCAAAGCCATCGCGAAACAGACTTGCGAATCGCATAAGTGTGTGCTTATGTGTTGGCATGATCGAGAATGACATTTTCCGCGCCTTGGCTGACCCAACCCGCCGGGCGATCTTCGAGAAGCTGGCGGCGGGCGGCATGAACGCCAGTGCCCTGCGCGAGGGCATGGAGATCAGCCAGCCGGCAATGTCGCAACACCTCTCGGTTTTGCGGAGCGCAGGGCTCGTGAGGGAAGAACGGCAGGGGCGGTTCGTCAATTACGAAGTCGATCCGGAGGGGCTGGCTCTCATCGCACAATGGTTGGCGAAATATCGCGCCTACTGGCCTGCCCGCATCGAAGCTCTCAAGGTCTTGCTGAAGGATATGGACCAATGAACGATGGAAAGGCCAAGGAGCAGAAAGGCGGCATCGAACTGGAATTCGATCTGGATGAACCGCCGCAAAAGGTCTGGCGGGCAATCAGCATCCGGGAATTTCGGGAAAACTGGTTGCCGAAAGACGCTCTGGCCGATCCCGAACCGGCCACGATCACACCTGGCGAGGAAGTCCGTTATAGCCTGCGCGACGACGCTCCACCTTTCCTTGAAAGCACGGTGACGTTCACGATCGTCCCGAACGCGACCGGCGGCACTCGCCTGCGCATCATCCACGAGCTCAGCGACGCGAGGCTTGACCGGATGGCGGAAACGGCCGCGAACAGCAACAGTCCGGCCCTCATGCTCGCCGCCTGACGCGGCAAGCTCTCCCTTTAAATTCTGGAAGATTGGAGTTCGCCGATGCGCGAAGCGATGCAACTCGTCCCTATGGTCATAGAACAATCCAGCCGAGGGGAGCGGTCTTTTGACATTTACTCCCGCCTTTTGCGCGAACGCATCATCTTCCTCAACGGCGAGGTCAACGATACCGTTTCCGCTCTGGTCTGCGCGCAGTTACTGTTCCTCGAGGCCGAGAATCCAAACAAGCCGATCAATCTCTACATCAATTCTCCGGGCGGCGTCGTGACAAGCGGCTTCGCCATGTACGACACCATGCGCTTTATCCGCGCGCCGGTTCATACGCTTTGCATGGGCACAGCCCGTTCCATGGGATCGTTCCTGCTGATGGCAGGCGAGGCCGGCGGAAGAGCGGCTTTGCCCAATGCCAGTATCCTCATTCACCAGCCATCCGGTGGCTTCCAAGGCCAGGCTTCCGACATGCTGATTCATGCCGAAGAAATTCTGAAGACCAAGCAGCGCATGACGCGGCTCTACGCGGAGCATTGCGGACGCCCCTATGAAGACTTTGAGCGCGGGATGGATCGCGACCGCTTCATGACGGCGGAAGAAGCATTGGAATGGGGTCTTATCGACCGTATTCTAAAGGTTCGAGAAGGCGAAATTCCCGATTGAAGCGACACTTGTTTTCCGGACTTTTGCAACGTCGCAGAATAGACGGTTTTGCGATGCCGGCAATGTCTGCTGTTGGCGCAGCTCCGCCGCGCGCAGCGGGAAATATGCGAGCTGGACCGGGCATCTCCCCCAGCTGGGGTGTCGGACTTAATCGAAGTCCTTTGCCCGATCCTTCCAATATTCGCTGATGAATTCACGTGAGGGCGGTGAATCCTCGTCTTCACCGAATTCCAGGCCACCCTGGGCACGCGCCTCCAGAGTGCGCCGCACTTCGGTGCGCAGGAACTCGCCAAAGCTGTCCGCAAGCTTGTCCTTACCGTTTGTGTATCCGCCGGTGGACACCTCGTAGACAGGCGCTTCGCCGTCCGTATTCATCTCGGCGCAATCCATCACATAGAAGGGACCATAACCCGCCGCCAGAAACGGGATCATCGTCTCGCTGATCCGACCATCGGCGCGCTCTCGTTCCGTGGCATACACAACATTAGTGATGAATTTCGCGTCGATGCCCTGGGAGAGCCAACCGTAAATCTCGATCGTGTCGAATTCGAGCGCGCCATGTTCGGACAGCATCTTCTTATACGAGACCGGCAGCGTCACGCCGAGCCGGGTCTCGATCTGATTCAAGTCGTCTTCAGTCGCGCTCTTGGTCCCAAGAACCGCGATCCCGTTGTCTCGAAGGCTGCGGATTGCGTCATCATACATCGCTATGCTCATTGTCTACTCCTTGTCCACTGCCTACCCAAGAAGCCTGACGCTGCCTCTATGGCGGCGGTCCGTTGCTGAAATCCTTAGCCCTGGCGCGCCAGGATCTCGACTGATATGGGCAACACGTCGAGCACGATCCAGGCCCCCTTGCGGTTGCTCATCTGGCCTTCAGGTGCGCCAGCACTACGCCGATCCCGGAAAGTTCAACGGCTACGCCTGACGCGCCGAAGCCCCTAGCCTCCAACGATTTCGCTGATCTGCACGATTGGCGAGATGTCCGTATAATTGGCGACGTCTGCGACGATCTCCGCGCGGTGGGGACCGAACGCCTCCTGGAATGTCTCCAGGGTCGGCGAGTAGACGTGGCACGCCGCGACGAACTTCGGCGCGCTTCCAGGTTCGCGACCCGCAAGGCCCTTTTCGATCTCGTAGCGCAGGCAGGCATCACCGAGCCGTTCCTGGATCAGTGGCATGTGGCGGGTGCGGTAATAGTCGTGATCGAACTTCGAGCCGCCATCGGCCGGATAATAGACGCTCATCTTGATCATGGTCGGCCTCCTGCCTGAACGCCTCTCCGAGCGTCCGAAGGGCTTTCTAGAGCGGTTCAGCTTTTAACGGAAGCGCAGGACCGCTCTAGACTTTTGTTTTTACGCAATTCCGGACGGAAAACCGCTTCGCACTTTTCCTGGAATTGCTCTAGCTCACCGACTCGTCAAGCCGCAACCGGATTTCTGGCCGAAGCGAGTTTGACGAGAGCAAGGTAGTTTTCGCTGTGCTTTTCGAAGCGGGTGGCGATCACGGACGCAAAGAGTCAAGACAGGGCGGAACCGTTGCTGCGGCTATCGGTTAATCCGCCGAGGTCGCGGCGTGCCAATCGGACGTGACGGAGATGGTGAACGCACCGGTTTTTCCGATTTCTCGGTGCGGGCAACGAAATGCCAGGCGAGCACCTTACCCGTTCGCCGCGATCTCATCCCGGACAACAGGATTGGCGAGGATCGAACCGTCAACCAGGGCCACACATCGATCACTGTCTCCTGAGCGCGGAAACCGCCGCCCGCCCATAAAAGGCGGTGGAACAGGCGAGCGACCATGCTCCGTGTGGATCGATCAGAGGAGGAGAAGGTCATGAGCAAAAATAATTGGAAGGCCGGGCTTCGCGCCAAGCTGGAGCATCTCGTCGACGACTGCGTCGTGGCCGGGGCCAGGCAGCAGGACGTTTTCGATACGATCATCAAGGAGACCGGCAATCTGCGCGCAGCCCTCGAGCGCGATCCCGACCCTGCGGAGGACGACACTGCCGTCATAGAGGAGCCTGCGAACGATTGGCCGGCGGCCGAAAAGTGACCTGAAGCCGATCGGGGAGGGGCACGCGAGCGCTTTGGGGCGGGGGCTTATGGAACCAACTGGCGCGGCGAAGATTTACAGTCTCGTCGCCTGGCAATCGGTTTAGCCGCATCTGCTAGATGTGATTGCCCGCGTCGTCCACTCATCATTCACAAGGGGGAATTGCTATGGAAAGTGCAGGTATCGGCTGGATCGCCGCCATCATCATCGGCGGCATTGCCGGCTGGCTCGCCGAATTGCTGATGAAAAGCAACATGGGCGTGCTGATGAACATCATTCTCGGTATTGTCGGCGCCATCGTCGCCAACTTTATCCTGTCGCTCTTCGGCGTCGTCCTTGGCGGATGGCTGGGTTATCTGATCGCGGGCTTCATCGGAGCCTGTATCCTCATCGCTGTTGCGAGAATGGTCAGGCGCGCGACCTGATCAAACAGAAGGCGGCTTCGCAAACCGGCCGCCTTCGGCATCCCCATAACGGCGTTTTCAACTTGGAATGACGCTGCGGCGGCGACATCTGGATCTTGCGATCGAGATAGCGGATAAACGGGCGCCTATTCGCAACACGCCGGATCAAATTTCCGCGATAGGATGTTCATTGGACAAGCTCGGCACGCTCGGAATCTTCATTCAGGTGCATAGATTCTCCAGCGCGACAGCACATTCATCATGTTCCGCCAAAGATACGTGTTCGCGAATCTACTCGTCAGTAACCACCCGGCAAAATCACGGATCGATTCTGTAAGGCGATTCTCAATGTCCAATGAGCCTTAACACTGTGGGTAGCCTGTGATGATGCCCTCACGACCTTTTTCGGAGGGTGGATGCAATCGCTTAGCATAAGTTTTCGCGTTGCCATCAGAACAAGCCGGTGGCAACTTCCAGCATACAGCGTGCCTACAACAGGACAGCCCATTTGACCGATGAAAAGCTGCGATCAGCGGATCCGGAACTGGAACACCAGAGCCGGCGAGGACTGCCCTCGCTCGTTCTCGCTACCCTGGGCGTCGTCTATGGCGACATCGGAACTAGCCCGCTTTATGCATTCAGAGAGGCTCTCCACGCCACCGGCGGATCCGGAGCTCATCGTGCGGACATCCTTGGAATCCTGTCACTGATCGTCTGGGCGCTCACGATCGTAGTCACCTTGAAGTACGTAACGTTCGTTTTGAAGGCAGACAACCGGGGCGAAGGCGGCACGCTGTCTCTCATGACGCTCGCCCGCGAAGGTCTGGCCGGACGCCCCAAATGGGTGCTTGTCCTGGGCGTGATCGGCGCCTCGCTGTTCATCGGTGATGCGATCATCACGCCTGCGATCTCAGTCCTGTCTGCGGTCGAGGGCATCGAGGTGGTCGCACCGGCGTTGTCCAACTGGGTCGTGCCGATCACTCTCACGATCATCGCCATGCTGTTTTTCGTCCAACGGTTCGGGACGAGCGGCGTGGCGTCGGTGTTCGGTCCCGTAACGGCTCTGTGGTTTATCGTCCTTGGCGTCAGCGGGGCGATCCACATATTTGAC
>NZ_JAWDIV010000033.1:0-54672 GCF_032464655.1 Rhizobium sp. 25PS6
CGGGTAGAAGGGGGAATCGCAGCGTCGCAACGAATCTCTTCTCCCCAGCGGGGAGAAGCCGGCAGGCGGATGAGGGGGCCGCACGGCACGTCGGTTCGTCCAGATAATTGGCTCTTCAAAGACCTGACGTCTGCAGTTTCCCGCGCGCCTCGATCATCGGGATCGCTTCCGAATAGCTGACACAGGCCACATCCGTTCGGTGGCAGACGTCGCTAACCAGTCGGTCGAGGGCGCGCCAGTAGGCGCCGCCGTTCATTTCGACGAAGTGGAAGCCGAGCTGTAGCGGGATGCGGGCGCCGGCGTATTGTTTGTCGAAAGCCTCCTTGAAGGCGGCATAGGCGCGTTCCTCGAATTCCGCGGAATCGGCCGTATCCTCCTCACCCTTGGAATGGCGGACGAAGAGGTTGTAGTCCATGCCGATGATCGGCTTCTCGTTCGGGCCTTCGGGGATCAGCGGCAGGCCGAAGCGGATGATGCCGTCTTCCTCGACAGGCATGGCCGGCCCTTTGGTGACGAGGCTCGCATCATAGCTGAAGCCCGCCTTCTCTTCGGCGGCGATCATGTCGGCGCCCGCAGTTGCCGAGAGATAGGGCGCGCGAAAGCCCTTGATGCCGTGCTCGACCAGATCCTGCCAGCCGGCCGGCTCCTGGAGACCGATGCTCTTCCAGGCATTCTCAAGCGTCGCGCGGAAAGTGGCGTACTCGGCAGACCAGTCGGCCTCGCTCCAGAGGCGGCCGTCGAAATGGCCACAGGCATGGCTCGATATGTCGTGGCCTTCGAGATGGGCATGCCAGATATTGCCGAGGCGCTCGCGGATCTCGTCGTCGCTCTGGGCGAAGCCGACATTGGATTTTCCGCGTTTCTGGTGCGGCGCCTGATAGGCCTTTTTCGCCGTCTCGTTCATCAGGAAAGTGCAGGAGAGAAAATAGGTGAAGTGGGCGCCGTTTTTCGCCGCCATCTCGCGGCTCTTCAGCCACAGCGCGTTGTCGTGGGCGCCGTCGAAGGAAATGATGACGAGCTGTTTCGGCCGGTCGGCCGCCTCTGCAATTGCCGGAACGAGGAGCGAAACAGAAAGGCAGGCGGAGAAGAGGGAACGAGACATGGGCACCGCGACAATTTGTTCGCGGTTTCCCTCCGACAGAATTGCGGCGAAGCTGCGGTCGCGCTGGCATTTTTTCGCGCCAGCCGGTAAGCCATGACAAACGGCACGGAAGGGATCCGCAATGACATTGCTTATCGTCGGCATCATACTTTTCCTCGGGGTGCATCTGGTGCGGGTGCTGGTGCCGGACTTTCGCCGTTCGATGATCGCAAGCCTCGGCGAGAAGGGCTGGCGGGTGGCCTATTCGATTGCCAGCATCGCCACGCTGATCCTGTTGATCTACGGCTTCGGGCAGGCGCGTGAGGTGACCGGCGTGCTCTACAGTCCACCGATCTGGATGGCGCATATATCAATCACGCTGATGCTGATCGCGATGATCTGTCTCGTCGCCTCGCTGCTGCCGGCGGGGCATATCGCGACCAAGACCAAACATCCGATGGTGCTGTCGGTGAAGATCTGGGCACTGGCGCACTTGCTCGCGAATGGCGAGACGTCGTCGGTTCTGCTGTTTGCCGCCTTTCTCGCCTGGGGCGTTATCCTACGCATTTCCTTGAAGCGGCGGCAGCGGGCGGGCGAGATCACGCTCCGACCGTTCGTCTCGGCCAAATACGACCTCTATGCCATCATCATCGGCATCGTCGTCTGGGCGCTGATCATATGGAAGCTGCACGAATGGTTGATCGGCGTTTCGCCGCTCGTCATCTGACCTGCGCATAACCCCAAAAATCGATTCCGGTTTTTGGAAAGGATTATGCGCGGATTCAAAATGTTAGAGCGTCCTTAGCGCGTCCTGTTGGACGCGCGGCGCTCTAATCTTTCACATCCCCCTTACAACGGCTGCAAAATGGAGTAGAAGGCCCGACAATATGCGTTTTGCATGGTGTATGGGTATTTCCGCGGCCGGAGACGAGAATGGCATTCAACGACGACAGCTTCATCCGTGAAGTCAATGAGGAATTGCGGTCTGACCAGATGAAGGGCGTCTGGCGCCGGTTCGGCCGCTATATCGTCGTCGTCGCCATCCTGATCGTCGTCGGTACCGCCGGGAAGGTTCTCTACGACTATTGGGACGACAACCGCTCCTCCGGCACCGGCGACCAGTTCCTGGCGGCAATGAAGCTAGCCGACGAGAACAAGAACGACGAGGCTCTGGCCGCGCTCAACAAACTCGAGAAGGAAGGCCATGGCGCCTACCCGGTGCTGGCGCGCATGCGGGCCGCGACCGTTCAGGTGCAGAAGGGTGATACCGCCGCGGCAATCGCCGCCTTCAACGAGATCGGCAAGGACAATGCAATTCCGGCTGCCGTGCGTGATGCCGCCAAGATGCGCGCCGGCTGGCTGCTCATCGAGAACGGCACTTACGAACAGGTTTCGGCCGCGATCGAGGAAATGGCCGTTCCGGGCAACGCCTTCCGTCATTCGGCGCGCGAGGCACTCGGCCTTGCCGCTTACAAAGCCGGCAACATGGCGCAGGCGCGGCAGTGGTTCCAGTCGATCGTCGACGATACCGACAGCCCACGCAATGTTGCCAATCGCGCCCATATGATGCTTGATCTGATTACCGCATCCGGCAAGGCGCCCGCCGCTCAGGGCTGATCGCGTTAAGGACAAGATATGAGTTTCACGGTCGCGATCGTCGGTCGTCCGAATGTCGGCAAGTCGACACTTTTCAACCGGCTGGTAGGCAAGAAGCTGGCGCTTGTCGATGACACGCCGGGTGTTACCCGCGACCGCCGGCCGGGCGATGCGCGGCTGATGGGCCTGACCTTCACGATCATCGACACGGCTGGTCTGGAAGAGGCCGACGCGGAAAGCCTGCAGGGCCGGATGCGGGCGCAGACCGAAGCGGCGATCGACGAGGCGGATCTTTCGCTTTTCGTCGTCGACGCCAAGAGCGGATTGACGCCCGTCGATACCGACCTTGCCGAAATGCTGCGCCGGCGCGGCAAGCCGGTGGTGCTTGTCGCCAACAAATCCGAAGCGCGCGGCTCCGACAGCGGCTTCTATGACGCCTATACGCTCGGCCTCGGCGAGCCGACGCCGATTTCGGCAGAACACGGGCAGGGCATGCTCGACCTGCGTGATGCGATCGTCGCGGCGATCGGCGAGGACCGTGCCTATCCCGAGAAAGAGGATGTGGCGGTTACCGACGTCGACATTCCGCAATCATCAGACGAGGGCGACGAGGACGAAGAGCCGACCTATGACGAGACGAAGCCGCTCAGAGTGGCGATCGTCGGCCGGCCGAATGCCGGCAAGTCGACGCTGATCAATCGCTTCCTCGGCGAGGACCGGCTTTTGACCGGGCCGGAGGCAGGCATCACTCGCGATTCCATCTCGGTCGAATGGGACTGGCGCGGCCGCACCATCAAGATGTTCGATACGGCCGGCATGCGCCGCAAGGCGCGGGTGATCGAGAAGCTGGAAAAGCTCTCCGTCGCCGATGCATTGCGCGCCATCCGCTTCGCCGAAACCGTCGTCATCGTCTTCGACGCGACGATACCTTTCGAGAAGCAGGACCTGCAGATCGTCGACCTGGTGTTGCGCGAGGGGCGTGCCGCCGTGCTCGCCTTCAACAAGTGGGACATGATCGAAGATCGGCAGGCGGTGCTTGCGGATCTGCGCGAAAAGACCGACCGGCTGCTGCCGCAGGCGCGCGGCATCCGCGCCGTGCCGATTTCCGGCCAGACCGGCTGGGGGCTCGACAAGCTCATGCAGTCGATCATCGATACCGACAAGGTCTGGAACAAGCGCATTTCGACGGCGCGGCTTAACCGCTGGCTGGAGACGCAGCAGATCCAGCATCCGCCACCGGCTGTTTCCGGCCGCCGCATCAAGCTCAAATACATGACGCAGGTGAAGGCCCGCCCGCCGGCCTTCATGATCTCCTGCACCCGGTCGGATGCGCTGCCGGAATCCTATACGCGCTATCTGATCAACGGGTTGCGCGCGGATTTCGACATGCCGAGCGTGCCGATCCGCATCCATTTCCGCTCGTCTGACAATCCGTTCGAAGGCAAGAAGCGACGAACGTAGGGTTCAGGGGCCTCGTAGTGGGAACACCCCCGCAAGTGGGGGGAGATCGGATGGGCGTTAAGGCTTCCCAAAACAACGACACTTGGCCATTAGAATATCGACAGAGAGGGACGAAGCGTTTGCCTCCTGCTGATCTCCCCACCTGTGAGAGAGATGCCCGGCAGGGCAGAGGGGGTACCACAAGCACCGTGATACCCAGTCCGGTTAGCAGCTAAACCACGCTTTTGTTCAGCGCCTCACGCAGCGCCACGATCTCGGCCTGGAGGCGGGTGAGGTCGACTGCATCGCGACCGCTGGCAGCGGCGATGCAACCCGGGATGCCGATCGCCCTTTCCTTCAGGCCAATGCCTTCTTCGCTCAAGCGGATGATGACGACGCGTTCGTCCTCCCGGCTGCGTTCGCGGCTGACATAGCCTGCGGTTTCCAGGCGTTTGAGCAAAGGCGTCAGCGTGCTTGATTCCAGGAAGAGCTTTTCACCGAGGCCGCCGACGGTCTGGCCGTCCTGCTCCCAGAGAGAAACCATCGCCAGATATTGCGGATAGGTGAGACCCAACGTATCGAGTAGCGGCTTGTAGACGCGATTTAACGCGTGGCTTGCCGTATAGACGGCGAAGCAGATGAAATTGTCGAGCTTCAGCTGATCCTGCATGGGGTATCTCCAGAACTGATGGAAGTTATATCGTGCAATAAATAATCGTAAGCGATTTTTATGCATGGCTGTTATGCGCAAATTTAAATTGTCCTATAAATAATCGTGCGCGATATAAAAGGTGTTCAGGACGAACATCGAACCCGAGAGGACAAGACAATGTCGACCATCAAGACCGCAGTTTCCGCAGCAGCACTCCTGGCAGCTTCCGCCGTCGGCGCGCTTGCCGATCCGGTACTCGAACCGACAACGCAGAAATTCATCAATGGGCTTGCCGGCGGCAAGCCGATCTACACGCTGTCGCCGGCCGATGCCCGCAATGTTCTGGCGGGCGCGCAGAAGGGCGACGTGAAGAAGCTTGCCGCCCAGGAAGAGGACAGAGTCATCAAGGCCGGTCCGACAGGCAGCGTCAAGCTGCGCATCGTCCGCCCGGAACATGCCAAGGGCACGCTGCCGGTCATTCTCTATTTCCATGGCGGCGGCTGGGTGCTGGGCGATGCGGATACACATGACCGGCTGGTGCGCGAGATCGCCAACGGCGCCGATGCCGCCGTCGTCTTCGTCAACTACGAGCGCTCGCCGGAAGCCCGCTATCCCGTTGCCATCGAGCAGGCCTATGCTGCGACCAAATATGTCGCCGAACATGCCCAGGAGTTCCAGGTCGATGCCGCCAGGCTCGCTGTCGCAGGCGATAGCGTCGGCGGCAACATGGCGGCGGTGGTAACGCTGCTGGCCAAGGAGCGTGGCGGTCCTGCCATCGACCAGCAGGTGCTGTTCTACCCCGTCACCGACGCCAATTTCAACCATGGTTCCTACAATGAGTTCGCTGATGGCCCGTGGTTGACGAAGGAAGCGATGAAGTGGTTCTGGAACGCCTATCTGCCCGATGAAGCCAAGCGCAAGGAGCCGACGGCCTCACCGCTGCAGGCGTCGCTGGAGCAGTTGAACGGGTTGCCGCCGGCGCTGGTCATCGTCGACGAGAACGACGTGCTGCGTGACGAAGGCGAGGCCTACGCCCGCAAGCTCAGCCAGGCCGGTGTCCGCGTCACGTCGATGCGCTACAATGGCACGATCCACGATTTCGTGCTGCTGAACGCCATTGCCGAAACGCCTGCCACGCGCAGCGCGATTGCGGTCGCCAACGACACGCTTCGCAGCGCTCTTCACAAGTAAACCAATCAGTCTGCGGATGGGACAGGCCCGGCGGTTTCGCCGGGCTTTCTGCTTCTTGGAAGCGACTTGGTGGCAAATTGCCAGGCCCTCTTCCATTTCGGCGTGATGACGCCGTTGGCGGCGCGAATATTGTTGATGAATTGCAGCGTCGCCGCTTCCCAGGAATATTGCATAGCGAGCTCGCGCGCCTTGTCTCGGGAGGCGGAAAGGGCGGCAAGGCATGCGGCCTGCAGATTCTGGTCGAGCGCCCCGACTTCGCTATCCTCGCCGATGATGTCGAGCGGGCCGGTGACCGGATAGGCTGCGACCGGCACGCCCGATGCCAATGCTTCGAGGATGGTGTTGCCGAAGGTGTCGGTGAGCGAGGGAAAGACGAAGACATCGGCCTGGGCGTAGGTTTTCGCCAGATCCTCGCCGAACTGCACGCCGGCGAAGAAGACGTCGGGGTATTGCTTTTCAAGCTCGGCGCGGGCAGGACCGTCGCCGACGACGACCTTGGAACCCGGCAGATCGAGATCGAGGAAGGCCGGCAGGTTCTTTTCCAGCGCCACGCGGCCAACGGTCATGAAGATCGGGCGCGCCAAGCCGAACGGGTTTTCCTCGAGCGCCATCGGACGGAACTGCGTGGCGTCGATGCCGCGGCTCCAAGGCATGAGGTTGCGGATGCCCTTTTCCGACAGTTCGCGGGCAAGGCTCGGCGTCGCCACCATGCAGCCGGCGCCGCCATTGTGGAACCAGCGGACGAAGGAATAGAGCCAGCTCTTTGGTATCGGCAAGCGCGCGGAGACATATTCCGGGAAGCGGGTGTGGTAGCTCGTCGAAAACGGCATGCGGTTCTTCAGGCACCAGCGGCGCGCCGTCAGCCCCAGTGGGCCTTCGGTGGCGATATGCACGTAGGAGGGATTGTGCTTTTCGATCTCGCGGGCGATGCGGCGGTAGTTGGCGATCGACAGGCGGATCTCAGGATAGGTCGGGCAGGGGATGCTGTTGAAGCGCTCCGGCGTCACCATGGAAACCTCGACGCCCATCCTCGCCAGTTCGCGATTGGTGTTCTCGATCGAGCGCACGACGCCGTTCACCTGCGGGTGCCAGGCATCGGTGACGATCACCAGCCTCTCGGGCAGGTTTCCCGCGGCTGCGGCATTGGCCCAACTCTCGCCGCTATAAATGTTTGCCGGACGTTGCAGCATGTCACGATTTCCATCCGCGTCGCAGTGATATGCCAACGCTCAACCCTTCAGCGGAGTTCCGGAACGGCGATTCCCGCTTGTCTATTTTGAGGCATGACTATGATGGAAATATTACAGCCCATATTGCAAGGATTGCAGGGCTTTCGCCTGACCGATCGCCCCGATTATGTCGGTAGCCGGCGGCGGTTTTCATACGGAAAAAAGAAGGTCACGGCGCCGGTCCAGGACCGGCGCCGTTCGGGACGTCAGGCGGCAGCAGAAGCCGAGCTTGCAGTCGGAACTTCCGAGATCGTCTTCAGAACCTGCGAAGCGATCTGGTAGGGGTCGCCTTGCGAGTTCGGGCGGCGATCTTCCAGATAACCCTTGTAGTCGTTCTTGATGAAGGAGTGCGGCACGCGGATCGAAGCACCACGGTCGGCAACGCCGTAGGAGAACTTGTTCCACGGAGCAGTCTCGTGCTTGCCGGTCAGGCGCTTGTCGTTATCGGGGCCGTAGACCGCGATGTGGTCCATCAGGTTCTTGTCGAACTGCGCCATCAGCGCTTCGAAATATTCCTTGCCGCCGACTTCGCGCAGGTACTTGGTCGAGAAGTTGCAATGCATGCCCGAGCCGTTCCAGTCGGTGTCGCCGAGCGGCTTGCAATGATACTCGATGTCGATGCCGTATTTTTCCGTCAGGCGCTGCAGCAGGTAGCGCGCCATCCAGATCTGGTCGGCAGCTTTCTTGGAGCCCTTGCCGAAAATCTGGAATTCCCACTGGCCCTTGGCCACTTCGGCATTGATGCCTTCGTGATTGATGCCGGCAGCGAGGCAGAGATCGAGGTGCTCTTCGACGATTTCGCGGGCAACGTCGCCGACGTTCGAATAGCCGACGCCGGTGTAATAAGGGCCCTGCGGAGCGGGGTAGCCCTGCTCAGGGAAACCAAGCGGACGGCCGTTCTGGTAGAAGAAATATTCCTGCTCGAAGCCGAACCATGCGTCTTCGTCGTCGAGGATGGTCGCGCGAGCATTCGATGCGTGCGGCGTGACGCCATCCGGCATCATCACTTCGCACATGACGAGCGCGCCATTGGTGCGGGCCGGGTCCGGATAAATGGCGACGGGCTTCAGCACACAATCCGAGCTGCGGCCTTCGGCCTGCTGCGTCGAGGAGCCATCAAAGCCCCAGAGTGGAAGCTGTTCCAGCGTCGGAAATTCGTCGAATTCCTTGATCTGCGTCTTGCCACGCAGGTTCGGTACCGGTGTGTACCCATCGAGCCAAATGTACTCGAGCTTATATTTTGTCATCGTGACTCTCTCAATGCTACGAAGGTGAGCAAATCCGGAGGTGATCTCGGCGCGCAAGCGCATCCGACCGCCAGGGATGACAATTTCAAAGCATGTAGCGTGCCAGTTTTGGCGCTACGCGAAAGAAAAATCGCGAATCGGCGTGCCGGCGGGTTTTTTAACTTTCGGAAAATCGAGCTGTTTTTAACGTTCATAGAGAGTATCGCCCATGAAAACGCACTTTTCCCGTCTGGAACCGGATGAAAATTACGCCGTTAGTCTGAAATGATGAAGTGTTAAACAAATTATCGGAAGCTTTTGGTCGAGGCAGCATGCCGACCGATTACAATTGCAACATTGCCTATATTTTATGCAATTTGCGTAAACTATGTGCATTGTGCTATGTAGATGGTCCTGAAATGTTGATGCGCCGAACTGAATGGAGGCGATCTCATGCCCACCGGTTTCCATCGTGAATCCGCAACGATCTACCAGTTTCCCGTTAAGGCGACACGAAACGCCAACCGGTTCGAACGCGCCAGGCTGATGGAGCGCGAGGCCGCGGACGTCTGCGATGCTGCGCTCGACAGCTGCTGGTACCATGACGAGGCGGTTCGCGACGCCGATCGGCCGACAAAGTCCTGATTTCCCCGGATCAGGATGATTTTAGGCCCGATCGGCCTGAAATCTGAATCCTGATCTAAATCAAAGAAATAGAGCATGATGTCGTCCGAAAACCGCGCACACTTTTCGGCATCATGCTCTAGCAGCGGGGCAAACGATGCCGACAAGGCGGAGAGCGCTCGCACATGGCATTCAACCTGCGTCAGCATGTGCGGCCTAAAAGCATGTCTCGTTAAGCGAATCTGAAAGATCGCGCCGCTCTAGCCGCCATCCAATCCAAGCTTTTCCTTTATGACCAGTGCACCATGTTCGCTGACGACGCGAGCAGCGACCTTTGCTGCGAAGCGGGCGGCGTCAGGCGCATCGCCGGCTTCGAGATATCGTGCGAGAAAGGCGCCGTTGAAGCTGTCGCCGGCGCTGGTCGTGTCGACCACCTTCTTCACCTTTTCGGCTGGAACGAAGGTTTGCTCGCCGGCAAAATTCAGCGTGACACCGTCAGCGCCGTTCTTGACGACGATATGGACGGCGCCCAGTGCGCGATAGCGGTGGATCGTCGCCTCGATGGAATCATCGCCGAAATGGGCTGCCTCGTCGTCGAAGCTCGGCATGACGAGCACGGAGGAGCGGGCGCCTTCGCTGATCGTCGTGTGCATCACGTCGTAGCTCGACCAGAGCCGCGGGCGGATGTTCGGATCGAAGACGACGAGCTTGCCGGCGGCCTTGGCGCGACGGACCTCGGCAAGCAAAGTCTCGGCATCCTCATGCGGCAGGATGGCAAGGGTGATGCCGGAGAAATAGACGACCTCAGCGCTTTCCACCGCCTCGCGCAGGCGGTCCGGATCGGCGGCCAGGCTGCGGGCCGCCGAACTGTCGCGCCAGTAGCTGAAGGAGCGTTCGCCATTTTTCAGGTTGATCATATAGAGGCCGGGCGTCCTGCCCCTGATGCGGCGGATGAGGCTGGTGCCGATGCCCGCCTTGTCGATGAAGCCGACCATTTCGTCCGACATGGCGTCGTCGCCCAGGGCGGTGTAGTAGTCGACCGACCAGTCGGCGGCAAGGCAGGCGCGGGCATACCAGGCGGTGTTGAAGGTATCGCCGGCAAAGCCCTTGCGCAGCAGGCCGTCGCCTGCCTGCGAGAGTTCCACCATGCATTCGCCGATCGATAGAAACCGTCTGCTCACCTTGTCCTCCCGGCATTTGAGCGCCGCGTCCAACAGGACGCGCTATCACTTTGAATTGGCGCATAGTCCTTTCCGAATATCGATCCCGATTTTCGGAAAGGATGATGCGCTGGTCTTCATTCGCTGATACGCGGAGCTAGGCTGAGTGACAAGCGTCGATATCACGAGAGAGATGAAAGCCCGCCTTCACGGACGATGCGAAGGCGGGCTTCCCAATTCTTATTCGTGGATGGTGTAGCTGCCCATCGCGCAAAGGTCCTGCGCATCTTCGGTGGTTGCGAGGTTGGAATCTTCCTCGAATTCGAAGCGCATGTCGTATTTGCAGACGGTGCGGCCGTCGGCGATGGTGATATTCATGGTTTCGCCCGGATCGAGAACGTTGTCGCCGAAGACGTCTTCTTCCCAGTCGTCGACGCCGGTCGGCGAGCTGTAGAAGTGCGTCAGGACGGAGTTCGTTCCGTTGATGAGCTTGAAGGTCAGATCTTCGGCATGCGATGAAACCGCGGAGACGGCAATCATGGCCGCGGTAAGTGCGATTACACCTGATATTTTCGATTTCATATATGCGTTCCCCTGGCTTGCGATTAGGCCGAAATGGGATAGCACATGCTTATAAAAGCTTTCTTATTGGGGACTTTAGATCCAAAAATAGTCTGCTTCCATCCGAGAATGAATGGGGGCATGGGGCATTCAAGGCGAAGGCCGCTTGCGCGGCCTTCGTTCCGTTTATGGCCTGTCCATATGATAACAGGCGGCCGACTGGCCGGGGTGAACGTGCTCGGTCGGCGGCATTTCGGTGCGACAGATGTCGGTCGCCTTCCAGCAGCGCGGCGAGAAGACGCAGCCCTTCGGCGGGTTGAGCGGCGAAGGCGGGTCACCCTGCAGACGGATGCGGGTGCGCAGGCGCGCAAGCTTCGGATTCGGGATCGGGGCGGCGGAGAAGAGCGCCTGTGTATAAGGATGGGCGGGGTGATCGAAGACGGTAGCGCAGTCGCCAGCTTCCACCACCCTGCCGAGATAGAGCACCAGCACATCGTCGGAGATCAGGCGCACCACGGAGAGGTCGTGGCTGATGAAGATCAACGTCAGGCCGAATTCCTTGCGCAGCTTGCGCAGAAGCGTGATGACCTGGCCCTGGATCGAGACGTCGAGGGCCGAAACCGGCTCGTCGCAGATGATGAGCTTCGGCTTGGTGACGACCGCGCGGGCGATGCCGATGCGCTGCGCCTGGCCGCCGGAGAATTCGTGCGGATAGCGGTTGATCATCTCCGGCACCAGGCCGACGGCGGTCATGATCTCGCGAACGCGCTCCGTGCGTTCGGCCCTGGTAAGCTTCGGCTCGAAGACGGTGAGCGGCTCGGCAATGATGTCGCCGACCGTCATACGCGGGTCGAGCGAGGCGATCGGATCCTGGAAGATGATCTGCATGTCGCGGCGGGCGGCGCGCATTTCCTCGTCTGACAGGTCGAGCAGGTTGCGGCCCTGCCAGAGGATACGGCCCTTCTGCGATTTCAGCAGCCGCAGGATGGAACGGCCGAGCGTCGACTTGCCGCAGCCGGATTCGCCGACGATGCCGAGCGTGCGGCCTTCGCTGAGGTCGAAGCTGACATTGTTGACGGCGGTGAGGAAGATCGGCGGCTTGAAGAGGCCCTTTGCTGGCAGTTCGAATTGGGTCGTCAGGTTCTCGACCCTCAGAAGCGATCGGTCAGCCATGGTTCAGCAACTCCTCACGACGCGGGAAGGGGTGGTAACAGGCGGCGCAATGTCGCGGCGCCAGCGTTTCGAGCGGCGGCGGGCGGTCGATGCAATCGTCCTGGACCTGCGAACAGCGCGGCGAAAAATTGCAGCCTTTCGGCAGGTGCTGCAGGTTCGGCGGACGCCCGGGAATGACGACAAGGTCGTCTACATCCTGGTCCGGCCGCGGGATAGAGGCATGCAGCGCCGCGGTATAGGGATGAGCCGGATTGTCGAAGAGCTCGTCGACGGGCGCCTCCTCGACGATGCGGCCGGCATACATGACGGCGACGCGGTCGGCGAGGCCGGCAACGACGCCGAGATCGTGGGTGATCATGATCAGCGCCGTGTTCATCTCCGCCGTCAGGTCGTTGAAGAGATCGAGGATCTGCGCCTGGATGGTGACGTCGAGTGCCGTCGTCGGTTCGTCGGCGATCAAGAGCTTCGGCCGGGTGAGCAGCGCCATGGCGATGACGATGCGCTGGCGCATGCCGCCGGAGAGTTCGTGCGGGTAGAGGTGGAAGCGCCGCGTCGGGTCGGGGATGCCGACACGTTTCAGCATGTCGAGTGCGGCGGCGGATGCGGCGCGCGCCGTCAGCCCGCCGTGAACCTCGAGCTGCTCCGTCAGCTGCCGGGAGATCTTCAGCGTTGGATTGAGGGCGGTCATCGGGTCCTGGAAGACCATCGCCATGTCCTTGCCGCGGATCTGGTCGAGCTCGCGCGGTTTCAGCGCCAGCACGTCCTTGCCTTCGAGCAGCGCCTGTCCCGTCGTTTGGCCGTTCTTGGCGAGCAGCCCCATGATGCCGAGAAAGGTCTGGCTCTTGCCGGAACCGGACTCGCCGACGATAGCGATGCGCTCTCCGCGCTTGACCGTCAGGTTCATGTTCGAGACCGCCTTCACCTCTCCATCCGGCGTCTTGAAGGTGATCGAGTAGTCTTTGAGTTCGAGAAGCGTGTCTTTTTGTGTCTGCTGGGACATTCTTAGCGATCCTTCGGGTCGAACGCGTCGCGCAGGCCGTCACCGATGAAGAGCAGGCTGAGCAACAGGGCCACGAGGAAGCTTGCCGGGAAGACCAGCAGCCACGGCATGCTTTCCATGGCATCGGTTCCCTCGGCGATCAACGTACCGAGCGAGGTCAGCGGTTCCTGCACGCCGAAGCCGAGATAGGAAAGGAAGCTTTCGGTGGCGATGATTTCAGGCACCGTCAACGCTGCGAAGATCACCACGGGTCCGACGAGGTTCGGGATGATGTGTTTGATGATGATCTTGAACGGCCGCTGCCCGGATGCGCGGGCCGCTTCGATGAATTCGCGATGCTTGATCGACAGCGTCTGGCCACGCACGATGCGGGCCATGGTCAGCCATTCCAGCGCGCCGATGGCGGCAAACAGCAAATAGACGTTGCGGCCGAAGATCACCATCAGCAGGATGACGAAGAGGATATAGGGAAGCGCATACATGATATCGACGAAGCGCATCATGATCGCATCCAGCCTGCCGCCGATGTAGCCCGAGACCGCGCCGTAGAGCACGCCGATGAAGACGGAGACGACGGTCGCCGTCAGCGCCACGGCGAGCGAGACGCGGGTGCCGTAAAGGACGCGGGCGAGAAGGTCGCGGCCGTTCGGGTCGGTGCCGAAATAGTGGCCGGTTTCGATCGAGGGCGGTATGCGGAAGGCCGCCCAATCCGGATCCTCGTAGTTGAAGGGAATGAACCAGGGGCCGAGGAAGGCGGCGAGGATCAGAACCGTCAGAACAACGATCGACAGGACGGCTGCCTTGTTGCGCGCGAGGCGGCGCAACGCATCCTTGGTGAGCGATCGGCTTTCGGGCGCAAGGCCCTCCGCCTCCAGAAGCTCCTGGGCAAGCAGCTCGCGTTTTGCGGGGTTGAGGATCATCGGTTTCTCACTTTCGGATCGAGCCACGCATAGGCGATATCGACGAGAAGATTCAGGAACACAATGAGCACCATGTAGAAAATGACCGTGCCGAGAACCATGCCGTAATCGCGGTTCAGCGCTGCGTTGACGAAATAGCGGCCGATGCCGGGCAATCCGAAGATGCTTTCGACAACCAGCGAGCCGGTGAGAAGGTAGCTTGCGGCGGGCCCCAGATAGGAGACGACAGGCATCATGGCGGGCTTCAGCGCATGGCGCATGACTGTCAGGCGGGGGCCGATGCCTTTGGCCTTGGCGGTGCGGATGAAGTTCTGATTCATTACCTCGATCATCGAGCCGCGCGTGATGCGCGAGATACGGCCGGCATGCGGCAGGGCCAGAACGACGATCGGCAGGATGAGGTATTTGATCGAGCCATCACCCCAGCCGCCAACCGGGAACCATGCGAGATGGATACCGAAGACGAGCTGCAGGATGGGTGCAATCAGGAAGTTCGGCAGCACGACGCCAATCAGGATGAGAGCGCCCAGAATATAATCCGGCGCCTTGTTCTGGTAGAGCGCCCCAAGACAGCCGACGGCCACGCCGACAATGATGGCAATCAGGAAGGCAGCCGTACCGATGGTGAAGGTGTAGGGCAGACCGATCATGATCTGCTGGGCGACGGTGAAGTCTTCGCTGGCGAAGGACGGGCCGAGATCGCCCCGGAGCAGGTCACCGACATAGATCAGGTACTGCTGGATGAGCGGCTTGTCGAGATTGTAGTGGATGGCAAGGTTCTTCAAGATCACCGGCGGCAATGGCCTTTCGCCATCGAAAGGGCCGCCGGGGGCAAGGCGCAAAACAAAAAAGCAGGCTGTGACGGCGATCCACAAAACGGGGATCGTCGATAGCAGGCGACGGAGGGCGTATTTGATCATGATCGTGGGCCGGTCCTTCCCCCAATGCGCGGGAAGGACCGTTTTCCCTTACTCTTTCATCGACAGCCAGCGGGTGCGGTGGATGTCCTGGATATTGTCGACGAAGCCGTCGATCTTCGGCGAAACGACATTCTTCGAGACGTAGTAGTAGATCGGCAGGGCGGCGGATTCATCCAGCGCCAGCTGTTCGGCTTTCTTGAAGATCGCGGCACGTTTGGCGAGATCGGTCTCGGCGTTGCCTTCCTTGATCATCTTGTCGTATTCGGGATTGGACCAGCGACCGTAGTTCATCTGCACGCCGGTCACCAAGAGGTTCAGGAAGTTGTCCGGGTCGTTATAGTCGGCAAGCCAGCCGGCGCGGCCGATTTCGACCTGGCCGCGCTGCATCTGGTCGTAATGCACCTTGGTTTCGGCGTTAACGAGCTCGACATCGACGCCGAGCGGCTTCCACATGGAAGCGATGGCGACGGCGATGCGCTTGTGGTTGTCGTTGGTGTTGTAGCTGAGCACGGCGTGCAGCGGCTTATCCGGGCCGAAGCCGGCTTCGGTCAGAAGCTTCTTGGCTTCTGCGACCTTCTCGCTATAGGGCAGATCCTTCCAGCTGACATAGGCCGGCTCGCCGTAGTTCGCCGTGCCCGGCGGCACCCAGGAATAGGCCGGCAGTTCGCCGGTGCCGAGGATCTGCGGGCCGATGACTTCGCGGTTGATCGCCATGGAGAGAGCCTGGCGGACACGCTTGTCGCTGAAGGGCGGCTTCTGCGAGTTGACGACGTAATAGTAGAGGCCGGAGAAGGGGGCGACATGCGCCTGGCCCGGCAGGTTCTTCTTCATCCACTCGTATTGGTCGGTCGGGAAGTCGGTGAGGATATCGAATTCGCCGGCGCGGTAGCGTTTCAGCGCGGCTTCCTGGTCTTCGAGCACGAAGAATTTCGCGCCATCGATCTTCAGGTCCTTGGTGTCGTACCACTGGTCGTTCTTGACGGTGGTGACATGCGAGCCCGGAACCCATTCGACCGGCTTGTAGGGGCCGTTGGTGACGATGTTGCCGATCTTGACCCAATCCTGACCCTTCGCCTCGACGACATGCTTCGGCAGCGGATAGGCGGTGTAATGCATCAGGGCATTGATGAAATAGGGAGTGGAGTTTTCAAGTGTAATCTCCAGCGTCTTGTCGTCGATCGCCTTGACGCCGAGCTGGTTGAGATCGGTGATCTCACCCTTGTTGATCTTTTCGGCGTTCTTGATGGTGAACTGCAGATAGGCATAATCGGCGGCATTCTTCGGGTCGACGAGGCGCTGGAAGGCGAAGACGAAATCTCCTGCCGTTACCGGCTGGCCATCGGACCACTTGATGCCGTCGCGAAGCTTGAAGGTGTAGACCTTGCCATCAGGCGAAATCGTCCAGCTTTCAGCCTGGCCGGGGATCGGATTATCCTTGGCGTCTTCGGTGACGAGGCCTTCGAAAATGTCGCCGGCGATACGGTTCTCCCAGTCGCCGGAAAGTTTCTGCGGATCGAGCGACTGCGGGTCGCCACCATTGTGAATGTTGAGCGTGGCCGCATGGGCCGAAAACGCCAGCAATGTGCCAAGCATTGCAGAGGCGAGAAATTTTTTCGTGAAATGGTTCATGGTGGGTCCACCTTTCTAGGCTTTTCGCCTTTATTAGATCATTTGTTCCCGGTGTTTGACCTCTTACGTGCAGGTCAGCGCGCACATTATCGCAAAGGCTTTGCGTTGCAACCCCAAATCCGGAGGATGGAAACGGGTTGTGGACAAGCCTATATACGTCTCCCCCTTGTCGGATCGCGACGACGCATCGCGGCGTTTCGCAACGCCTTCATAACCGCTTCACATGGTTGTCTTTTGTTTCGTCCGCTTTAGTGTGGCGAGCGCAAACGAGGCAGGAGATGTAGCCGATGGCATTGCAGGCAGGCGGGAGTGCGGACTGGTGGCGCGGCGCGGTGATCTATCAGGTCTATCCGCGCTCGTTTCAGGACACCAACAGCGACGGTCTCGGCGATCTCAGGGGAATCACCCGCCGGCTGCCGCATATTGCCAGCCTCGGCGTCGACGCGATCTGGCTCTCGCCCTTCTTCAAGTCGCCGATGGCCGACATGGGCTACGACGTTTCCGATTATTGCGACGTCGATCCGATCTTCGGCACGCTCGCCGATTTCGACGAGATGATGGCCGAAGCTCACAGGCTCGGCATCAAGGTCGTCATCGACCAGGTGATCTCGCATACCTCCGACCGGCATCCCTGGTTCCTCGAGAGCCGGTCGAGCCGGACCAATCCTAAGGCGGACTGGTATGTCTGGGCCGACCCGAAGCCTGACGGCACGGCGCCGAATAACTGGCTGTCGATCTTCGGCGGGCCGGGCTGGGAATGGGATGGCGTGCGCCGGCAATATTACCAGCACAATTTCCTGACCTCGCAGCCGGACCTCAACTTCCACAGCAAGGCCGTGCAGGATGCGGTCCTCGATACGGTGAAGTTCTGGCTCGACCGCGGCGTCGACGGCTTCCGCCTGGACACGGTCAACTATTATTTCTGCGACAAGCTGCTCAGGAGCAATCCGCCGCACGAGCCCGACGAGGATGACGCAGGCCTCGATGCGCCCGATACCAATCCCTACGGCATGCAGAACCATCTTTATGACAAGACGCAGCCGGAAAATGTCGATTTCCTCAAACGCTTCCGGATGCTGCTCGATCAGTACGAGGATCGCACGACTGTTGGCGAGGTCGGCGATGGAGCGCGTTCGCTGAAGACGGTTGGCGCCTATACGAGCGGCGGCGACAAGCTGCACATGTGCTACACATTCGATCTGCTCGGGCCGGATTTCACCGCCGAGCATATCCGCGGCTGCGTCGAAGCCTTCCAGAAGGCGGTCACGGACGGCTGGGTGTGCTGGGCTTTTTCCAACCACGATGTCATGCGCCATGTCAGCCGGTTTGCGCTGACGGAGGAAGAGCGCCCTGTCATCGCCAAGCTGGCGATCTCGGTGCTTGCAGCGCTGCGCGGTTCGATCTGCCTCTATCAGGGCGAGGAGCTCGGTCTGCCGGAGGCTGAGCTCGCCTTCGAGGATCTGCGCGATCCCTACGGCATCCGCTTCTGGCCAGCCTTCAAGGGCCGCGACGGATGCCGCACGCCGATGCCCTGGGAAGCCGGCAAGGCGCATGCAGGCTTCACCTCCGCGGAAAAGAGCTGGCTGCCGGTGCCTTACGAGCAGGCAGCGCTTTCCGTGGATACGCAGGAGGCGAGCGAAAGCTCGGTGCTGCAACACTACCGCAGGACGCTCGCATTCCGGAAGAGCCACCCGGCGCTGATCGACGGCGACATGATCTTCGTCGGCACCAACCAGGACCTGCTCGCCTTCACCCGCGAAAAGGACGGCGAAAAGCTGCTCTTCGTCTTCAACCTGACGCGCAAACCGACGGAATTCCGTCTGCCTGATGGTATGGTGCTCGGGGAACCGCTTGAGATGCCGGGCTTCGAGGCGGTAGCGGGCACGGGGTCAGTGAAGCTTGCGGCGCTGGATGGGTTTTGTGCGCGGGTTTGACGGTTATTTCAGAAGCTTATCGTAATCTGCGTGCGAGCCGATCCAAAACCAGATGATGTCATCTCCGTCACTGACGGCTAAAGCTCTCCAGGATGCACCGACGCGCGCCGACCAAAATCGGCCGACGCGTTTGAAATGCAAGGAGGGATGTCTGGGATCTTGTTTGAGCAGATCGAAGTTTCCGTCAGCCAACTTCCGTATCTGTTCAGGCAAGCGGTCATACGCCTCCCAGAAGGCGGGAGTCGCGTGGTGTTTCAAAGCCGTCTTGTCTTTCCGGCATGAAAATCGGCAAAGGCCTTCTCCGCGAGATGATCGAGCTTGCCGCTTACGGCGTCCTTTTCCATCTGCCGATCCCAACGTTCGGCCTGAAGGGCTTCAAACCATGTGGAAAAGGCTTCGAACTCCTGCTTGTTGAGTTCGGCCACGGATTTTTCAATCTGTTCCAGCTTCGTCATCATGGGCTCCAGCGATATTGCAAAATAGGCGCTGCCGCGGGATTTGCCAAGGATTCCCTCACCCAATCAGCGCGAACTTGTCTACGTCCACCATGCCGCGGTCGGATATCTTCAGGTGTGGGATGACAGGCAGCGGCAGGAAGGCCAACTGGAGGAAGGGTTCTTCCAGCGTGGCGCCGAGCGCCAAGGCGGCTTTGCGCAGTTGGTGGAGCGTATCGCGGACCGTCTCATAGGGCTCGAGGCTCATCAGGCCGGCGATGGGCAGGGCGATTTCGCCGGTGACCTTGCCGTCTTCGACGACGACGAAGCCGCCCTTGATCTCGCCGAGGCGGTTTGCGGCGTGTGCCATGTCGTCCTCGCTGACGCCGACCACGCAGATATTGTGGCTGTCATGGCCAACGGTCGAGGCGATCGCACCCTTCTTCAGGCCGAAGCCCTGGACGAAGCCGTTGGCGTGGTTGCCGTTCTTGCCGTGGCGCTCGATGACGGCGACCTTGATGATATCGTTGGCAAGATCGACCGTCGTCTCGTTGCCCCGGACAGGCAGGCGATAGCGGCGATGCTCGGTGATGATCTTGCCCGGCATGACGCCGATGACGGGCGTTTCGCCTTCGGCGACCGCAACGCCGAAATGGGCGGCGTTGACGGGCCGGGCCTTGACGCTGTCGAGGCCGATCGGGGCAACCGGTCTGCGCGAGGAAAAGAGCGCATTGGTAACGCGTCGTCCGGCGGAAAAGACCATGTCGGCACGGCAATTTTCCAGGCTGTCGAGAACCACCAGATCGGCTCGCCAGCCCGGCGCGACCAGGCCGCGGTCCTTGAGGCCGAAGGCGCGGGCGGCCGAAATCGAGGCGGCGCGGTAGATCGCCAGGGGCTCGACGCCGCTTGCGATCGCCGTGCGGATCATATGATCGAGATGACCCTGTTCGGCGATATCGAGCGGATTGCGGTCGTCGGTGCAAAGCGCGAGGAAGGGTGAAAGCCGCTCGGTGATAATGGGTATCAGCGCCGCGAGATCCTTGGAGACCGAACCCTCGCGTACGAGGATATGCATGCCCTTGCGGATCTTTTCCAGCGCTTCGCCGGCGGTCGTGCATTCATGCTCGGTGCGGATGCCGGCTGCGAGATAGCCGTTGAGGTCATTGCCGGAAAGCAACGGCGCGTGGCCGTCGATATGGCCGCCCTGGAAGGCGTCGAGCTTGGCCATGCAGACGGGATCCTTGTGGATCACGCCGGGGAAATTCATGAATTCGGCAAGGCCGATGACCTTGGGATGAATGCGGAAGGGCAGGAGGCTCTCGATCGGCAGGTCGGCGCCGGAGGTTTCGAGATGTGTCGCCGGCACACAGGAGGACAGCTGGACGCGGATGTCCATGATCGTCTCCAGCGCGGATTCGAGAAAGAATTCGATGCCGGCGGTTCCGAGCACATTGGCAATTTCGTGCGGATCGCAGATGGCGGTGGTGACGCCATAGGGCAGAACGCAACGGTCGAATTCATGCGGTGTGACGAGCGAAGATTCGATATGCAGATGCGTGTCGATGAAGCCGGGAACGACAATTCTGCCCGAGATATCGATCTCGGTTTCGCCTTCATAGTTGCCTGAGGTGCCGACGATGCGATCGGCGCCGATGGCAATGTCCGACTGGATGAGTTCGCCGGTGACGAGATCGAAAAAGCGACCGCCCTTCAGCACGATATCGGCAGGTACGCGGCCGACGCCCTGGTCGATGAAACGTTCAAGTCTGCTGGTCATGGCATTGCTCACATTGCAACCGATTCCGAAACTTATAGCCGATCTGCCGTGACATGCGAGTGCCGCAAAATGAAGCCGGGCGCCATAGAGGCGCCCGGTCGTTGACGGTCAGCGATGGTTTACTCGGCGGCGACGATCTTGCCGGCTTCCCACTTGTAGAGCGAGAAGCTCTGCGAGGTGAGGTCGCCGGTCTCGCCGTAGGTGACCTTGCCGATGGCGGTCGGGATTTCTTCGCCGCCCTTCAGCGCGGCCACGACGGCTTCCGCGTCCTCAGCGCTGCCGGCCTTCTCGATGCCGGCCTTCAGCACTTCGACGGCGGCATAGGCGTTCAGTGTGAAGGCCTCGGCCGGGATGTTCTTGGCGGCGAGCGCGTCGGCTGCGGCCTTGGAATCCGGGCTCTTGGTGGCGTCCGAAGCGTTGGTGAAGATCGTGCCTCCTGCCGCATCCGTGCTGATTGCCCAGAATTCGGTGTTCGAGAGTCCGTCGCCGCCGATGATCGTCGCGTTGGCGGCGAGGTCATGCAACTGTCGGGCGAGCAAGCCGCCTTCCGGGTGGTAGCCGCCGAAATAGACCACGTCGACCTTCTCGGACTTGATGCGGGTGGTGAGCGCGCTGAAATCCTTGTCACCGGGCGTGATCGCGTCATTGACGACTTCGGTGATGCCGCCGGCGTTCAGCGTCGCCTTGAAGGCGTCGGCGAGCCCCTTGCCGTAGGCGCCCTTGTCGTTGACGATGGCGACGCGCTTGTCCTTGAAATTCTTCAGCACATATTTGGCGGCGACTTCGGCCTGCTGATCGTCGCGGCCGCAGGTGCGCAGCACGTTGGTCAGACCGCGCTTGGTCAGGTCGGGGGCCGTCGCGGTCGGGGTGACCATCAACACGCCGTTTTCAGCAAGCACGTCCGAAACGGGAATGGCGACGCCCGATGTCACCGGGCCGACGACGAAGCGGATGCCGTCGCCGACGACCTTGTTGGCGGCGGAAACGCCCTGTTTCGGTTCGCCGGCATCATCGGCCAGTTCGAGGACGACCTTCTCGCCGAGAATTCCGCCCTTCCTGTTGATCTCGTCGACGGCGGTCTGTGCACCGTTCTTCACCTGGTCGCCATAGGCGGCGACGGGGCCGGTCAGCGGCGCGATCAGGCCGATGGTGATATCTGCATGGGCAAGCGGCGCAAAGGCGAGCGACGCGATGAGGGTCGCCGTCAATGTCTTGAGGGTCATTGTCTGTCTCCTTGGATGGGGTCATTCGACCCGCGATGAGGTGCCGCGCCGGATTTTCCGGACCGTTCAACGGCCCCGGGCCGTGCCAAGGACGATCGATATCGGCGCGATCGATGCGCCCTCCGGCCATATTTGGCTCGAATGGGTGCAACGGCAAGATTACTAAGAATTTTGCTGAGATTTCGCAAGTTGATAACAAAATGAAACGAAAATCGAGCCGATCCAGCGCGAAATAATCCAAAATCGTCGATCGTGGTGCCGTCTGCAGATCTCTGGAGGATGTTGTACCCGCATCTGCGCGGTGCCGATGAGCCGGCCGAATTTCGCGAAACTCTTCGTCTTTTTGAATAGTCGAATTCGGTTTTGAAATTAACGCTTGATTCTACCACTCAGTGTAGAACTGTTGTTCGTGCATATATTGCTGCGATGCAAAAGAACGGTCGATAATAAACAGAGAGATATTTCAGGAAACAGAGATCTGGATGCTCAAGCGTATCGAAGCCAGACAGGTGCGCAACGGAATGTTTGTGGAGGCGATCGAGGGTGCATGGCAGGACCCTCTTCTGTCCAAGCGAAGATTTCTGCTGCGCCGTGAAGCCGACGCGCTGAAAATTCGCAAGAGCGGCATTGAAGGTGTTATCATCAACACCAGCAGAGGCCTCGACATCGGCGGTCTGCCAGGCGGCAATATCGAGGTCGACACGAAGGCGGCACGCGAGACCATCCAGAAATCCGTGCAGGTCCTGGAAAGCGTTTTCGGCCGACTCCAGCATGGTGATGGCATCAGCTTCGATCAGGTGGCGCCGGTGATTTCCTCGGTCTCGAAGTCGATGGATGACAATCCCACTGTCTTTCTGAGCGTTACGCGTCTGAAATCCAAGGACGAAGTGACGTTTCTGCATTCGCTGTCGGTGAGTGCGCTGATGATCCTTTTCGGCCGTCATCTCGGACTTGACGAGACGACCGTGCAGATGCTCGGCACGGCAGGATTGCTGCACGACGTCGGCAAGCTCGAAATTCCGCTCGAGATACTCAACAAGGAAGGGCGCCTGGACGAGGACGAGATCAAGATGATCCGCGATCATCCGGAAAAGGGGCACGCAATCCTGTCACGCCAGGAAGGCATGCCGGAGATCGTTCTCGACGTTTGCCTCAACCATCATGAGCGTATCGACGGCAAGGGCTACCCCCGCAGGCTTTCCGAAGCGCAGGTCAGCTTCCATGCGCGTCTTGCTGCGATTTGCGACGTCTATGACGCCATGACCTCCGTGCGGCCGTACAAGGCGCCATGGAGCGCGAGCCAAGCCCTGAAATGGATGCTTGGCAATGAGGGGCAATTCGATCGCCGGCTCCTGAAGAAATTCGCCCTCTGCCTTTCCGTCGCCGCCGTGACCTGAGGCCCGTCGATTTCCCAACAAAAGGCCTGCGTGGACTTAGCCCCGCCGCAGGCCGTGATGCCGGAAGTCTTCAGAGCTTTCTCAGATGTTGTTCTGCAGGATAGTCCGCAGCTTGCCGAAGAGCTCGTCGATGTGGTGCTCCTCGATGATCAGAGGCGGGGAGAGTGCGATGATATCGCCGGTAGTGCGGATCAGCAGGCCGCTTTCATAGGCTTTCAGGAAAGCGGTGAAGGCGCGCTTGGTGGGCTCGCCGGCGATCGGGTCGAGTTCGATGGCGCCAATCAGGCCGGTGTTTCTGATGTCGATGACATTGGGGCAATCCTTCAGCGAATGCAGCGCGTCGGCCCAATAGTCGGAAAGCTCGGCGGCGCGTGTCAGCAGCCCCTCTTCTTTGTAGGTGTCGAGCGTGGCGAGGGCGGCGGCGGAGGCGATCGGGTTGCCGGAATAGGTGTAACCGTGGAAGAACTCGATCATGTGCTCCGGGCCGTTCATGAACGCGTCATGGATCTCGGAGGTGACGAAGACGGCGCCCATCGGAATGACGCCGTTGGTCAGTCCCTTGGCGGCGGTGATCATGTCGGGCTTGACATCATAATATTGCGCGGCAAAGGGGGCGCCGAGGCGGCCGAAGCCGGTAATGACCTCGTCGAAGATCAGCAGGATGCCGTGTTTGGTGCAAATCTCGCGCAGCTTCTGCAGGTAGCCCTTCGGTGGGATCAAGACGCCGGTGGAGCCCGCCACCGGCTCGACGATGACGGCGGCGACGGTGGAGGCGTCATGCAGGGTGACGATACGCTCGAGTTCGGTGGCGATGTCGCCGCCATGCTCGGGCTCGCCGCGGGTAAAGTTGTTCTTGCCGGGCTGGTGGGTGTGCGGCATGTGATCGACGCCGGTCAGAAGCGTGCCGAACATCTTGCGGTTGGTGACGATGCCGCCGACGGAGATGCCGCCGAAATTGACGCCGTGATAGCCACGCTCGCGGCCGATCAGGCGGAAGCGTGATCCATTGCCCTTCACACGGTGATAGGCGAGCGCCACCTTGAGCGCGGTCTCGACGGACTCGGAACCGGAGTTGGTGTAGAGAACGTGGTTCAGGCCTTCAGGGGCAATGTCGACCAGGCGGTTCGCCAGTTCGAAGGCCTTCGGATGGCCGAGCTGGAAGGCCGGCGCGTAATCGAGTTCGCCGGCCTGCTCGCGGATCGCCTCAGTGATCTTCGGGCGGCAGTGGCCGGCATTGACGCACCAGAGGCCAGCCGTGCCGTCCAGCACCTGACGGCCGTCATGGGTCGTATAATACATGTCCTTGGCGCCGACGAACAAACGCGGCTCCTTCTTGAACTGGCGATTTGCCGTAAACGGCATCCAGAAGGCGCGAAGATCGTTCGGTGCATTGAGGCGATTGGACATGCTGTTCTCCTGGCCTCCGACGGCCCTTTCCCGGGGCTTCACGCCCATATTTTTACTGCCCGGTCAAATTATCAGGGCTTCCCAAGGCGTCAACGGGAAAAGTCCCCAGAGCTCTCCTGACAGGAGGCTCAACTTGCTTCGCTCATCTGGAAATATCCTGGGTCAGGCACCGCAAGCTGCCCGTCATCAATCCTTTGCCTCGGCTTGTTACAAAAACCGATGGCTCGCAGGGCGCAATTGCATTTCATCAATTGACTGAAATCAAACGATATTTCGATCGGAGATACTGATGTCTGACGCCAGAAGACAAGGGCGCGCCCCACGCGGCGCCATACATTCGCGCCAAGTTACGGCGCCATTCTCGAAGAGGGCGTTCGCCGCCGCAGCGTGCTCAAGGGCTTTCTCGCAGCGATAGGCGCTGCGGCACTTTCGCCAGCGCTCGGAACCGCACATGCCGAGGCTGCCGGCTCCAGCCTGACATTTCCGGAACTCAGGCGCGTGCGCGATACCGACGACCACTGGCCGGAGGGCTATGAGCGCCAGATCCTGGCACGTTGGGGCGATGCACTGTTTGCCGACAGCCCGGAATTCGATATCGCGACGCTTGATGGTAAGGCGGCCGAGCGACAGTTCGGCTACAACAACGACTTCACGCAGTTTCTGCCGCTGCCCTGGGGCGAGAAGAGTTCCAACCATGGGCTGATGGTGGTCAGCCATGAATATGCAACGCCTTTCCTGATGTTTCCCGGCCTGACGGACGAAAACTATCGCGAGAAGCTGACGCAGGCGAGGAAGGCGCGATGGATGTCTTCGCCGGCGACTACAAGAAATTGCCGAACCAGGAGCTGGTCGAGCGCCAGGGCTGGGACGAGGACGAGAACGATATCTATTCCGTCAGCCGCATCGAGCCGCGCTTCAAGTTCGAGGAAGAGCCGAACGAATGGATGCGTTTCGACTGGGTGGTCGAGATCGACCCGCTCGATCCCTCTGCAAAGCCGGTCAAGCGCACCTCGCTCGGCCGCATGACGCATGAGGGCGCTCAGTGTAGCGTCGCCCCTGACGGCCGCGTGGTGGTCTTCATGGGCGACGACGACGACTTCGAATATATCTACCGCTTCGTCACCCGCGATCCCTGGAACCCGAACGACCGCGCCGCCAACAAGGACCTGCTCGACCACGGCACGCTTGATGTCGCCAAGTTCGAAAGCGACGGCACGATGCGCTGGATCCCGCTCATTGCCGGCGAGGGGCCGTTGAGCGCGGAAGCTGGCTTCAAGAGCCAGGCTGACGTCGTGCTGGCGACGCGCGCCGCCGCCGATCTCGTCGGCGCTACGCCGATGGACGGGCCGGAAGGCTTCATCCCGCATCTCGGCACTGGCAAACTCTATGTCGCCATGACGGAGAACGAAGATCGGCTGCCCAAGGTTGATGGCGGCGATGAGAAGGAGATGGTCAACATCGCCAATCCGCGCGGCCCCAATCCGCATGGCCACCTGCTGGAACTCGCAGCACCTGGTGGTCCTGAAAAGCCGGATTATGCCGCCGAGAGCTTCAAGTGGGACGTCTTCATTCTCTGCGGCGACCCTGCCAAGGCCGAGGATCAGGCGATGTTCCATCCGGCGACGACCTCCTCCGGCTGGTTCACAGACCCTGACAATCTCGCGGTCGATCCGGCCGGACGCCTCTGGGTCACTACCGATGGCCCGCCACCGGAAGGCATTGCCGATTCCGTCTATGTGATGGATACCGAGGGCCCGGGCCGGGCACTGCCGAAGCTGTTCTATATTGCGCCCGTCGGTTCGGAAACCTGTTCGCCGACGTTCACTGCGGATGGCAGCAGCGTCTTCCTCTCGGTTCAGCATCCGGGCGAATTGCGGATGGCCGACAACGAGGATGCGACTTCGATGGAGGATGCCGGCACCAGCTGGCCCGACTTCAAGCCCGGCATGCCTGCCCGCCCGTCGCTGGTGGTGCTGACCCGCTCCGATAACGGTGTGGTCGGCAGTTAAAGCGATACCGCCAAAACTGCGCGGCGGTTTTACGTCTGGAATGCACCAAAACAAAAGATCAATTGCGGGACGGGCGCTCCGGCGCGATCGGCCATCATTCTAAAAGTACGACCGGCAAATCGCAAATTTGCCGGTCATGCCATAAGGTTCACGTGCTGAAATATCGGTGCCGAGCCTCCGGGAACATACCCTTGCAGCATGGCATCGGCCGACATTCATGTCAGCGCTATCATCAGGCGGCGGATCTATTTCTGTTCTGCACGAGGTAAATGTCTTCGAGAGTTGCCAGAATCTTCATGACCGGCTCGGAGGTGCTCGAATAATAAATGGTTTGTGCGTCCCGGCGGGTCTTGACCAGCTTTTGAGCGCGCAGTTTCGACAGGTGCTGAGAGAGAGCCGACTGGCTGAGCCCGACCTGCGTCGCAAGCACGCCGACGGCCACTTCGCCCTTCACGAGGCTACACAGGATCAGCAATCTCTTCGGATTGGCCATGGCCGACAATAAAGCTGCCGCCACGGTCGTGTGATCGGCCAAATCAGAGGTTTCCATATGTTATCTTCCTAATGCGAAACGTACATCAAGCGTGTTGGCGCAGGGTACCAGCCGGGATTTTGACTGACACCAAAAGCCTACCAACTAGGCTCGAAGATTGTATATACCTAAATTTAAGGTATCGAGTATGCTATTTTAGTCATGTTTGAACAAATGTGATCGGCATCCACCGCGAGGGTTTCGAACTCGTATCGCAGCAGCAAGTCGCCGGAAATCATGTCAAAACCTGAGGAATCGATACCACAAATGCGCCAGGGACCCGATTCTGGCGCCTTTAGCCTGTTAGCGAGGGCTTCGGCGACATCGGGATGGCGTTCTACTAAATCTCGCACTGTCTCTGCCGCCTCGGCGGCGATCGCCTCATTCGCCGCCGACTGGATTATGAGATCATTCCCATCCAGCTGGTAGGCGCGGCCGAAGCCGCCATTGAGGCTGGCCTGTTCCGGCTTGAGACGGAAAAACAGGAAATCAGGAAAGTCGATATAAAGCGTCGCCTTGGAATGGCGGGCGAGAAAACGCGTGCGGATACGCTCGTAGAATGGGTTGCTGCGCTCGACGGGTTCTGCCAGGCATTGGGTTGTCAGACGGGGATAGGCGAGGGGATCGCCCTTGCCTGGCTCGCCAGTCAGGAGGGAGGCGCGCGGGTCTTTGGCGAGCGCCCTGGTATGGGCCGACAGCTGAGAAACCAGGATGACGGGGCTGCCGTCGATATCGGTGGCGACGAGCACGCGGCTGGCGAAGGGGAAACCGGTCTCGGGGCTGAGAACGGCAATCGCCGCGTGCCGTGCGGAGCGCAAAAGCACGCGGGCGAGCTTGCGGGCATCGTCGTCGGTTTCGCGTAAGGGCGAGGGCTGATCTTTCATATCCGCTTTGTGACAAAGCGGATGGAAAACATCAAGCTTCCTCCTTGCGGCGATGGCGGGTGAGGCCGGCAACGATATCCTGAGCCGAGATGGTGCCGACGATCGTGCCGTTCTCGACGATGCCGATACTGCCCGGCTGGCGGGCAAGGGCATCGAGAATATCGATGAGCGGGGTCGCGGCGCGGGCCGTGGCGCTGACGCTCATGCCGGCGGCAGTCTGGCCGAGGCCTGGCTGCATGACGTCGGCCGCCGTCAGCATGTTGATCGGATTGAGGTTCTGCACGAAATCAGCGACATACTGGTCGGCGGGGTTCTTGACGATATCGTGCGGCGTCCCGCACTGGATGATGCGGCCGCTCTCCATGATGGCAATGCGATTGCCGATGCGGAAGGCCTCGTCGAGATCGTGGCTGACGAAGAGGATGGTCTTCTTCAGCCGCCGCTGGAACTCCAGGAGTTCATCCTGCAGGCGGGTGCGGATCAATGGGTCGAGCGCCGAGAACGGCTCGTCCATGAGCAGAATCGGGGCGCCGGTGGCAAAGGCGCGGGCGAGCCCGACACGCTGCTGCATGCCGCCGGAAAGCTCGTTGACCTTGCGATCGGCCCATTTCGTCAGGTTGACGAGTTCAAGTTGTTCGCCGACGCGGAGCTTGCGTTCGGCTTCCGGCATGCCGGCGAGCTCGAGACCGAAGCCGACATTGTCGGCGACTGTGCGCCAGGGCAGGAGGGCGAATTGCTGGAACACCATGGAGACGGTGTGGGTGCGCAGCTCGCGTAGCGCCTTGGCATTGCATCTATAGGGGTTGACGGGGCCGGTGGCCGCCGAGACCGCGACATCGCCACGCACCACGGGAGCGAGCCCGTTGACGGCGCGCAGCAGCGTCGACTTGCCGGAGCCGGAAAGACCCATCAGCACCAGGATCTCGCCTTCCTCGATCGTCAGCGAGGCGTTGGCCACGCCGAGCACCAGACCGGTGGCGGCGCCGATCTCGTCGCGTGTTTTGCCCTGGTCGACCATGGCAAGCGCGGTTTCCGGTCGATCGCCAAAGACGATGCTGACATTGTTAAAGCTTACCGCGGTCATGCAGCGCCTCCTTCACCCGCGGTGCGGAACATCCGGTCGAGAATGATTGCCAGGATGACGATGCAGAAGCCCGCCTCGAAGCCCTTGGCGATATTGACGGTGTTCAGCGCACGGACGACGGGCACGCCAAGCCCTGGAGCGCCGACAAGGGCGGCGATGACGACCATCGACAGCGACAGCATGATGGTCTGGGTGAGACCCGCCATGATCTGCGGCGTGGCGAAGGGAAGCTCGATCTTGCGCAGCACCTGTATCGGCGTCGCGCCGAAAGCCACGGCGGCTTCGACGAGGGACGGCGGCGTTGAGATGATGCCGAGGCGCGTCAGCCGGATCGGGGCGGGGATTGCGAAGATGACGGTCGCGATCAGGCCTGGCACCATGCCGAGGCCGAATAGGATGAGCGCCGGGATCAGATAGACGAAAGTCGGTATGGTCTGCATGAGATCGAGCACCGGGCGCATGGCAGCATAGACCCAAGGGCGGCGGGCGGCGGCAATGCCGAGCGGAATACCGATCACCATACAGACGAAGGTGGCGGCGAGCACGAGGGCGAGCGTCTCCGTCGTTTCCTTCCAATAGTCCTGGTTCACGATCAGCAGCAGCCCGAGACAGGTGAAGACGGCAACCGCGATCGACCGGCGCAGCCAAAAGGCGATGGCAGTGATGGCAGCGATGACGATCAGCGGATGAGGCTTCTGCAGCACGAAGAGCAGGCCGTCTATCGCGCTCGACAGCAGGAAGGCGATCTGGTTGAAGAACCATTCGCCGTTCGAGGTCAGCCAATCCACAAAGGATTTGGCCCAGGGGCCAACGGGAATCTTAAATTCGGTGATCCAATTCAAGGGCGCGCCTATCCAAAAAACAACAATCGGACAAAAATGAAACGGGGCGGCGAGCCGCCCCGTTCATATCATTAGAGGCCGAGGCCGGTCTTGGCGGCCGCGAGGGCCTCGCCGCTGCCGTCGCGGGTCTTGACGCCCGCAAGCCAGGGCTCGAGCGCTGCGGGGTTCGCCTTCAGCCATTCAGAAGCCGCAGCTTCCGGCTCCTTGCCGTCGTTGAGGATCTTGCCCATGATCTGGTTTTCCATGTCGAGGGAGAACTTCAGGTTCTTCAACATCATGCCGACATTCGGGCATTCTTCGAGATAACCGGCACGGACATTGGTGAAGACCTTGGCGCCGCCGAAGTCAGGACCGAAGACGTTGTCGCCGCCTGTGAGGTAGGTCAGCTTGAAGTTGGTGTTCATCGGATGGGGTGCCCAGCCGAGGAAGACAACGGGCTTGCCCGATTTGTCGGCACGGGCGACCTGGGCGAGCATGCCCTGTTCGGAGGACTCGACGACTTCCATATCCTTCAGGCCGAACTCGTCCTTCTCGATCATGTCCATGACGAGGCGGTTGCCGTCATTGCCGGGCTCGATGCCGTAGATCTTGCCGTCGAGATCGTCCTTGTGAGCGGCGATATCCTTGAAGTCCTTGATGCCGAGTTCAGCACCCTTGGCGTTGGTTGCGAGCGTGTACTTGGCGCCGACGAGGTTTGGGCCGAAGGATTCGACCGACTTGTCGTCGAGATAGGGACGGACGTCCTTCTCCTGCGTCTCCATCCAGTTGCCGAGGAAGACATCGATGTCCTTGTTCTTCAGCGAGGTATAGGTGACCGGCACCGAGAGAACCTTGACGTCGGTCTGATAGCCGATGCTCTTCAGGACGACGGATGCGGTGGCGGTGGTGGCGGTGATATCCGTCCAGCCGACGTCCGAGAAACGAACGGTGGAGCAGCTGTCGGGATCGGCAGCGAAGGCGGCGGTCGCAACGGAGAGGGCGGCGACGGCAGTTGCGGTAACGAGTTTGAACGTGCTTGTTGTTTTCATTTTAGACTCCCAGTCTTTAAGTTCCCAAGCCAACCATCATTAACCGAGTTTGACAAGCGACCTCAGTGCGTTTGCGCCGTATCGACCCATGCGATTGCGACGTCCGCGGTTTTTTTGGCGGTGCCTTGTTTTCGGGGCTTTCCGCGGTTTTCGAGCCGGATTCCTGTGATTATCGTTCACCCAGGGCTTTTCTTTGCCATTCCGAGCTTTCAATAAGCCGATCAAGGAGAAATCGGATGGCAAAACTCTATTTCAACTACTCGACGATGAACGCCGGCAAGTCGACGATGCTGCTGCAGGCCTCCTATAATTACCAGGAGCGCGGCATGCGCACGGTGCAGCTGATCGCCGCCTTCGACGAGCGCGCGGGCCGAGGCGTCATCGGCTCGCGGATCGGCTTGGAGGCGAGCGCCATTCCCTTCGAGCCGCAGGAGGATCTGTTCCGGTTGGTCGCCACGCTGAGCGGCGAAGGGGCGCCGATTTCCTGCATCTTCGTCGACGAGGCGCATTTTATGACGCCTGTCCATGTCTGGCAGCTTGCCCGCATCGTCGACAGGCTCGGCATCCCTGTGATGGTCTACGGGCTAAGAACCGATTTCCAGGGCAAGCTGTTTCCGGCCTCGCAGGAACTGCTGGCGATCGCCGACGAAATGCGCGAGGTGCGCACGATCTGCCATTGCGGACGCAAGGCGACGATGGTTGTGCGGCTCGACGCGGAAGGAAAAGTATTGCACGAAGGCGCCCAGATCGATGTCGGCGGCAACGAGAAATATGTCTCGCTCTGCCGCAGGCACTGGGACGACGCGATGAACGGTACCTGGATCGCCGAGCCGGTCTGAAGCCGGCGACGCTGCCTGTTTTCTTTGGCGTCGCAAGCGGCTAGCTTGCGGGCAGGAGATTCCCTGGAGAGGCTTGGTGCGCAAACCCCCGCCATTCGACAGCCAGTATGAAGCCGCAGGCAGCCTTGCCGAAAGGATTGTGGCCGAGGGAGCCTATTGCGTGGCCGCGATCGGCGCCTTCAGCGGCGACGAAACACGATCGGCCGACGAGGTCTTCCTCGAGCAGAATACCCGCTTCCAGGCCCATATCGCCGATGCTGCGGCGCTCGACGCCCAACTGGCCGAGCTGGTCTTTTGCCTCGATCGGTTGACGGCCGAGGTTTCAGCCGATCTCGACAGTTTCCGGGGGTTGACGCTGCGTGAGAAGATGGCCGGCTGGGTGTCGCGCCAACGGATGTGGCGCATGTATACCGAACGTGTGCGCGAAGCGCCTGTCATCGAGCGGCTGCTCGACCTTTTGACGAAATCGGATGCGCTCGCGGGACTGATTGCCGGCCAGCGCGCCGCGCTCACCGAACGGCACAAGGCCGCCGAACTCGGCCTTGTCGATATCGTCGAGCAGCGGCGCCGGCTGGTTGTTTCCATCGATATCGCCCGCCTCAAGATGAAGGAGCTCAATGCCAAGGCGCTGACGACGCAGGGCCGTATCGGCGTCTATGGCAACAGGGCGCATTGGGAGCAGATGGAGGCGGAGCGGCGGGCGCTGAAGGCGGAGGCCGAGCGGATTTCCGCCGGAGAGCACGAGATGCGCGACGACAGCCAGAGGCGTGAGCGCTTCATCGGCCTGTTCCAGGCCTTTGTCGATTCGCTGAACGGCCGGATCGCCGCCTGCAACGCGCTGCTGCGCAAGCTGCTGATCGACGTGGAAGAGCGGCTGATCATCTACCAGGCGCAGGTCGATACCGATCGGCCAGGCATGAAGGTGAGGATCAAGCCGGAACTCTTTCCCGATATCGCCGCACCGATCAGGCTGTTTGAGAAGGGCATGCTGGTCGCCCAGGATCTGGAGCGGCGCAAGAGCCGCGCCGATATCGAGCTCGCCAGAAGGTTTCCGACCTATGCCGAATCGCCGCCGGAAACATCGGGAGCGCCTCTGATCGACACGGCGCGCAGGTCTTTCCGTTTCAGCCTGCCTTTCCCCCGCTCCTGACCAGCAGGGCACCCCTCTTGCGCAATGCTTTCATTCCGAAAAATCGAAGGGCTCGTGTTGTGCTCGGCCCATCGAGCGCATATGTGGGATGCAGCGGGCGGCAATGTCCCGATGTTCGCCTCGCCTGACAGGAGACGACGATGCTTGACCGGATAGCCGGTTTTTTCAGGCTGATCGGCCAGACGATCGGCCGCTGGGCCCGCCTGTTTTCCGCCTGGGCCTTTTGGCCCTTTCTTGCCGCGCACGGCTGGTATCAGCGCCGGAGCTGGATGATCCGGCTGCCTGTGATCGCAGCCGTGGTTCTGCTTGTCGGGCTCTACGGCTATTTCTTCTGGCAGACGCAGGTCTGGACGAATTTCAACCCCGCCTTCGTGGACCAGTACCGGCTTTCGGAGCGCAAGGTCGCGGCCGGACAGGACGTGCCGGCGGCCGACGGTACCGCTGCGACGGCACCGAAGACTTGCCAGCGCTCGGCGATCGTCGACGTCGCGGCTGATCTGACCGATTTCAATGTCAACCAGAACGCATGGATCTCCTCCATGCTGCTCTACAAGATGGGCTTTTTCGGCGTCGACTGGGATCATACGCCCTTCCTCGACAACAAGGCCTCTTTCCAGCGCGGTATCAACCAGGCGGTGCGGCGGACTTCGGCGGAGCTTGTCGATACGCTCGGGCGTGTGCGCGGCACGTCGGGCATTAACAACGACCTGCAGAGCGCGCGCGGCAATCTGCAGTTCGACGAAAACAGCTGGTATTTCGGCCTCAACCCCTTCGGGCCGAAGACACCGACGCCCTCCTATTACCGCTCGGCGATAGGCAGCCTGCGCAAATTCAACACCGATCTCGCCCTCTGCAACGTCGTTTTCGACGGCCGCGCCGACAATCTTATGCAGTTCATCGACCGCATCGCCAACGATCTCGGCGGCACCTCCGACATGCTCGCCGAGCGCTCGGAAAACCACAATCGCGGCTGGTTCGATACCCGCGCCGACGACCGGTTCTGGTTCGCCTATGGCCAGCTCTATGCTTACTACGCCATCCTTGCCGCCGCGCAGGCGGATTTCTCGCAGGTGGTGCAGGAACGTAATCTCGGTGCGATCTGGGGCGGAACGACGCGGCAGTTCCAGGCCGCACTGCGCATCCAGCCGGCGATCATCTCGAACGGGCGCGAGGATGGCTGGATCATGCCGAGCCATCTCGCCACCATGGGTTTCTATATTCTGAGGGTGCGCTCGAACCTCGTCGAGATCCGCTCGGTGCTCGACCGCTAAAACATCTGGATTCAGCGGGGTATCGTGTTGTCCTCGAAGCCGACGACGCGCAGTTTCTCGACGAATTCATAGGTGATGCCGACGATGCCGCCGCCGCTTTCATCGTTTCGGAAGCGGCCGACGCTGCGCACCAGCTTGTAGCCGCCAAGCCGGTTGTCGACACGATAAACAAAATGGAAGCCGACGCCGTGAAGGCTCGCCTCTTCGAAAGTTTGGGCGATCAGGCTGCGGTCCTCCTCGTGGATGCGCGACATCAGCTCTGTCAGGTTGACAGGGCCGTCGCTGTAGGGGAGGCCAAAGATCGCATGGACATCCTCGCTTGCAAAGAAATGTCCTGTCTCTATGTCGATGCGCCAGAAGCCGAAAAGACGATAGGCAGCAAGCATCTGGACGACTTCAGCATCGGTGATGCCGATGTGGGCGCGGGATTGTTCTGTCTTGTCAACAACGGGCTGTTCGAAGTGAAGAGGCACGATTCCCCCAGATCACGGGACGACGTGCCGACTCTCTTCTGATTCCTCAGTTGATCAGCTTCAATCGAATTGCCTTAGCTACCAACTGGGTCCGGTTGACGCAATCGAGTTTTTTGATCGCGTTCGTCATATAGGCGTTCACAGTATGGTCCGAGAGCGTCAGGATCTGACCGATTTCGATCGAGGTCTTGCCTTGGGCAGTCCAGCGCACAACTTCTAGTTCGCGAGTCGATAGCGCGTTATGCGCGCATTCCTCGTTGCGTTTGACTGCATTGTATGCATCCAGTGCATGGAGAATGATCATTGCCAGCTCGTTGATTTCGCTCTGGCCGAGTGCGGCGCGCTCGCCGCAGAACCAGAAGACCAGGCGCTGGCCGTCGGCTGCAATGGTCGGCATGGCAACGCCTGCCGGTATGGCATGGCGCAGCATCAGGGCACGCAGTTCGGCGGAGAAAGCCTGACCATTGGAGGCGTCGTTGAGGTGCCAGGCCGGCGGCACGGCAGACTCCCTCAGCCTTACGCCGAAAGGGCAGTCGCGCATCATGTGGGCACGGTCGAAATCTCTGACATAGGCAGCCGGAAGCGAGCTCTCGATCAGCAGGGGTTTCAAGAGAAGGTCTTCCGGGGAGGGGGCGTGCATCAGCGTCACATGCGACAATCCGAAGGCTGTGGAGACCCTGCCAAGCGCCTGCGCAAACAGGCTGCGCGTTCGTGCGGTCGAAAGTTCTGCCGAAAGCAATGACTGTCTTTCAGAGGTAGTCATGTAAGACATTTGTACGCCCCCGGCAGCCTCATGTTACCGCTATCAAATACAGAAAATCGGCGGGATGCTAGCCCCAATTGACGTAACGCAAGCCAATTCATTCGAATTGTGAATAATTAGCCACGGTAGTGCGCGCGCCGGTTGAGTTTCGACTTGCAAAAATAGCGTTGCGGTATCTCTGAGTTCTTTCACTGCTGCATAGGGATGGTCTCGCGCAGCCGGGCAAGGAGAGAATCACTTGGGAGAGTTTTGCGAAAGAACTCGGCTCTCTCCGGCACGGGCGCAAAGGCGGTGGACTGGTTTACCTGCAGCGCTTTACGCTGGAGCAGGTGAACTGCGTGAACGCGGCCGCAGCGGGTCGCCATTTCAGCCTGATTGCGGTGAAAGAACAGAGATAAGAAGGATGGCAGCAGGCGGCGAAATCCGACTTGCTGGCAGTCAAGCCAATTGCTAAGCGTATGCTCAGTACAACTGAGGCAATTTAATCGTGCGCTTTGCAATTTCCTTTTTGGTGAAGTGTCTATTTTCCAGATTATTACTTGTTTTTCTCCTTTTGACCTTGCCGATCGGAGCGGCAACCTCGCAGGCTGCCGGAGAGAAGAAGGCGGCACAGCCGCCGATGAATTTCATCCTCGTGCGTAGTCTCCTCTGCCGGGAAAACTGTCCGGAATGGATATCGGCGGAGGGGCGCATAACGTCCGATACGCCCGCGCGGCTTAGAAAAATACTCAAGAAGATCGGTGGCCGTAAATTGCCTGTCGTTTTCCGTTCGGAAGGCGGCGACGTCGATGCCGCCTATGCGATGGGCCGGATGATCCGCAAGGCCGGGCTGGAAACGGCGGTCGGCGGCACGCGGCTGAAGGGATGCCCCGTTGGGGACATGCGCTGCGAAGCCGCTATTGCAAAGGACGGTCCCTCGGGCGGCTACACTTATTCGGCTGGTGCATACTGTTTTTCCGCGTGTCCGCTGGCGTTGGCGGGCGGTGTGTCGCGTGTCTCGTCGCAATGGGCCTTTATCGGCGTCCACCAGATCACGACCGTCTATAACAAGGTGCGTGTTTCCTATCGCATCGAATACAAGATCGTGAATGGCAAGAAGAAGGAAATCTCCCGCAAGGAGGTCGGACGCAAGGTGGCGGGGCAGAGCAGTTCCACCAAACTTGGAAAGAAGGCTACCGCTGCTTTGACGGCCTATTTGAAGGAAATGGGCGTCAGCGAAGATGTGATAGGTCTGATGATGAGCGCCACGCCTGACAACATCAATATCGTACCGGCTATGGAGGCACTTCGAACAGGTCTCATCACGGACATGTTGTCCTACAATGAGTGGCCCGGCATGCCGCTCTGCGCCACAGATGCAGTGGCCGAGGCTGTCTGCCACAGCCATCCGGTCGCCGAAGCCCCTGTGGTGGCTAAGGCGCCTTTATCTCAGGTGCCCGTGCAGGATGCGGCCACAGAGACAAGCGAGAAACTACCGAAAACCCAGCCGATGGACTTCCTCCTGATGTCCAATGGCAACTGCCGGGAAGAGTGCACGCAGTGGATTTCTGCGGATGGGGACATCACGCCGGATACGCCGGCTCGGCTGAAGGCGATGTTGACGACTCTCGGCGAAAGAAAGCTACCTATCGTCCTTCAGTCTAATGGCGGGGACATGGATGCGGCATTCGTGATGGGGCGTATGATCCGTGCTGCAGGTCTGGAGACCTCGATTGGCAGAACGCAGTTACCGAATTGTCCAAAGCTGGATCCGCGTTGCAAAGCCAGCATCGCCAAAAGCGGACCGACCGAGGGAGAAGTTTTTGCCGGCCGTGCGTATTGCCTTTCAAGCTGTACTCTTGTCCTGATGAGCGGAACGCCGCGGATTGTCGGATATTCCTCGATCGGCCTTGTCAGGCCCACGACGGCTGAATATACGAGATTCTTCGCTTATTTCGACGAGATGGGCGTGAGCGCCGAGACATACGAGACGATGATGTTCGCGACATCAATTGAGCGAGGGACTATACTTCGTTCCCAGGCGCTCAAGTTTGGCATCGTCAATGGTATCATCCCTTATGATGAAAAGCCCGGCTTGCATGTCTGTGGGCCGGAGGCGAAGGAAAGCCTTCGATGCCCGAGAAAAGCTGAGGCAGAGACCGTTCCTGTTGCGGCTTCGGTCAATTGATCTTAGGACGTGAAAGAGCATAGCTCGGCGTTTTTGCGCTGGGCTGCTGCTTGTTTAAGCTCCGAAGGCGCCTCGTGTTGCCGGTCAGTCTTTAGCGGCCGCAAGGCGTGGCACTATTCACACCCCGCCGATATTTCGCTATCTCGATGAAGAGAAAAGCAACGACTCCGCTCCCGCGGAGGTCGGACGGGGGAACATCTATGCCATCGATCAAATCCGATATCGAAATCGCGCGCGCTGCGGCCAAAAAGCCGATCTTCGAAATCGGGGCGCAACTGGGTATTCCGGTCGAGCAGCTCGTTCCCTATGGTCACGACAAGGCGAAGGTCAGCGCCGAGTTCATCGCCGCGCAGGCGGGCAAGAAGGACGGCAAGCTGATCCTCGTCACGGCGATCAATCCGACACCGGCGGGCGAGGGCAAGACGACCACCACCGTCGGGCTCGGCGACGGGTTGAACCGGATCGGCAAGAAGGCCATTGTCTGCATCCGCGAGGCCTCGCTCGGTCCCTGCTTCGGTGTCAAGGGCGGGGCGGCCGGCGGCGGTTATGCGCAGGTCGTGCCGATGGAAGACATCAACCTGCATTTCACCGGCGATTTCCATGCGATCACATCGGCGCACAATCTGCTGGCGGCGATGGTCGACAACCACATCTACTGGGGCAACGAAGAGAATATCGACATCCGCCGCATCACCTGGCGGCGGGTCATGGACATGAACGACCGGGCGCTCAGAAGCATGGTCTCATCGCTCGGCGGGGTCGCCAACGGTTTCCCGCGCCAGGGCGGGTTCGACATCACCGTCGCCTCCGAGGTGATGGCGATTCTCTGCCTCGCCACCGACCTCAAGGATCTGGAGCAGCGGCTCGGCGACATCATCATCGGCTATCGTTTCGACAGGACACCAGTGCATGCGCGCGACCTGAAGGCCGACGGCGCCATGGCGGTGCTGTTGAAAGATGCGATGCAGCCGAACCTGGTGCAGACGCTCGAGAACAATCCGGCCTTCGTGCATGGCGGGCCTTTCGCCAATATCGCCCATGGCTGCAATTCGGTGACGGCGACGAAGACGGCGCTGAAGCTCGGCGACTATGTGGTGACGGAAGCAGGCTTCGGCGCCGATCTCGGAGCGGAAAAATTCTTCGACATCAAGTGCCGCAAGGCGGGGCTGAAGCCGGATGCGGCGGTGATCGTCGCGACCGTCCGGGCGCTGAAGATGAATGGCGGGGTGAAGAAGGAAGATCTCGGCACGGAGGATGTCGCAGCACTGAAGAAGGGCTGCGCCAATCTTGGCCGGCACGTCGCCAATGTGCGCCGTTTCGGCGTGCCCGTCGTTGTCGCGATCAACCATTTCGTATCCGATACCGAGGCTGAGATCGCGGCGGTCAAGGAATTCGTCTCGAGGCTTGGCGCCGAGGCGATCCTCTGCCGCCACTGGGCACTAGGTTCGGCCGGCATCGAGGAATTGGCGCACAAGGTGGTGGAACTGGCCGAATCCGGGCAGGCGAAATTCCAGCCGCTTTACGGCGACGATCTTTCGCTGTTCGAGAAGATCGAGATCGTCGCCTCGAAAATCTATCACGCCGGCGAGGTGACGGCCGACAAGGCGGTGCGCGACCAGCTGCAGACATGGGAGGAGCAGGGTTACGGCAAGCTGCCGATCTGCATGGCGAAGACGCAATATTCCTTCTCCACCGATCCGAACCTGCGCGGCGCGCCGGAAGGCCACATCGTCACCGTGCGAGAGGTGCGGCTTTCGGCGGGAGCGGCCTTCGTCGTCGCCATCACCGGCGAGATCATGACAATGCCCGGCCTGCCGAAGTCGCCGTCGGCGGAACGGATTTTCCTGAACGACCAGGGTTATATCGAGGGATTGTTCTGATCTTCAGAGCGCTTGCCGAGGTGGGGAATGTTTGGAGCTTAAGTACGCGGAGAAAATTGGCGGCAGGTCGCAAGAGCCGTAATGAATTATCCCGTTTTGATTGTCTTACTCATATTGACGCCGGTGACGCGAAAGCCGGTTCCCTCGTAGACATGTTTCGCGCGCTTGTTATCCTCGGCAACACGCAACCTTATCTGCTCGAACCCCGTCCGCGCCAGTTCAGTTTCCAGCACATATAATGCCTGTTTGCCGAACCCTTTTCCCTGATGTGCAGCGAAGATATAGAAATCTTTGATGAATGCAGAGCGGCTTGCCAAATCCGGTCGGTACCAAAGATAACCCACGACGCTCTCAGCTTCCAGCGTTTGGTTTACGACACAGAACATGATCTCGCCGGGAGTATTGATGCCATGTGGCAGGTCGTTCGCGATTTCCTGTTTGGCCCGTGCCAAGGCCTGAGGGCCTGAAAGACCGTAGTTGGCCGAAATCTCGGTCGCATAATCAGTGATGAAATAATCGAGGTAAGCCGGATATTCGCTATCACGCATGGGTCTGAATGAGATCATCGTACTTCCTGGTTGTGAGCCTAAGTCCCAGCTGCATGCTAAGGTAAAAAGAGATTTCCCAATCGAGATAATTGCTAGCAGTGTCAAATCTCAGGAAGCGCGGCGGCGAGATCGGCGAGCGACGGAATCTTTTGATTCAGTTGGTCTAGACCCAAGCAATTGCCGAGCCATGTGAAGAAGGAGATCCGGAGTTTGAGAGTCATGATGGGCGCTCCGCCGGTTCTTCGCATTCAAGTCTAGTGGTTGGATGGCCTGATTCAAGCGGGAATCGCAAACCATTGAAATGATTAGTGACAGTAGCGATAGCCGCCCTTCCTCTCGATCACGTCGAGGTGGAAGTGGGTCTCGTGGGCGGCGTCGCTTTCGGGGTCGAGGACGGTGGTGAAGTAGAGGCAGCCGGCGGCGCTGACGGTACGCTGGAAGGCGCCGGTGAGGGTCGAGTCCTCGCGGCGGGAGCGGACGGCGACATCCTCGCCCTTTTCGAAATGGAAGCTTGCAATATCGATAGCGTTGCCGCGGGCATGTTCGGAGATCTTGCCGGTTCCGGCGCCGTTGCGCAGGCGGCACATATAGGAAGTTGCCTGGTTGACGGTGGTGATGCGGCCCTGCTCCGGCAGGGCGGCGGAAGCCGCCGGGATGACGCTGTCCTTCATCCAGCGGGCAAGGGCGAGTGCCGCCGGGCAGCGCATCGTCGCCTCCGGCTTCAGCTTGATGCCGGGCAGGGCTTCGGAGACGACGATCGGCTTGTCGATGCCGCAGCCGTTACCGTCGTCGATGCGCGGCGTGTCCTTGAAGGCGACGCCCAAAGCCTGAAGGGCGGCCGTGCATTCGGCATGCTCGGCATCGCTTTCGGGTTCAATCGTCAGGTGTTGCTCTTCAAGTGTCTGCTCGCCGGGCGGCTTACCTTCTTCCGTCGGCGGCTGCGAGCTTTCAGGGCTGCCCGGCGGCCGTGGCGGACCTTGCATCGGTTCTGCCGGTCCGGACTTTGACGGTGTGGCCTGCGGCGCTGGCGGCTGGCTCGATACCGGTGCCTCCGGATCCTTTAGATCGGGTTTCGGCTGAGGGGCCGGGACCTCTTCAGGCGGGGGCGGTTCCGCCTTTTCCGAGGACGGGGAGGTGGGGCTGGTCGCCTGTCCGGCATCTGGCCGAGGTTCGGGCATCGGGCCTTGCGCAGGCAGGCGGGCGCCGGCAAGAAAGGCAGTAGCGGCGAGAAGGATCGCCAATGTCGAAAGTTTTCTCAACGCGTCCGAATCCTCGTATCCGTGGCCAAAGACAACGCATGAGGGCGTCTTTCGTTGCAGTTGTGCAACGTCCTTGAAGATCGCTAAAACTTGATTGATATTTTCAACATAAAACGACGACTTATGTTGACAATCCTCCTCATGTTTTTTATGCGGCAAAAAGAAGGCGGAATTCTGCTCCGCCTTCATTCGTAAAAGCCCAGCCAGCCCCTCGAGCGTGCGACACGCCACGACCAGCCAGCCCGGTAATCATCATTAGAGGGTAGGTTATGATCGTCCGGCATTGGCGCTCGGTTCTATTGGTCTGCACGGCAGCCACAGTTGTTCTTCCTGTTTCGCAGTCTTTCGCGCAAAGCGCTACGGCAGCCACGCCGCAAGCCGCGACGGAGGACAGCACCGTCCTGGAGAAGATCGTCGTCAAGGGCAAACGCGTGGCGCCGGGCAGCGTCGCCGACACGCCGCTGGCGACCGAGATCACCGCCAAGCAGCTCGAAGAAAAGCAGGTCACTAATTTTGACGATATCGGCCGAAGCGTCGATGCCGGCGTGAATTATTCGCGTGGTGACGCAGGCTTCAACCTGCGCGGCCTTTCCGGCGCTCGCATCCTGACCACCATCGACGGCATTCCGATACCTTATATTTCGAACAGCTCGCGCCAGGGTGCCTTTGCGCCCGCCAACGCCAACGGCGGCGGCGACACCTTCGATTTCGATTCACTGTCCTCGCTCGATATCGTGCGCGGCGCGGATTCGAGCAAGGGCGGTTCCGGCATGCTCGGCGGCGCCATCGTTCTCAATACGCTGGAGCCAGAGGATCTTATTCCCGAAGGCCGCGACTGGGGTGCGATCGTCAAGTCGACCTATGACAGCGAAGACCGCAGCATTTCCGGCTCGGCCGCCGCTGCCAAGAAGATCGGCAACACGTCGGTCCTCTTTCAGGGCGGCTACCGCAAGGGCCATGAACGCGACAATATGGGCGACAACGACAGCTACGGTGCTCTTCGCACCGAGGCGAACCCGGCTGATTTCGATCAGAACAACCTGCTCTTCAAACTGCGCCAGGAGCTGGAAGGCGGCCATCGCATCGGCTTGACGGCGGAACGATTCCGCCGCGATCTTAAGACCGACCTACGCCAACTCCAGGGAGGCACGAGTCCTCGCAACTTCATGATCGACAATTATGACGGTCGCGAACTGCGTGACCGCGATCGCGTATCGCTCGATTATGATTATGAAGCCCAGTCCTCCGACGCGTTCTTCAGCAGTGCGCGTGCCACGCTCTATTGGCTGGATTTGAAGAAGGAAGCCGGCAGCAGGGGCCGTACGACCGCCAATGTGGCCTATGGACGTAACAACGAGATTGAAAACGAAACCTGGGGCTTCAGTGGCACGGCAACGAAGGATTTCGAATATTCCGGTCTCAGCCACTCTCTTCGCATTGGCCTCGACGTCGGCGTTTCCAGCTGGAGCCAGTATAGCTGGGCCCTTTGCCCCACACCGACGACCTGCCCGTCGCTGAACAATCAGGCGGAAGTGCCCAATGTCGACAGCCAGAATTTTGGGCTTGTGGTCGAAGACAAGATCGAAGTCGGCAATACCGGCTTCGCGCTGACACCCGGCTTCCGCTTCGACTGGTTCAACTACAATCCCTCGACCGGCGGGAGTTTCGCAAGCAATACCGGGCTTACCCGTTTCGGGGACCTGAACGACCGAACTGAAGCCGGTCTGTCGCCGAAGATTCTTGCCACATACGACCTGACCCCTGACGTGCAGCTCTACATGCAGCTGGCAGTCGGCTTCCGCGCACCCACCGTGGACGAACTCTACAGCCGATTCTACAACCCGACGGGCCGCTACGCCCAGCTCGGCAATCCCGATCTGGAACCCGAAATCGGCCGCGGCGTCGAAATCGGCGCTAATTTTGACACGGGCGATCTTACCGGTCGGGTCGCGGCCTTCCATACCCGCTACCAGAATTTTATCGAGACAGTGGCGACGAGGGATGTGACCGGCTTCACGGAGTTCAATTACACGAACGTAGCAGCTGCTACGATCTCGGGTATCGAAGCCAGCGCCGCCAAAACGTTCAACAACGGCGTCAACCTGCACGCTTCACTTGCCTATGCTTACGGTAGGAATGAAGAAACCACACAGCGCCTGCGCTCTGTAGCGCCGTTCAAGGCAATCGTCGGCGGCGGCTGGAGCAATGAAACTTTCGGCTTCGATCTGTCTTCGACGCTTTCGGCTGGCATGCTGACCGACCATCTCGATACCGTCGGCTCGCCTCCCGACACGACCTTCGATGCGCCTGGTTATGGTATCGTCGATCTGACGGCATGGTGGACGCCGGAGCAGATGAAGGGCCTGCGTATCCAGGGGGGTGTCTACAACATCTTTGATCAGGAACATTACAACGCGCTGGCCGTGCGCGAGGTCAATCTGAGCTCGGCGACGGCGTCCCAGCCGCAGGAGTGGTATTCGGAGCCGGGGCGCACATTCAAGGTGTCGATCACCAAGACCTTCTGACGCCAATCACGCCTTCAAGTTGGGGAGGGGCGGCTTTTGGGCCGCCCTTTTTCAATCCTGCAATCGCCTCTTGCGCGACGGCTGATCTCAGGCTAACAATTTTTCATGATCAAGTCCTTGAACATTGCTGTTTGGTGGTGGGTTCGCTAAGGCGGCCTCGACCAATCGTGTCCAAAGACGACGAGTGAGCCGCCCGAAACTTCGAGGCGGCTTTTTTTGTTTGTGGCCGCCTGTCGTCCGGGCCCCGATAACGGAGTGGAACAATGGTAACGATCCTGCGGGATGATGGTGCGGAAATCTACGAGACCAAGGGCGGCATATCAGTCACGCGGCAGCGGCGGGCGATCCCCTACGGCGATGCGGTCTCTTCCTATGTCGACAAGCTCGACGAGCGCCGCGGCGCAGTGTTTTCGTCGAACTACGAATATCCGGGCCGCTATACGCGCTGGGATACCGCCGTCGTCGATCCGCCGCTCGGCATCTCTTCCTTCGGGCGCGACGTCTGGATCGAGGCCTATAATGAACGCGGCGAGGTGATTCTCGGCTTCGTGACCGAGCGGCTGAAGACGGTGTCCGACATCGTGCTCGGCGCTTCCTCGGCCCGCCGCCTCGACCTCACCGTCAAGACGCCGGACCGGGTGTTCACCGAGGAAGAACGCTCGAAGATGCCGACGGTCTTCACCGTGCTGCGCGCCGTTACCGACCTGTTTTATTCGCAGGCGGATGCGAGCCTCGGGTTCTACGGCGCCTTCGGATACGACATCGCCTTCCAGTTCGACGCGATCGATCTGAAGCTGACGCGACCCTCCGACCAGCGCGACATGGTGCTCTACCTGCCGGACGAGATCCTCGTCGTCGACAACCACGCCGCCAAGGCCTGGGTCGACCGTTACGACTTCGAAAAGGGCGGCGTGTCCACCGAGGGAAAGGCCGGCGAAATTGCTGCCGAGCCGTTCGTACGCACCGATGCCATCCCGCCGAAGAGCGATCATCGTCCGGGCGAATATGCCGAGCTCGTCACCAAGGCGAAGGAAAGCTTCCGCAAGGGCGATCTGTTCGAAGTCGTGCCCGGGCAGAAATTCATGGAGCGCTGCGACAGCAAGCCGTCCGACATTTCAAAGCGGCTGAAGGCGATCAATCCCTCGCCTTATTCCTTCTTCATCAATCTCGGCCATCAGGAATATCTGGTCGGCGCCTCGCCCGAAATGTTCGTGCGCGTTTCCGGCCGTCGCATCGAGACCTGCCCGATTTCGGGCACGATCAAGCGCGGCGACGACCCAATCGCCGACAGCGAGCAGATCCTGAAGCTCCTGAATTCCAAGAAGGACGAGTCCGAGCTCACCATGTGCTCGGATGTCGACCGCAACGACAAAAGCCGTGTCTGCGAACCGGGTTCGGTCAAGGTGATCGGCCGCCGGCAGATCGAGATGTATTCGCGCCTCATCCACACGGTCGACCATATCGAAGGGCGGCTGCGCGATGACATGGACGCTTTCGACGGCTTCCTCAGCCACGCCTGGGCCGTCACCGTCACCGGCGCCCCGAAGCTCTGGGCGATGCGCTTCATCGAGAGCCATGAAAAAAGCCCACGCGCCTGGTATGGTGGGGCGATCGGCATGGTCGGCTTCAACGGCGACATGAACACCGGCCTGACGCTGCGCACCGTGCGCATCAAGGATGGTATCGCCGAAGTGCGCGCCGGTGCGACGCTGCTCAACGATTCCATTCCTGACGAAGAAGAAGCCGAAACAGAACTGAAGGCCTCTGCCATGCTTTCCGCCATCCGAGACGCCAAGACGGGCAATTCCGGCAGGATCCAGCGCGACGTCGCAAGCGTCGGCAAAGGCGTCAACATCCTGCTCGTCGATCACGAAGACAGTTTCGTCCACACGCTCGCCAATTACTTCCGACAGACGGGGGCGACGGTTTCGACCGTGCGTACGCCGGTGCCGGAGGAAATCTTCGACCTGCTGAACCCGGACCTCGTCGTGCTGTCGCCCGGACCCGGAACGCCCAAGGATTTCGACTGCAAGGCGACGATCAAGAAGGCGCGGGCGCGCAACCTGCCGATCTTCGGCGTCTGCCTCGGCCTGCAGGCGCTTGCCGAAGCCTATGGCGGGGAACTGCGCCATCTGGCGCTGCCGATGCACGGCAAGCCCTCGCGCATCCGCGTGCTGGAGCCGGGTATCGTCTTCTCCGGCCTTGCCAAGGAGGTGACGGTCGGCCGCTACCACTCGATCTTCGCCGATCCCTCGACGCTGCCGCGTGAGTTCATCATCACGGCCGAAAGCGACGACGGCACGATCATGGGCATCGAACACGCCAAGGAACCGATCGCCGCGGTGCAGTTCCATCCGGAGTCGATCATGACGCTCGGCGGCGATGCCGGGATGCGGATGATCGAAAATGTCGTGGCGCATCTGGCGCGCAAGGTGAAGACGAAAGCTGCCTGAGGATTTCGACGGTTATTCGGCCTGCCCTTTCCCCGACTGGGGGGAGCGGCAGGCCGTTTTCGAAAGGCCGGTTGACTTCTTCAGGCAAATCAGAACATTTCAGGAACGATCAATCGGGATATCTCGCCGTGGCCAGTGCTGAAAAGTTCATCGTTCTCCCTTACCGCAAGAACCGCGGCAATCTCGTGCCCGGCGAAATGCGCCAGGCATCGAACTCCGTCAGCGCGGAGAAAATCGCATCGGCGATGTCGGAGCGTTTCGTCGGCGTGGCGGCTTATGCCGTGATCGTCGATGAGGAAACCGGCGATATGTCGTCGCCGCGATTGCTTGCACGATATGGCGAGATTGCCGATCTCAACGCCGCCTGAGGCGCGGTTTTCAATATGGAGACATCGCTCTACCTGCCGGTCAAAGCTTTCCTGGAGGCGGCGGGTTATGTCGTGAAGGGTGAGGTCGACGGGTGCGATCTCGTGGGCCTGAGCGATGCCGAGCCGCCGGTCGTGGTGGTCTGCGAACTCAAGCTCTCCTTCAACCTCGAACTGCTTCTCCAGGCGGTCGACCGCGCGGCGATGAGCGATGAGGTCTGGATCGCGGCCCGCGTCTCCGGCAAGGGTCGGGGGCGGGAGGCCGACAAACGCTATCGCGATCTCTGCCGCAGGCTCGGCATCGGCATGCTCGGCGTCTCCGATGCCGGCGAGGTCAGCATCATCGTCAGTTCCGTCTCGCCGATGCCGCGAACCAATCCCAAGCGGCGCACGCGGCTCGTCAAGGAGCATCAGCGCCGCCACGGCGATCCCGCCGTCGGCGGCAGCACGCGGGCGCCAATCATGACCGCCTATCGTCAGCAGGTGCTGCTCTGCGCCGCCGCAATCGAGTGTGGGGTCGGGCGGCCGCGGGATATGAAGGCTCAGGTGCCCAATGCCGGCCGAATCCTGCTCGACAACGTCTACGGATGGTTCGAACGCAAGGAGAAGGGCATCTACGCCCTGACGCCTGCGGGGCAGGCGGCACTCTTGCGCTGGCCGCAGACTATTCTCTCAGAGCCTGCTCCTTGAGCCACGCGGCAGGGAACCTCATTGCCCTTTGACAAATCCGCAGTCTTCCCCCATATCACCTTCAACTGAACCGCCTGCGCGACATTCGCGTGGGCGGTTTTGCGTTTCAACGGCTTGAATTCTGCAATTCATTCGCAACCGCAGGGGAACGATATGAGTGATAAAGGCGATCTTACGGTTCGCAAGCTGGCGATGTGGGGGATTCCGCTGTCGCTCGGCGTCATGGGGCTGAAGATGGTGGCGTGGTGGGTCACCGGGTCGGTGGCGCTGCTGTCGGACGGGCTGGAATCGTCGGTCAACGTCGTTGCCGCCTTCATCGCCTTCTTCGTCATCCGCTATGCGCAGAAGCCGGCTGACCACGACCATCCCTTCGGTCATCACAAGGCGGAATATCTGTCTGCCGTCACCGAGGGCGTGCTGATCGTTGTCGCTGCCCTGCTGATCGTCAACGAAGCTGTTGGTTATCTCGCCGAGCCACGCATGCTGGACGCACCTGTGCTCGGCCTTGCGATCAACTTCGCGGCCGGTGTCATCAATGCGATCTGGGCGCGGTTGCTGATCCAGACTGGACGCAGACATCGCTCGGCAGCGCTCTCGGCGGATGGACAGCATATCATGTCCGATGTCGTGACCTCCGTTGGGGTGCTCGTCGGCCTGCTGCTGGCGCTGGCAACGGGATATGCGATCTTCGACCCGGTGCTTGCCATTCTCGTTGCCGTCAACATCCTCTATCAGGGCTGGAGGGTAATCTCGCAATCGATTGGCGGGCTGATGGACCAGGCGGTCGAACCGCAGGAGGAGGAAGCGATCAAACAGGCGATTGCCACCCACGCGGAGGGTTCGATCGGCGTGCATGACCTGAAAACCAGGCGGGCAGGCACCGTCACCTTCATCGATTTCCACATGGTGGTGCCCGGCGGGATGTCGGTGCGGCAGGCGCATGATATATGCGACCGCCTTGAGGATGCCATCAGGGCGGTGCACGAGGGTGCCACTATCGCAATTCATGTGGAGCCGGAGGGCGAAAAGGCCCATGGCATCCGCGTCAAAGTCGTGAAGGAGGTATAATGCCGAGTACCGATGTTTCCAGCCTGTCGATGCTGGGTCAGCAAACCGAAACCGCGCAATCGCCGGAGGAGGCAATGCTTGAGAAAGTGCCGTCCAACCATGCCGGCACCGATTACGTCGTGCGCTTCACCGCGCCGGAATTCACTTCGCTCTGCCCGATGACCGGGCAGCCGGATTTCGCTCATATCGTCATCGACTACATTCCGGGCGAATGGCTGGTGGAATCGAAGTCGCTGAAACTCTTCCTGCATTCCTTCCGCAATCACGGCGCTTTCCACGAGGATTGCTCGATCTACATCGCCAAGCGCATCGTCGAACTGCTCGATCCCAGGTGGCTCAGGATCGGCGCCTACTGGTATCCACGCGGCGGCATCCCGATCGACGTCTTCTGGCAAACGGGCAAGCCGCCGGAAGGCGTGTGGCTGCCGGAACAGGGCGTTGCCACCTACCGCGGCCGTGGGTGAGCCGCGGTCGGGCGCAGCCCGAGCAATCGATCCAGTGAATCGATTGCAGCGGCGAACGCCCTGAGCTTAGAGCGAAGGGCCGGGCAACGGTGCGGCAACCGCTGCCCATCTCTACCCCGCTAGATCTCACACATCCGTAACATCGTCGCCGGACGAGTCGTCGGTGGAATCGCTGCCGCCGTCGTAGTCGGCCTGCTGCAGGTTGGCGTCGTTGTCATCGGCTGTGTTGTCGGAGGCCTGACGGGCGTCGTCGTTGCCGTAATTGTTGATGACGGTTTCCTCGGTGGGCGCGCTGGCATTGCCGAAGGGATTGGCGCCGAAGGGCGAGCCCAAGCCGAGCGAGGACATGTGGTTGCCGAAGATGCCGCTCAGCGAATTGGCGAGCAGCATGCCGCCGGCCACGCCCGCTGCCGTGCCGAGCGCGCCGCGCAGGAAGCTGCCGCCGGCCGACGGCGCAGAGGCCTGCTGGCTCCAGGGGCCGGTCGGCTGCTGCTGCGTCTGGTGGGCATTGCCGTCGCCGCGGGGATCGCCATAGCCACGGGACTGCTGGCCCCAGGGACCTGCGTTGGAGGGGCCAGGATTCGAGGGAACTGGGGCCGGCTGCTGCGTCTGGGTATTGCCGAAAATCGAGCTCAGGAAACCGCCGCCCTGTTCGGCCTGGCGGTGTTCGCTCTCGCCGGCTTCCAGCTGGCGGACATGCTCTTCGAGTTGCTTGATGTGGTTGGCAGCCGCCTCCAGTCCCTTTTCCTGAACGATGACGGCCTGGGCGAGATAATAGGTGGCGGAGGGCTGTTCGCGCGTCGCCTGGTCGATCAGGGCTTCAGCCTCGCGGTCGCGCGGTGTGGCCGCGGCGGTGCGTACGCGGTCGAAAAGGGCGGTCAGCAATTGGTTTTCTTCCGGTGACATGTCCTGCCTCCTATTATCGAATGCGGCGTTTGCCGCGTGAGGTTTGAGGTAGGAACCGATTTAGGCTTTTCAAAGCCTTTCGCCGTTACAATTCAGTAAGGCTTGCAGAACGGCGCGCGGCTTCTTAAGGATATCTCCATCGCTTCGGTGCCTTGTGTTTTTCCCGCATTGTTTTAGGCATTGAGTCGCACTATGTGCGAGGAACCCGAATTCATCTCCAAGAGGTTCGAATGAACGACGAAGACCAGGACGACAAGACGAAGGAACTGCCGCTCGGCAAGGAAACGGAGGCGAATCTTTTCAAGTCGCGTTCGATCTTCATCTACGGACCGATCAATCAGGAATTGGCGCAGAAGGTCTGCTCGCAGCTCGTGGCGCTTGCCGCGGCCAGCGACGAGGACATCCGTATCTATGTCAATTCGCCCGGCGGCCATGTCGAATCCGGCGATTCCATCCATGACATGATCAAGTTCATCAAGCCGAAGGTCTGGATGATCGGTACCGGCTGGGTCGCCTCTGCCGGCGCGCTGATCTATGTCGCCACTCCGAAGGAGCGGCGCCTGTGCCTGCCGAACACGCGCTTCCTGCTGCATCAGCCCTCCGGCGGCACGCGCGGCATGGCATCCGACATCGAAATCCAGGCGCGCGAAATCATCAAGATGAACGAGCGCCTGAACAGGATCATGGCAGAGGCCACCGGCCAGCCGCTAGACAAGATCGACAAGGATACGGATCGCGACTATTGGCTTTCGTCCGAAGAGGCGAAGGACTATGGCCTCGTTTCACGGATCGTGACGTCGCAAGCCGAGATCTAAGTTTTCTCGGCCAAAGCTACCAAAAACCCGCCCTTGCCTGCCCATCGCAGGTGAGGGCGTTCTGTTTTTGGATGGCGCTTGAACGGAGATGATCTCCTGGCGGCAAGGTCTGAACGGAAAGCAATGAATCCGGACTTGCGCCTGGGACGGCCATCATGCTCCATGCGCCATTCGCGCAGCTCGAGTCCCGCCATGCTCAAAGATTTTTCCGTCCAGGCCCTGTTCATGGGGCTGCTGACCGCCTTCGTCGGCTCCGCCAGTTCCTTCGCCGTCGTGCTGCACGGGCTTGAGGCGGTCGGCGCGACGGATGCGCAGGCGGCATCCGGTCTGATGGCATTGTCGATCTCCATGGGCATCTGCGCGATCGTGCTCAGTGCCGTGACGCGATTGCCGATCAGTATCGCCTGGTCGACGCCGGGCGCCGCGCTGCTGGCAAGCACCGGGGCGATCGAGGGCGGCTTCAATGCGGCGGTCGGGGCATTCCTGGTCTGTGCGGCGCTGATCATCGTCGCCGGGCTGTTCAAGCCGCTCGGCCGGGCCGTTGCCGCCATTCCCGCGCCGCTTGCCAATGCGATGCTTTCCGGCGTGCTAATCGGCCTCTGCTTCGCGCCGGTGAAGGCAATCGGCTTCAATCCGCTGTTCGGGCTGCCGATCGTTCTCGCCTGGATCGTTGTCGGCGCCTTCAAGCGGCTCTGGGCGGTGCCGGCAGCACTCGCGGCCTTCGTGCTGGTGCTTGTCTTCGGCGTCGATATTCCCGAGGGCGCATTCGCCTCGCTCGAACGATCGCTGGTGCCGACGGCCGAAGTCGTCCGGCCGGTGTTCAACCTTGCTGCTTTCATCTCGATCGCGCTGCCGCTCTTCATCGTCACCATGGCCTCGCAGAACATTCCCGGCATCGCGGTGCTGAAGGTCAATCACTACGATCCGAAGCCCGGTCCGCTCTTTGCCGTCACCGGCTTCTTCTCGCTGCTGTCGGCGCCGTTCGGCGGCCACGCGGTCAATCTGGCGGCGATCACTGCGGCGATGTGCGCGGGCCAAGATGCCCATGCCGATCCGAAGCGTCGCTACTGGGCATCACTGATCGCCGGCGTCGGTTATATCATCCTCGGCTTGCTTGCCGGCGCGGTGACGGCCTTCGTCGCATTGGCGCCTCCTATCCTGATCGAGGCAGTGGCGGGACTGGCGCTAGTCGGCGCCTTCTCGTCTTCGGCGATGTCGGCCTTCCAGGCGCCGGACTCGCGCGAGGCGGCGGCAATCACCTTCCTCGTCACCGCATCCGGCGTTTCCTTCGGCGGTATTTCCGGTGCCTTCTGGGGCCTGATCGCGGGTGGGCTGATGCTCGCGCTGTCGCGGCTGGTGAAGATTTGGAAAGACCGAGCTCAGTCGAGGTAGTGGAAGGTCGGTCTGCTCTCCAAATGCCGGATCCTGGCGCTTTCAAGCAGCTCCGCCGGCAATAGGTGGGCAGTTCATCGAATGTTGGCGGCGACCAAAGGCCGGGCAAGGACTTGCCAGCTTTACCGTCCGAGGCTATAAGCGCGGTCATGAAGACCACTGGCGCCAGAATTTCTGACACGATTGCACGCGGCCGCATCGCCCTGCGTGACAATACGCGCGCCCTGACCTCGCTTCTTCTCCTCGGCCTTACGCGCGGTTGCCGGGTCCTTTGAGGAGCGCCCGGCGGCCGAAAGCCCGCCCGGCCATCGCTCCTCGCGACTCACTTTCAAAATTGACCTAACGACCGACAAGGTCCGCATTTGTTTATCGCCAAGCCCGACATGATCGGCTAAGAGCGGGCAAATGCCGGGACGAGGAGACGATACGATGGACGCGAAGACGCAATCCCCCCGAGATAAGATGGCCTCCAAGAGCGAGATGAGCCCCGCAAAAGGCATGCCAGACGCCGCGGTGAAATACCGGGCCTATCCGCAGGTGAATATTCCCGACCGCACATGGCCGACGAAGACCATTACCAAGGCACCGGTCTGGTGTTCGGTCGACCTGCGCGACGGCAACCAGGCGCTCGTCGATCCGATGGGCCACGATCGCAAGGCGCGCATGTTCCATCTGCTGATCGAGATGGGCTTCAAGGAAATCGAGATCGGTTTCCCCTCGGCTTCGCAGACCGATTTCGACTTTGCCCGCTGGTGCGTGGAGGAGGGCAATGTGCCCGACGACGTCTCCCTGCAGGTGTTGGTGCAGTGCCGCCCGGAACTCATCACCCGCACCTTCGAAGCGCTGGAAGGCGCAAACCGGCCGATCGTGCACTTCTACAACTCCACCAGCGAGTTGCAGCGCCGCGTCGTCTTTGCCAAGGATGTGCAGGGCATCAAGCAGATCGCCGTCGATGCCGCCAAGATGATCACCGATATGGCCACGAAGGCCGGCGGCGGTTACCGTTTCGAATATTCTCCGGAGAGCTTTACCGGCACGGAACTCGATGTGGCGCTGGAGATCTGCAACGCCGTCATCGAGGTCGTCAAGCCGACGCCCGACAACAAGCTGATCATCAACCTGCCGTCCACCGTCGAGATGGCGACGCCGAACGTCTATGCCGACCAGATCGAATGGATGTGCCGCAACCTCGATAATCGCGAGAACCTGATCGTTTCGCTGCATCCGCATAACGATCGCGGCACCGGCATTGCCGCTGCCGAACTGGCACTGCTGGCAGGTGCCGACCGTGTCGAAGGCACGCTGTTCGGCAATGGCGAGCGCACCGGCAATGTCGACATGGTGACGATGGCGCTGAACATGTTCACGCAAGGCGTCGATCCCGAGATCGATTGCTCGAATATCGAGCGCATCAAGGAAGTGTTCGAATATTCGAACCAGATGGCGATCGGCGAGCGTCATCCTTACGTCGGCGAACTGGTCTATACGGCCTTCTCCGGCTCGCATCAGGATGCGATCAACAAGGGTATGAAGGCAGCACAGGTCGCCAATCATCCCGTGTGGGAAGTTCCGTACCTGCCGATTGATCCGCGCGATGTCGGTCGTTCCTACGAGGCGATCATCCGCATCAACTCTCAGTCTGGCAAGGGCGGCATCGCCTATATCCTGCAGCAGGATTACGGGCTGAACCTGCCGCGCAACCTGCAGGTGGAATTCCGCGAGGATATCCAGCGCATCACCGACGTAGAGGGCAAGGAGCTTCCGTCCCGGCGCATCTACGACCGCTTCATCGAGCGCTACGTGACGCAGCCGGAAGGGCGCCTGCGCTTCGTCGACCATCACACCTATCCCGACACTGAGCACAAGGGTCAGCGGATCGTCGCAGCCGAGATTACCGACAATGGAGAGATCAAGCGCATCGAAGGGCGCGGCAACGGTCCGATCGATGGCTTCATCAATGCGCTGTCGCATTATCTCGGCATCGAGATGTCGGTCGAGGACTATTCCGAGCATTCGCTCCAGCATGGCTCGAACGCGGCGGCGATCTCCTATGTCGAGACCTCCTATCCCGGCGGCAAACTCTACGGCGCCGGCATCAATACCAACATCGTCGCGGCATCGCTGGAAGCGATCGTCTCGGCCGCCAACCGAGTGCTCGACGTGAAGGCCGGCAAGGCCTGATTTCGGAAGGCCTCAAGCCGCCACCGCAATACTGCACAATTCCTTAAATAGGAATCGATTTAAGGGTAAAATTATGCAGCAATTCAAAGTGTTACAGCGCCCTACGCGCGTCTGAAAAGACGCGCGGCGCTGTGGCGCGGCGCGGCCTGACGATGCAGTCGGCAATCTCGCCGGCTTCGTTGCGCGCCTCTGCGTGGCGCTGGCCCCATTGGCAGAGCGCCAGCAGCACCGGTTCGAGACCAAGGCCGAGTTCAGTCGCGCTGTATTCGACACGGGCGGGAACCTCGGCAAAGACTTTGCGGGCGACCAGCCCGTGTTCCTCCATCTCGCGCAACTGCTGGATCAGCACCTTCTGGGTAATGGCGGGCATCATCCGCTTCAGTTCCGAAAGACGCTTCGGACCGGAGAAGACGTAATAGAGGATGATGGGTTTCCAGCGTCCTGAGATCACCTTCAGCGCACGCTCCACCGGCAGCTCGGGGAGTCTTTTCATCGGCTCAGCCATGGTCA
>NZ_JAWDIV010000034.1:0-53896 GCF_032464655.1 Rhizobium sp. 25PS6
CGATATCCGCATCGTCGATCGCGAACTCACGTCCGGCAGCCAGGAGGAGACCGGCCTGCTGCGACGACATCTGAAGGCGGTTCTCGGCGGCGACACTTTCCTCAGTCCTGCCGTGTCGACGCCGGTGCTGTTCTCACGCCCCGGCAAGGCACCGCTCGTCATTCGTGCCCAGCTCCTGCGAGGCCTGCCGGCGGATCTCTTCGCCCATTCGCACGCTGTTGCAATCGTTACCGACCTTTCCGAACGCGCAAGAGCGGACGGCGATCTTCTGCGGCGGCTCTTCGCCCTGACGCCGCAGGAGGCGACCGTCGCACGCCTGCTGATGGAAGGTTCCTCCCCTCGCCAAATCGCCGAGATCTGCGGTCTAACCTATGAAACGGCGCGCGGCTACGTCAAGAAGGTGCTCTCCAAGACCGGAACGCAGCGCCAGTCGCAGTTGATCTCGCTTCTCTTCGGCCTGAAGATCTAATGGGAATATCTCAGACCGTGTGGCCGGAAATCGTATGCTGGTCCAGAAAGGCTAGCATGATGACGGAGCTTTCATCGATGGGGCAAATCGATAGTTCCTTGAAACAGATCATGCGGGTTTTGAAGACCTGCACTTCTTCCGCATTTCTCCGAATTGAACGCCATCCCGTTTCAAACGATCTGGAACAATTTCCCGGTTACCGCGTCTTTCTCAGGCAACGCAAAGGATGACGTCATGCTGAAATGGGCTCTGATATTTTTCGTGATTTCGGTCATCGCCGGCTTCTTCGGTTTCTCCGGCGTCTCCGCCGCCACCGCGACGATCGCCCGCGTTCTCTTCGGCATCGCCCTGGTGATCTTCCTGATCTTCCTCGTCCTTGCGCTGATGGCCGGCCAGGCGATCTTGTAGTGGTTGCGCGGCCGCTTGAAAATATTGAGGCGCATCTTGCACTTGCGGCTTCGCCGTCTGGTATGGCTGGGAGCGGCGGCTTAAAAGAAGGATGTGGCGGCACGCCAACGGGATGCCTTCGCCGTGCCTGCAATCAGCGTCTCGTTCGCAGCAGGGGCTCTCTGGACCGCAGCAATTCTGCCTGTCCTTGACCCGGTAAGGGCCGCGATCCTTCTTAGAAATGCGTCGCTGTCGAACTCCTTCGAGGAGCGGACGGACTTCGTGGCCGAGTGGACAGTATGGAAAAACACCTCGAGATTGATGACCGGTATCGGCTTGATGTTTCGGACCATGTCGATATCCGATCGCATCGTTACGGCCAGAAAATATCGGTCCGAACGCAAGGCGTCGAAGAGTTCCGGCACCGAGGACACAGCCGCCGCGACATATCCGTTCTCATTCAATTTCGAGACGATATCGCAGGCTGCGTCTTTTCCGAGAAAGACGAGAATTGGCTTTTGCTGATTGTTTTGCGCGGAAGACATCACTGGCACACTCCTGACCTGTCGCCAAAAGTGTAGCCCGCATCGACGCTTCTGTTTGTTCGGTTTTATTCGGTTTTATTGCGCCAGGGCGGGCCTGCGAAATTCATCAAATTCAGCGCCGAAGACCTTCGAATTCGGGGGCATTCACGACAACACCGCCCTGAGCCAGGGATGCATTCTGTTCGTTCGCTTTCTCAGCAGCTTGTCGATCGATATCGATCCCGCACCCGAAGCCGCAAGCACGAACATGCCGCCGGCAATCGCCAGGTCCTTCTCGAAATGCAACAGTTCGTTCTGGCTCGCAAAATTCGTGTGAAAGAGCAAGGCGGTCGCCAGGCAGAAGAGTGCCAGCGCCAATGCGCCAAGCCGGCTGAGGAAGCCGGCCGCAACGGAAAGGCCGGCGCCGATCTGAAGGGCAATGGTGGCAAGCGCGACTGGCGCCGACAGGCCCAGTTTTGCGAAAATGTCGAAAGTCGCGGTGATATCTGCCGCGAGCGACCAAGCTTCGTGCAGGAAGATCAGCGACAGCAGAAGCCTGCCGAGGAGAAGAATGAGATCGGCCAGTCGGGGCCGGCTTGAGGCGCTTTCCATCATACCCTCCGGTTTGAAGAGCAGGTGGTTAGCCCGCTCAAAGCAAGGCGCATTATAGCAGGCTCGCCCCGACATTGATCGCAAGCGCCAGGATCGTCGTGTTGAACAGGAACGACAGCACGGCATGCAGCAGCGTCAGCTTGCGCATGCTGGTCGAACTGACCGCGACATCCGCCGTCTGTGCGGCAACGCCGATGGTGAAGGAGAAATAGAGGAAATCCCAGTAGCCGGGCTCTTCTATCCCGTCCGGAAACTTCAGCCCACCCTCCTCGTCCGCCCCGCCGTAGAAATAATGGGCATAGTGGATGGTGAAGAGCGTATGCAGGAAGATCCAGGAGATCAGGATCGTCAGAACCGCAACACCTGCCCGCGCCAGCGCGACATCAGGTGCAGCCTCCTTGATCGAATGAAGCTCGAGGCCGATCCCGGCAATGCTGGCAAGTGCGGCACCGATCGACAGAGCCAGCAGGACGGTATCGGAGAAATCGAGATCCTCGGAACGTTTCCGGATGCTTTCAACCGTCGCCCGCAGCATCTTGCGCCAACTGAGCGCGACAAAAACGCCGGCGCTGACATTCCAGCCGAACAGGATATTGCCGGCGCTGACTTCGCGTGAGGTCAGCGCCAAGAAGACCACCAGTCCGGCAATAACGGCGATGATGAAGCTCGCATGCTTGTAGGCAAATACCGCAAGCGAATTTGCCCGTTCTTCATCCGCCATATCGGTCTCCGACAGCATATGCCCTTGATAACAGCATGAAAAAGGCGCGCCTGCCAGCCGGCAGCCGCGCCTCCGATTGTGGCCGGGCCTTATCAGGCGGCGGCGAGCTGCAGTTCCTTCTGCACCATGGTGCGCAGCGTTCCGAGATCCTTGGCGAAGGCGCGGATGCCTTCGGCGAGTTTTTCCGTCGCCATCGCGTCTTCGTTCATCATCCAGCGGAAGGTCTTCTCATCGACGGAGACCTTCGGGTCCGGCTTGCGGCTCTCCGGCGAGAGCTTGCGCTCCAGCTTGCCTTCATCCTTGGCCAGCTCGTCGAGCAGGTTCGGGCTGATGGTCAGGCGGTCGCAGCCGGCAAGGGCTTCGATTTCGCCGGCGCTGCGGAAGGAGGCGCCCATGACGATCGTCTTGATGTCGTTCGCCTTGTAGTAGTTGTAGATTTCACGGACGGAGATGACGCCCGGATCTTCCTCGGCAGTGTAGTCCTTGCCGGTCGACTTCTTGTACCAGTCGAGGATGCGGCCGACGAAGGGCGAGATCAGGAACACTTTGGCGTCGGCGCAAGCGATCGCCTGGGCCTTGCTGAAGAGAAGCGTCAGGTTGCAATCGATGCCTTCCTTCTGCAGCACTTCCGCAGCACGGATGCCTTCCCAGGTGGAAGCGAGCTTGATGAGGATGCGGTCCTGGTCGATACCGCGATCCTTGTAGGCGGCGATTATTGCGCGCGCCTTGGCTAGCGAAGCCTCGGTATCGAAGGAAAGATCGGCGTCGACTTCGGTCGAGACGCGGCCCGGGACGAGTTTCACCAGGGCTGCACCGACGGAGATGGCGAGGCGATCGGCGACGGCGGAAGAAACGGCTTCGGGATTGCCGCCCTGCTTCTTGCCCCAGGCGACGGCTTCCTTGATGGCGTCGGCAAACATCGGCGTGCCGAGAGCCTTGAGCACGATGCTCGGGTTCGTCGTGCAATCGACCGGCTTCAGGCGGGCGACGGCTTCGATGTCGCCAGTATCGGCGACCACGGTGGTAATCTCGCGAAGTTGGTCAAGCTTGGATGTCATGGTCAATAATCCTTGTTGAACTTGGGCTGCGACCGGCGCGAGTTCCGCCGGGCAAAGGTGATCTACCGACAGGTTGTTTGCATGCTGCAGGCGAAAATGCGCGCATCCGTCACGGATGATTCATGAACGTGAAGGACAGTGGCCGTGTTCCGGCCGCGAACGAACGGCTGCTCTAACGCAAGCGATACCGCTTGCGGCTGGAAGGCCGGTCGTGATTTTCGGAATGCCCGCACTATGTCCTCCTCGGACGGACAAGAACGACGTGTGTCACCCGGACTATCGCCATTCGCCTTACGAAAAGTCAAGGACATTTGTGCATTTCAATTGACATAAGTGTCACACTCGTCATTATCCCCGGCAACAAAAGCGTCGCTAAGGCCTTTCATCCCATCAGGGATCTAGGGCAGAAAATCGTGCGGAGGAGATGTGGTCAAGCTCAAACGCGGCACGCACACGGCCTATTCGGAGGCATCCTCGCTGCGGCTAAGGGCGGCGTGGCTTTATTACAACGAGGGTCTGACTCAGAAGGACGTCGCCGAACAGCTCGGCATCAGCCGCACCACGGTGATCCGTCTGCTTGACGAGGCGATGAAGCGCAGCGAAGTCCAGATCTGGATCAACGATTCCATCGGCGACTGCGTTGAACTTTCGGTGAAGCTGGAGCACGCCTACGGCCTCGACGAGGCGATCGTCGTCCCTGCGCCGGTCAATGGCGACGTCAATTCGCTTGCTAAAAATGTCGGTCTGGCGCTTGGCCAGTTCCTGTCCGAAGCCATCCCCGACGATTACACCATCGGCGTCGGCTGGGGCCGCACCATGACCGCCTCGCTGTCGAGCTTCCGGCCGCCGCGCCGCGCCAACTGCAAGGTCGTCTCGCTGCTGGGCGGCATCGTTGCAGTGCACCAGACGAACCCGATCGATTACACATGGCGGCTGGCAAACCAGCTCGGCGCCGAATGCTACATGTTCCTGGCGCCGCTTCTGGTCGATTCCATCGAGACCAAGCGTAATCTGATCGAGAAATGCGGGCTGGACACGATTTACCGCCTCGCCGAGAACCTCGATTTGGCGATCGTCAGCTGCGGCGATATCGGCCCGCATTCGACCTCGCTGTCGGAGGGCTGGATCTCGAAGGCCGAGCTGCAGGAACTGATCGATGCCGGCTGCGTCTGCGACACGATGTTCAACTTCCTCGACAAGGACGGCAATTCGGTCGACCATTCGATCAATCGGCGCGTCATGTCCGTCGATCTCGACACGCTGAAAGAGGCAAAGCACATCGTGCTCTCCTCCGGCGGCGCCCATCGGGCCGTGGCAATCCGTGCGACGATCAAGCGCATCGGCTGCAACACGCTGATCACCGATGAAAGCGCTGCACGCGCATTGCTGGAATTGGCAGAAGCCTCGCCGCCCGTCTCTTCTCCCCAGCGGGGAGAAGTGCCGGAGCGATGAGCGGCGACCACGCCGCTCCGTCCTGGAAACCCCTCAGGCGTGCGCCGATTCCCAGCCGAGCATCGCCCGCTTGCGGGTGAGGCCCCAATGGTAGCCCGTCAGCGCCCCGTTCTTGCCGAGCGCCCGATGGCAGGGCACCACGAAGGAGATCGGGTTTGCCCCGACCGCCGCACCCACGGCGCGCTGCGCCGTCGGGCTGCCGATATCGTTGGCGATATCAGAATAGGTGACGGCCTTGCCGAACGGGATTTTCAGCAGGCTCTGCCAGACGCGCACCTGGAAGTCCGTGCCGATCAGCACGACACGCAGCGGCTGGTGGGAGGACCATTTGCCGGGCTCGAAGATGCGGGCAGCGTAGGGAACCGTCGCCTGCAGGTCTTCGACATAACAGGCGTTCGGCCAGCGGCAGGTCATATCCTCTAGGCAGGCCCTCTCGTCGCCGGAATCGCTGAAGGCAAGGCCGGCAAGGCCGCGGTCGGTCACCATGATCAGCGCCACGCCGAAGGGGCAGATGTGGAAGCCGTAGCGGATGATGAGACCGCCGCCCTTGGCCTTCCATTCGCCGGGCGACATCGCCTCATGCGTGACGAAGAGATCATGCAAGCGGCTCGGCCCGGAGAGGCCGACCTCGATCGAGGTCTCGAGCAGCGGCATGTCTTCCTTGCGCAGCAGCCGCTTGGCGTGGTCGAGCGTCACCGCTTGCAGAAAGCCCTTGGGCGACAGGCCGGCCCAGCGGGTGAAGGTCTTCTGAAGCTGGGTCGGCGACTGGTTGAGCCGCGCCGCGATCGTCTCCAGCGAAGGCTGGTCACGGTAATCCTCGGTGATGAGTTCGATCACCCGACGGACAATGTCATAATCAGGGCCGTCAGGCGTGATGTCTGTCTGCAGGTTGGCAATCATATTCATCGTCTTTCTCCTTGTAACAAGGAGATAGTCAAGTGGGGGTGAGCAAACCACCCGATTCTTGCGCATCCGCTGGATAGAGCAATGCCAGGAAAAGTGCGAAGCGGTTTTCCCAGGCAAAGCGCGAAGCGCTTTTGCCGGGAATTGCGTAAAAACAAAAGCTGGAGCGGTTCTGCGCTTCCGTGAAAAGCTGAACCGCTCTAGTTCAGATCCGCTGCTTGACCGTCGCCAGCGCCCCCTTGAAGGCCTTGGCGAAGCTTTCGCGATCATCGGGATTGAGGAAGGAGCCGATATCCGTGCGCCGGCCTTCGCCGAAGATATGCATGGAAAGAATACCGATCTCCTGGTGCCGGCGAACAAGGAAGCGCGTCCAGAACGGATTGAAATGATGCTCCACCATCCGTCCCGAGGGCGCAAACTTGCGCACCGACACGTCCGTGCGCGATACCGTCACCTGTTCGCGCGCTTTCCCGGAGCGGTAATTCAGCCAGAAGGCGCCGTAGAGAAGCAGAAAATCCACTCCGAAGAACAAGCCGATCGGCCAGGCCCCTGTCGCGATGAAGAACGTGCCGTAAAGCAAGCAGACGGCACCGGATAGGGCAAGCAGCACCTTGAAGCCCCGGCGGCCGAGCGACCGGTGGGGAAAGAGCTCGGCAGCGAAAACAGGCTGCTCATTGAAGCTGTCGGCGTTGCTTTCCGTCATGGCTGCCGATTATAGAGTTTCCATGGCGAATCCGAAACTCAAATCCGTTACCAAGACGCCGCAGGACGCGAATGTGATCGCCCGCCGCAAACCGGCGGGAGCGGTGCGCACGGCCTATTCGCTGGCCGAGCGCGAGGAGATCTTCCGCCGCTTCTCGGTACAGCGGCCGGAACCGAGAGGCGAACTCGAGCACACCAACCCCTTCACGCTCGTCGTCGCCGTGGCACTTTCGGCGCAAGCGACCGATGTCGGCGTCAACAAGGCGACGCGCGCGCTCTTCAAGGTCGCCGATACGCCGGAAAAGATGCTCGACCTCGGCGAAGAGCGGCTGCGCGATTACATCAGGACGATCGGCCTCTACCGCAACAAGGCGAAAAACGTCATCGCGCTCTCGCAGATGCTGGTTGACCAATTCGGCGGCAAGGTGCCGGAGACCCGCGACGAGTTGGTGAGGTTGCCGGGTGTCGGCCGCAAGACCGCCAATGTCGTGCTTTCCATGGCCTTCGGCCAAGCGACGATGGCCGTCGACACGCACATCTTCCGCATCGCCAATCGCATCAGGCTTGCCCCCGGCAAGACGCCCGACGAGGTCGAGGCGCGGCTGATGAAGGTGGTCCCGAGCCATTACCTCTATCACGCCCATCACTGGCTGATCCTGCACGGTCGCTACACCTGCAAGGCGCGCCGGCCCGAATGCGAGCGCTGTATCATCGCCGATCTCTGCAAATCGCCGGAGAAGAGTTGGGATGTGCCGGCACCGCTCGTCGAGCTACCGCCGCAGGTGATCGGCGAGGCCGTCGAGTAGGACAGCGATCGCCTGCTCGTAATACCGCCTTTCGGCGCCCGCCTCGATCGCGATCGCCGCGCGATCGAAGGCCGCCGATAGCAGCGACGTCAGCGGTTCGAGCATAGCGCCGGCCTCTGGAAGCATCGCTGCAAGCCCTGTCCGCAGCGTCGCTTCCGCATTCTCCGCATCGATTGTCGCACTCGCCAGCGGTCCGAGAACGGCAGGTGCCTCGATCAGCATCAGCCGCGTGCGCCCTTGCGCCATCATCGCATCAAAATAGGCCGAGGCACCGGCGATCAGCATGGCACGTGGCGCGCCGTAGGACGCCGAGCGCGCCTCGATCGCAGCGGCCACCGCGCGCGCCTCGCATTCGATAACCGCCCGAAACAGCGCCTTCTTGTCTTCAAAGTGATGATAGAGCGCGCCACGCGTCACTCCCGCCGCCGTGACGATCTCCGGCGTCGCGGTTTCTGCATAGCCTTTCTCGACGAAGAGACGTCGACCGGCATCGATCAGTGCCTGTCTCGTCTGCTCGGTTCTCTCGCGATTGCTGCGGCTCATGCTGATCTCTGTACATACAAACAGAATGTATGTTAAGAGATAAAAACATACAGATTGTATGTAAAAAAAGGAGGAAAACGAGATGAAATCGACGAGCTATTATCCTGTCATCATGACCGACGACGTTGCCGGCACCGCCAGCTTTTATTGCACGCATTTCGGCTTCAAAGCTCTGTTCGAAAGCGACTGGTATGTTCACCTGCAATCGGCAGAGGAGGAGCATATCGCGCTTGCCATCCTTGACGGCAGCCACGAGACCATCCCGGCCACAGCCCGCGGCAGGGTGTCCGGCCTGCTCCTCAATTTCGAGGTCGGCGATGTCGATGCGATCTATGCAGCCTGCCGGAGCGCCGGCCTGCCAATTCTGAGAGAAATCCGCGACGAGGAATTCGGCCAGCGGCATTTCATCACCGCCGATCCAAACGGCGTGCTGATCGACATCATCAAGCCGATCCCGCCGAGCGCCGAATTCGCGGCGATGTATGACACCTCCGCCCTGCCCGCTTGAGCCTCACAACCCGGGATCCTTGGCGGAGACCAGCTTGTGCAGATGCACCATCATGCCGGCGGCAAAAAGCGGCGTCAGAAGATTGACGATCGGGATCGCCAGGAAAAGGGCGATCATCAGCCCGCCGAGAAAGACGGTGGAGGCATGCTTGGCGCGAAAGAGCCGCGCCTCATCCGGCGAACGGAAGCGCATGGCGGCGAATTCGAAAAATTCCCGTCCGAGCAGATAGCCGTTCACCAGAAAGAACGCGACCAGATTAACGCCGGGGATGAACAGCAACAGCAATGCCACTATATTGCCGAGAATCACCACACCGAGGAACTTGATCGAGCTTGCCATCGCCGGACCGAGCGGCATGGCGGTGCCCGGCGTGTCCTTGGGATAGTCGCGCTTTTCGATGACATCGGCGACGTCGTCGAGAAACAGGCCGGCGATCAGCGCCGTCACCGGCGACAGCAGCAACGCCAGCATGAGGGCAAGGCCGATACCGGCAAGAATTGCGAAGATGAGAGCGAACCACCCCGCCCAATCCGGCATATCGGGAAAGAAGCTCGTGAGCCAGGGAAGGAGAAAGGTCATGAAGGCTCCGCGCAGCGCGAACCAGAGGCCGACAAGCACGAGGATCGTCAGGCCGAGCACCTTCCAGAAGACAGAACGCGTTTCCGATGCGAACAGGTTGGCGAGCGAAAGTCGAGCGGCGTCAAGAATCATGTCTCAGGCGTCTCCGGGTTGCGCCGAAGATGTAGGAAAGATGGAGGCCACCGACAAGAGAGAATAAAATTGCATTCAGTAATAGAAAACTTGTCGAAAACTAAATACTAATATAATATTGTGACATACATGAAATACGCACGAGCCTGAGAAGCAGCTTCCGAAATAGTTGCAAAGACAAGGGGTCGCAACAGCGCATCCACGGAACGCCTCTGAGGAACACGGGGGAGGCTGACGTGGAAGACTTTGTGCAAAAACTCAGGCAATACGCAAAAACCGGCACACCGGCCGAGCGACGTATCGCGAAATATTTTACCGAACATCTGAACGACCTGCCGTTCGAGACGGCTGCGTCCGTTGCCGACAGGCTGGATCTCTCGCCGATGACCGTCGGGCGCTTCCTGCGCTCGCTCGGTTATCAGGGATTGGACAGCGTCAAGGTGGAGATTCGCGAGACCGTGACGACATCGCCGGCGCAATTGCAGAGCGCCATGAGCGAGCTGCATGCCGACGCCGCGGAGGGCAAACCGCTCGCCGTGCTGGTTGCCGAACAGATCCAGGCCCTCCATCATATCTATCATCTGACGGCGCAGCCGCACTGGTCGGAAGCCGTCGGCTTGATCAGCACTGCCCGCGAAGTGTCGATCGCCACTCATGCGCGGCTCGCAAGCCTGGCCAATCATTTCTGCCAGCGGCTGACACAAGCCCGCGACGGCGTGCGCACGCTCGACGCCGCCGACAACCGTTTTGCGGAACTCTTCGCCCGGCTGGCGGTCGACGACGCGCTGCTCGTCATCATCGATTGCCGCCGCTTCGCCAAGGCACGGCTGCTTGCCAGAACGGCGCGGCGCTACGGCTATAAGGTGGTACTCATTTCGCCGCAGCAGGCGGACTGGATGGCGGACCAGTCGAACGTCATGCTGTCCTTGCCGCCCGCGCGCGCCCCCGATCTCGACAATCTCCCGCCGCTGATCGCGCTGCTCGATTGCCTGTCGGAATCCGTCATCCTCCAAGTCGGAGAGGAGGCGGCACTTCGCCGCCGCCGCATGATGGAATTCGCGACCGTCCTCGGCGAGACCGCCAGTCACTAAAGCATGTCGCCCAAAACGGCCGGCGGTTTTGCGACAACGACATGCGTAAAACCAAAATCTATTGCATCGATTCCAATTCGACGCGGTGCCGGTGCATGGCGAGAAGACGGCGGTAGTCGCGGTCGTAGAGCGCCTGCTTCGCCTTGTCGGGAAGCCGTTCGTCGGCGCCCGGATACATCGCCTCGCCGGCCGCCGCCAGATCCTTGTACAAGCCACAAGCGACGGATGCTGCGATCGCGGTACCGAGCAGCACCGCCTCGTTCATCTTCGGCACCACGACCTTACAGCCGGTCGCATCGCTATAAAGCTCCATCAGTACCGGGTTTTTCACGTGCCCGCCGGCGATATGCAGCGTATCGGTCATGTAGCCGTATTCCTTCATCATTTCCAGGATATGGCGGATGCCGAGCGCAATCCCCACCGCAGAGCGCCAATAAAGCGCGCAGAGCCCGTCGAAGGACGTATCGAGCGTCAGTCCGCTGACGACGCCGACCGCATGCGGATCGGCGAGCGGCGAGCGGTTGCCATGGAAATCCGGCAGCACGAAGATCCGCGCACCGAAGGCATCGCCCTCCTCGGCCCGCAATTCGGCGATCCGCGCGACGATCCTCTGATGCAGCGGCGCCGTCGGCTCACCGCCTGCCGCATGCATGCGCACGATGTGGTCGAGTAGCGCGCCGGTCGCCGATTGCCCGGCCTCCACCAGCCAGGATTGCGGGAAGACAGCCTCGTAATAGGGACCCCACATGCCATGGCTCGGCTTGCGCTCCCGCGAGAAGGTAACGAGGCAGCTCGATGTGCCGGCAATCAGCGCCAGCTGGTGCTCGCGTTTGACAGGATCGGCGGCATAACCGCCGAGCGCGCCGAGTGCGCCGGCATAGGCGTCGATCATCCCGGCAGCGACACGGCAGTCCACAGTCAGCCCCAGCGCTTCCGCCGCTTCCTCAGTCAGCCGGCCGACGCTGTCTCCGACAGCCGTGGTCTCATCCGGCAAGTGGCCGCGCGCCTGAAGGTCCTCGAGACCGATCCGCTCCAGGAAGTCTTGCTGCCAGCCCTTTTCGAGATGGGCGAGATAGTTCCATTTCGCCGTCAGCGTGCAGCGCGAACGGGCGGGCGATCCGGTCGATTTCCACGTCATGAAATCGGCGAGGTCGAAGAAGTAGCCGGCCTTTTCCCATGTGGCGGGCAGCTTTTTCTTCAGCCACATCAGCTTCGGCATTTCCATTTCCGGCGACATCACGTGGCCGGAATGTTCGAGCACCCTGTGCTCCGTCGCCGTGCAGAAATCGGCTTCCTTCAGCGCCCGGTGATCGAGCCAGACGATCGTGTCGAAACGCCGGTCGCCGCCTGTGGAAACGCTGAGCTGCCGGCCCTCGAGGTCACGGACGACGAGCGAACAGGTGGCGTCGAAGCCGATCGCTCCGACCGCGGCGGCGGCGATGCCGGATTGCTCCATCGCCCTGCGCACTGCCCTACAGGCGGCCGACCAGATATCTTCGGAATCATGCTCGGCATGGTTTTCGCGCGGCCGGTTCATCACGATCGGATGCTCGGCCTTGGCGAGCAGACGGCCACGTGCATCGAAGACGCCGGCGCGCGCGCTGCCCGTGCCGATATCCACCGCAACCACATGATCCCGCATCAAGTCTTGGTCCCGTCCAGCTTATGGTTGCGGACAAGGTGTATCAAATCCGGCATGGCGTCAAACACCACATCAGGCGAAAGGCGGTCGAGTTCGGCACGATATCCGGTGAAATTGGCATGTGATCCGCCGGTGAAGGCAAAGACCGTCATGCCTGCCGCCTTGGCGGCGGCAATGCCGGCCGGGCTGTCTTCGACGACAAGGCAATGAGCCGGCTCGACCTGCATTTCACGCGCCGCATGCAGGAAGAGATCGGGCGCCGGCTTGCCGCGCTTGACCATCGTTGCGCTGAAGATGTCGGGCAGCCTGTCGAGAAGCCCGGTCACCGACAGCGACAACCGGATTCGTTCCATCTGGCTGGAGGAGGCAACGCAGCAGCGAACGCCAAGCCCGTCGATCGCCGCGGCGATACCGTCGATCGGCTTCAGTTCCGTGCCAAAACGGGCATAGAGTTCGATGCGGATACGCTCGAGGAATTCCTCGTCGGCATGGACGTTGAATTCGGTTTCCAGCGTATCGATGAGAGTCGACAGGCTGCGGCCGAGAAAACGCTCATAGGCCTGGTCCTCGGTGATCGAGACGCCGAGATCGTTCATCGCCCCGACGAGCACGCTGATTGAGATCGGCTCGCTGTCGACGAGTACGCCATCGCAATCGAAGATCACCAGCCGTGTTTCAGCATCAGCCATGCAAGACCCAACCTGAGTTCAATTCGAACGCGTTACCGTCCCGCTTCACTCGCAAGGCCGGATGAATGGCGGCAGCAGAGACCGCCATCCGGATTCCTTACACTGCGAGCTTGCCATCGAGATAGAGCTGCAGCGTCTCCCGCGTACCCTTTTCCCACAGGGTTTTGAGAGCATGGGCGAAGCGCTTGCGGAAAAGTTCGGACTTCGCCACTTCGCCGAAAATATCGTCGAAGATGAGGAAGGCCGAAGGATCGTCCTTGGCTTTCAGCGCTGCCGCATGCAGGCGCTCTGCGTTCGCGTCGTTGAAGACGATATCCTTGCCACTGTCGGTCTTGCCGGCGAAATAACGGCACCAGAGTGCTGAAACCAGCGCCAGACCGACGACGTCCCTGCCCTGACGCAGATTGTCGAGCGTCGACGGCAGGATGAATTTCGGTTGGCGGTTCGAGCCGTCCTGCGCCAGCCGCGGAATGGTATCGGCAATCTTCGGGTTGAGCAGGCGATGTTCGATCAGCGCGAAATAATCCGTCAGCGACGTGTTCGGCACCGGCGGCACGATCGGAATGATCTCGTCTTTCTCGAGTTTGGCGAGGAAGGCGCGGATCAATGGGTCTTCCATGGAATCATGCACGAAATGAATGTCCATCAGCGCCGCCGGATAGGCGATCGCGGCATGTCCGCCGTTGAGGATGCGGATCTTCATATGCTCGTAGGGCGTGACATCGGCAACGAAGGTGACGCCGACCTTTTCCAGTGCCGGCCGGCCGGCGGTGAACTTATCCTCGAGCACCCATTGTTTAAATTCCTCGCAATAGACCGGCCAACTGTCCTCGATCTGGAAATTGTCCCTGAGGAAATCGACCTCGCGCTGGCTGGTCGCCGGCGTGATGCGGTCGACCATGGCGTTCGGGAAGGCGACATTCGCCCGGATCCAGTCGGCAAAGGCGGGGTCCGAAAGGGCTGCCGTGCCGACGACGGCATTGGCGGTGACGATGCCATTATGGGGAATGTTGTCGCAGGACATGACGGTGAAGGGTCCAATGCCCTTGCTCTTGCGCGCCTTCAGGCCGGCGACGATCAGGCCGAACACAGTCTTCGGCGCACCGGGATTCTCTCCATCGGCAGCAATGGCCGGGTGCTGCGGATTGAAGGTGCCCGATGCATCGATGAAATATCCGCCCTCGGTGATGGTCATCGAGACGATGCGGATCTCGGGATCGGCAAGCTTGGCGATGATCGCAACGGCATCGCCAACCGGCAGGATGTCGATCATCGGTGCGGTGACGCGCGCCGCCGTCTTGTTGTTGTCCTGTTCGACCACCGTCGTCAGGAAATCTTGCACCGCAAGCTTTTCGCGCATCGCGGCATCCGACGGCAGCACGCCGGCGCCGACGATCGCCCAGTCATGATCCGTGCCGGCGTTGAAGAGATCGTCGAGATAGATCGCCTGATGGGCACGGTGGAAATTGCCGACGCCGAAGTGCACGATGCCGGCTTTCAGCGACGCCCTGTCATATCCAGGGATGGCAGCAGTGCGCGCCACATCCGAAAGCGTTGCCAGCGATAGTTTGCACGTCATGTTTCAGTCCTCTTGAAGGTCTTGCCGAGACGGCCGGGCGATATCGTCCGGCTCGCATGCCTGCCCCCAGCCCGGCCGCCTGCCTCAGATGGCAAGGCCGCCCTCGTTGAATTTGTGAATACGCGAACGGTCCGGCGTCAGGAAGACCGTATCGCCCGCTTTGGCGGCGAAATCGCCGCTTCCGCGCGCCGTCAGCATGCCGATGCCATCAGCATCGATATGCAGGAAGGTGTCGGAACCGAGATGTTCGGCGACCACGACCCTGCCCTTCCAGTCGCCGCTCTCCATCGACAGCAGCACATGTTCTGGCCGGACGCCGATGGTATGAGCGTTGAGCGCGGCGGCGTTTTGGCCGGTGATGAAGTTCATCTTCGGCGATCCGATGAAGCCGGCGACGAAGAGGTTGCGGGGACGGCTGTAGAGTTCGAGCGGCGATCCGACCTGCTCGATATTGCCCCGGTTCAGGACGACGATCTTGTCGGCCATGGTCATCGCCTCGACCTGATCGTGGGTGACGTAGACCATCGTCGTCTTCAGCTGCTGATGCAACTCGCTGATTTCGAGGCGCATGTTGACGCGGAGAGCGGCATCGAGGTTCGACAGCGGTTCGTCGAACAGGAAGGCCGAAGGCTGGCGCACGATGGCGCGGCCGATCGCCACGCGCTGGCGCTGGCCCCCGGACAGCTGGCGCGGCTTGCGCTCGAGATAGTCGGTAAGGTTCAGCACGCGGGCGGCATCGCTCACCTTGCGGTCGATCTCCGCCTTGTCGAGGCCCGCCATCTTCAGCGGGAAGGCGATGTTGTTGCGCACGCTCATATGCGGATAAAGCGCATAGGACTGGAACACCATGGCAAGGCCGCGCTCGGACGGCGCCTTTTCGGTGGCGTCCCTGCCGTCGATGACGATCTTGCCGCCGGAGACATCCTCGAGTCCGGCGATCAGCCGGAGCAGCGTGGACTTGCCGCAGCCCGACGGGCCGACGAAGACGACGAACTCGCCGTTCTTGATGTCGAGATCGATCGAAGGGATGACCTTGGCTTCGCCGAAGACCTTGGAAACCTTCTGAAGGGTAATGCTGCCCATGTTTCTCTCCCTTTTATGTTATTTCACAGCGCCGAAGGTCAGGCCGCGGACGAGTTGTTTCTGGCTGAACCAGCCAAGGATCAGGATCGGCGCGATCGCCATCGTCGATGCCGCCGAGAGCTTGGCGTAGAACAGGCCCTCGGGGCTGGAATAGGAGGCGATGAAGGCCGTCAGTGGTGCTGCCTTCGAGGCGGTGAGGTTGAGCGTCCAGAACGCCTCGTTCCAGGCAAGGATGATGTTCAAGAGCAGCGTCGAGGCAATGCCGGGCACCGCCATCGGCGTCAGCACATAGATGATTTCCTTGGCAAGCGACGCCCCGTCCATGCGGGCAGCTTCGAGGATCTCGCCGGGGATTTCCTTGAAGTAGGTGTAGAGCATCCAGACGATGATCGGCAGGTTGATCAGCGTCAGCACGATCACCAGGCCGGTGCGCGTGTCGAGCAGGCCGAAATTGCGGAACATCAGATAGATCGGGATCAATGCGCCGACCGGCGGCATCATCTTGGTCGACAGCATCCACATCAGCACGTCCTTGGTCCGCTTGGTCGGCGAAAACGCCATCGCCCAGGCGGCAGGAATGGCAATGATCAGGCCGATCAGCGTCGAGCCGAAGGAGATGATTACCGAGTTCATGAAGTGGCCGAGATAGTTTGACCGGCTCTGCACCTCCGCGTAGTTCTCCGTCGTCCAGTGGAAGAACAGGAACTGCGGCGGCGAGGCGATGGCGTCGGCTTCCGACTTGAAGCTGGTGAGAAACGTCCAGAGAATCGGGAAGAAGATCAGGATACCGAGCGTCCAGGCGATCGCGGTGACGATGAGCTTGCGCTTGGTTGTGACTTTTCTGGCCATCTCAAGCCTCCAGATTCTTGCCGACGAGGCGCACGAGGAAGATCGCGACGATATTGGCGAGGATAACAGCCACGATCCCACCGGCCGATGCGCCGCCGATATCGAACTGCAGCAGCGCCTGGGCATAAACGAGGTAGGTGAGGTTGGTGCTGTCGGTGCCCGGCCCGCCATTGGTGGTGACGAGGATTTCGGCAAAGACCGAAAGCAGGAAGATCGTCTGGATCAGGATCACCACGGTGATGGCACGGGCCATGTGCGGCAGGATGATGTAGATGAATTTCGAGATCGGCCCGGCGCCGTCCATCTCGGAGGCTTCCTTCTGCTCCTCGTCGAGCGACTGCAGCGCCGTCAGCATGATGAGGGTGGCAAACGGCAGCCACTGCCAGGCGACGATCAGAATGACGGAAAACAGCGGCGCATTGGCCAGCCAGTCGATCGGCTGCAGGCCGAGCGCCTTGGCAAGATGGGCAAACAACCCGTTGACCGGGTTCATGAACATGTTCTTCCAGACGAGTGCTGCCACCGTCGGCATGACGAAGAACGGCGCAATCACCAGGATGCGCACGATGCCCTGGCCGTACATCGGCTGGTCGAGCAGCAGCGCAAAGGCGATGCCGCCGATGACGGTGATCAACAACACGCCGGCGACAAGCAGCAGCGTGTTGATCAGCGCGGCGAAGAAGGCCGGATCCGTCAGGAAGTACTGATAATTCAGAAAACCGACGAAGCTTTCCATGCCGGGGCTGAGCAGATTGTAGTTCAGCAGCGAGAAATAGATCGTCATCGCCAGCGGGACAATCATCCACGCAAAGAGCAACAGCACGGAGGGCGCAATCATCAGGCGCGCGGAGGAGCGGGTATGTAAGGTTGCCATGGCAATCACCGATCTGGACTGAAGCGGGGAGCGGCCGCAAGGCAGCTTTGTCTGGAAAAAAGCGGCCGCCGATGCAGTTCGGGCAATCGGCGGCCCAGAGGGGCGGATTGTCAAGGATCCGCCTCTTGCTCAGGAGGTTTTATTTAATGTAGCCGGCCTTGGTCATTTCGCGGGTGGCCAGCTGCTGTGCGCTCTGCAACGCCTGATCGACCGAAAGCTGGCCGGCAAGGGCTGCCGAGAACTGCTGACCGATCGCCGTGCCGATACCCTGGAATTCCGGGATCGCCACGAACTGGACGCCGACATAGGGGACCGGCTTGACGGTCGGCTTGCTCGGATCGGCCGAGTTAATCGAGTCGATCGTCGTCTTGGCGAAGGGAGCCGCCTTCTGGTATTCCGCATTCGCATAGAGCGAGGCGCGGGTGCCCGGAGGTGCGTTCAGCCAGCCGTCCTTCTCGGCGACGAGGTTGGTGTAATCCTTGCTCGTGGCCCACGCGACGAACTTCTCGGCGGCTTCGGCCTTCTGCGAACCTGCCGGGATGGCAAGGCTCCAGGCCCACAGCCAGTTGCCGCGTTTGCCGAGACCCTTGTCGGGAGCCAGCGCAAAGCCGACCTTGTCGGCGACGGTCGATTCCTTCGGGTTGCTTACGAAGGATGCGGCAACGGTGGCATCGATCCACATGCCGCACTTGCCGGTCTGGAAGAGCGCCAGGTTCTCGTTGAAGCCGTTGGAGGAAGCGCCCGGAGGGCCGGCATCCTTCATCAGCTTGACGTAGAAGTCGAGCGTGTCCTTCCATTCCGGCTGGTCGAACTGCGGCTTCCAGCTTTCGTCGAACCAGCGGGCGCCGAAGGAGTTGGACATCGCCGTCAGGAATGCCATGTTCTCGCCCCAGCCGGCCTTGCCGCGCAGGCAGATGCCGTAGACTTCCTTGTCCTTGTCGGTGATCTTGCGGGCAGCGTCGGCAATGAAGTCCCAGGTCGGGGCGTCCGGCATCTTCAGGCCGGCAGCGTCGAACAGGTCCTTGCGGTACATGACCATCGAGCTTTCGCCGTAAAACGGCGCCGCATAAAGCTTGCCGTCCATGGTCAGGCCGCTGCGGATCGCCGGCAGCAGGTCGTCGACGTCGTAATTGGCGCCGAGATTGTCGAGCGGCACCAGCCAGCCCTGCTTTGCCCAGATCGGAACTTCATAAGTGCCGATCGTCAAGACGTCGTACTGGCCACCCTTGGTCGCGATGTCGGTCGTGACCTTCTGGCGCAGTACGTTCTCTTCCAGGGTTACCCATTCAAGGTCGATACCGGGATTCTTCGCCTTGAAATCATCCGTCAGCTTCTGCATTCGGATCATGTCGCCGTTGTTCACGGTTGCGATCGTCAGCGTTTCGGCCGAAGCCATACCGGCAAACGCCAGTGCTGAGCAGGCGCCCAGCAGAAAAGTTCTCAATGTCATAATCTTCCTCCCAGAAGATGGGGTGTGAGCATTCGCTTCGCTCATGGGCAATTACTCAACAAACAACAAAGAATGTCAATCGACAATCGTTGCTGCGATGCCGAAGGCGATAGCCATCCATTTGATTTTAATTAGAATAATTTTTGCTCAATTCCTGAGCAAAAACTCAGCCGTCTCTTCATCGGTGATCAAAGCATTGATTTGATGGCCGACAACGGCAGCCCTGATCGCCTTGAATTTGCGCTTGCCCTTGGCCAGCCCAATGACCATCGACGCGTCGCGGGACGGGATCGGCGCGGACGCGACGCGCTCGTTGATCGGGTTGTCGATCAACCTGCCGTCGACATCGAAGATCCAGCCGCAGATTTCGCCGACAGCCCCCCCGCGCATCAGCTCCATCATCTCGTCCTTCTCCAGAAAACCGTCGACGCAGAGCGGCCCATCGATGCCGAGCTCGCCGATGCCGACGAAGGTGACATCGGCTTGCGCGCTCATGTTAAGCGTCGAGCGCACCAGCTGTTGGCCATGCAGCAGCTCCCGCTCCTCCGCCGAGGTGACGAGCACCGGCAGCGGCATCGGATAGTGTCGCGCCTTTACGGCATCGGCCATGCTGAAGATGACGTTGTAATAGGCCGCCGATCCGTCCGGAGCGATATTACCGGTCAGCGAAACGATGCGGTGATTAGGACATTCGATCGCCGGCAGCTGGTCGACGGCCGCCTTCAGCGTGCGGCCGGTCCCGATGGCGAGCACGATCGGCTCGGCCCGTTTCAGCCACCGCTCGATCTCGGCCGCGGCTGCCTCGGCGATACCGACCGTCGTCGACGTCGACACGGGATCGCTCGGCACCACCTCCACATGTTTCAGCCCGAATTTCCGACGCAGCTGACTGCCGAGCTCCAGGCAGGCAGCGATCGGATGATCGAGCCGCACCTTGATCAGACGCTCGGCGACCGCCAGCGACACCAGCCGCTGCGCCGATTGCCGCGAGATGCCCATCGCAGCGGCGATTTCATCCTGCGTACGCCCGGCAACGTAGTAGAGCCAGCCGGCACGCGCCGCATCGTCCAGCCGTGCAGGGGTCTCGGATCTTTTTACCATCTATTGCCTACCGCGCAAAATGAGCCGGCGTGCCGCCGCCGAACATGATTTGAGTCTGTATCGCGCCAGATCAAAACAAAATTCCGGCAAATGTCGAGCCTGTTGCAAAGAGGTCGGCCAAATAACCGCCATCACTCAAGCAAATCCTGCTTGGGCAAACTCCGTTTAGGCAAACCATTGCACGACGAGATAGATCGCCGCCTTCACCAGACCGTAAATCACCCCGCCGGCAACGACGAGCGACACGGCCGTCATCACGAAGCCGATGAGCGCGAAGAGCCCGTCACGGCCCAAGATCCCGAAAGCGAAGACCGAGATCGTGACCGCCGGCAGGATATTGCCGAGCGGGACCGGCAGCAGCAGCACGATCGACAGCAGCAGGCATGCCGCCCCGGCAAGATATTCCGCCGGCGGCTCGGCGAAGATCGCAAGCCTCGGCTTCAGCATGCGCTCCGCCCAGGCGAGCCAGCGGTGGATGCGGCCGACAATCGTCTCGAAATCCTCCCGCCGCATCGAACGGTTGGCAATCACCTTCGGTAGCCAGGGTTTCAGCCCGAAGGTCAGCTGCGCTGCCAGGAAGACCAAGGGCGCCCCGAGCACCGCCGAGGTGCCGGGCGGAGTGGGAAAGGCGTTCGGCAGCGCGAAGATCAGCATCAACGCGCTGATCGCCCTGTCACCCATCGTATCGAACAGATCGCCGATCGAGATCCGTTCGCGGCTCTGATCGGCGGCCATCTGCCGCAGGATGGATGAGAGGCGGCGGCCTTTGGGACGTGGTCTTCGGCTTCTGCGTCTGTCGGTGTCGGCGTTTTCGATCGTCATGGGTCCGGGAACTGATGGAAGTCTAGGGTCGAATTCTGGCGATGCAATATGCCAATTGAATGACTTGTCGGGTTAGAAATTGGGGTGCCACAGGGCACGACCCTAAACCCGACGACACCGCAGCCGAATGAAGGCTTGAAATTCCCGGCCAACAGTGCGAGCAGACGCTCGGAGACCAGAAAAACGGCAGAGTGGCAATGATCATTTCATTCGACATCGGCGGCTCCGCCATCAAGGGCGGCATCGCCCGCTCCGCGACAGACATCCTTCCCCTCGGCCGCCGCCCGACGCCCAGGGATGATTTCGCAGCTTTCGTCGAAGCCCTGCGCGGCATCATCGCCGAGACCGGTGAGCAGCCAAGCCGCATCGCCCTTTCCATCGCCGGCGTCGTCGATCCCGATACGCAGCGCCTGATCTGCGCCAACATTCCCTGCATCCACGACCGTACGCTTGGCACCGACCTCGAAGCCGAGCTCGGCCTGCCGGTGCTGATCGCCAACGACGCCGACTGTTTCGCGATGGCCGAAGCCGGTCTCGGCGCCGGCCGCGGCCACCGCATCATCTTCGGCGCCATCCTCGGCACCGGCGTCGGCGGCGGCCTGGTTGCCGACGGGCGCCTCGTCAACGAGGCCGGCGGCTTTGCCGGCGAATGGGGTCACGGGCCGATCATCGCATCTGCAGCCGGCAATCCGCCCGTCGCCATTCCCGCCTATGCCTGCGGCTGCGGCCAGAGGGGCTGCGTCGACACCGTCGGCGGCGCCCGCGGCCTGGAGCGCCTGCACAAGACGCTGCACGATCTCGACCTTGCCAGCGAGGAGATTATCGCTCAGTGGCGCCATGGAGAGGAGAAGGCGACACGGACGATCGACGTCTATGTCGATCTCGTCGCCTCGCCCTTGGCGCTGACGATCAACATCACCGGCGCGACCATCGTGCCGGTCGGCGGCGGGCTTTCCAATGTCGAGCCGCTGCTTGCCGAGCTCGACCACGCCGTGCGCGCCCGCATCCTGCGCAAGTTCGATCGCCCGCTGGTGGTGCGCAGCGAATGCCGCATCGAACCCGGCCTGATCGGCGCGGCACTTTTGGGGCTGAAGGCGGAAGCAGCGGCTCCTTAAAGTATCGGCCACATCCGGATGATCGCGGCGAATCGATCCCAGTCCTTGCGTGCAGAAGGCGTCCAGGCAGCCTCGGCGATTGCCGGGAGCCGCGGAAAAACCAGCCGGTTGAAATAGGCGCGGGAAAGGAAGTTCTCGGTCCAGATGCATGCCTGGATGCCGCGCATCTTCTCCCTTAGCACCTCCGGCAGCTCGCCCTCGGCCTCGTAAGCGTAGGTATGTTCCGGCGGTGCGTGGCCCGCCCAGCTGGCGCCCGGCTCGGCCCAGACCTCCGCCTGCGCCATGTCGAGATAATAGGCTTGCCCCGGTGTCATCACCACGTTGTAGCCTTCCTGTGCCAGCTCGATGCCGACCTCGGACTTTTCCCAGGCCATCAGCAACGTGCCGTCGCGATCGACCCCGCCGCCGTGCGAGACCTCGTTCCAGCCGACGAGTTTCTTGCCGCGCTCCGACAGCATGGCTTTGATACGCTTGAGGAAATAGGATTGCAGCTCGGCGGTGCCGGCAAGTTTCTCCCGCTCCATCAGTGCCTTGCAGAGCGGCGAGGAGAGCCAGGAGCCATGCGCCACTTCGTCGCCGCCGATATGAAGGTACTCGCCGGGAAACAGCGTCACCATCTCGTCGAACACCTTGCCGAGAAATTCATAGGTGAATTCCACCCCCGGATTGAGGGCGTTGTTCGGATAACCCTGCACCGAGCGGTAACTATCCGGCGCCTCCTGCCCGTCGACGAGCTCGGGCAGTGAGAACAGCGTCGCCATGCTGTGGCCCGGAATATCGATTTCCGGCACCACCTCGATATGCAGCGAGGCTGCATGCGCAACGACCCGCCTGGCGTCCTCCTGCGTGTAGTGGCCGGCGCGCGTTTGCGCTCCGTCGCCAAGCTGCGGCACGAGCACTTCATCCGGCCCGCGCCGGGCGCCGATCTCCGTCAGCGCGGGATAGGCCTTGATCTCCAGCCGCCATGCTTCGTCGTCCGTCAGATGCCAGTGAAAGATGTTGAGCTTGTTCCAGGCGAGAATATCGATCAGCCGCGCGACGTCCGCCACCGGATAGAACTGCCTGGACACATCGAGGTGGCAGCCGCGCCAGTCATAACGCGGCTGGTCGGCGATCGTGCCGAAACTGGGGAATTTGAAGCGCTCGCGATCGGCGCGGGCGCCGTGTAGCAGCTGCGCCAGGCTGATCAGCCCGTAATGCCGCCCGGCGGCATCCGCACTCGAAAGCACGATCTCATGTCCGGTAAAACGCAATTCGTAGGCGAAGGCGGCGATCGACGATTCGGTGACGAAACGAATGGCCCGCCCGCCTTCGACGGCACTGAGCGAAAACGGCATATTGTCGGCCGGATAGAGCCGCTGGTAAAGCTCCAGAACCAGCGAGAGCGCCTTGACCGCATCGGGCCGCGTCCGCTCGGCCGGATAAAGGACGACCGGCAGCTCTCCCGCCTTCAGCCCGAGCGCCAGCGGCCAAGGCAGCAGCGAATAAGGTTCCTCGGCCCGGCCCGGCGGCAGAAGCGGCGGCGCCACGCCACCATCCCGGCCTTCGAGCATGAGATCGCCGAAACCAACAGGAACGTGGCGTCCGTCGCCAAGTGTCAGATAGGCCGATTTGACGCCCGATGTCATATGTTTCGGCGCCCTGGTCAGCCCCTCGACGCTGAACCGCCAGCGCCCGCCGGGCGGCACGCTCAGCCCCTCGGGCGGCAGGAATTCGTGGAAATGCGCGACCCGCCGCTTCAGGCTGCCGCCGTCGCAGACATGTTTGTCGGCAACCCGCGTCTCTGACGTATAGGCCAGCAAGAAGCCGGACAGCGGCTCGGTCGAAAGATTGAAAAGCGTGACGGTGAGGCGCCCGAAACTGCCCTCGATCGGGCTCCAGCTTGCGTCCAGATGGTAATCGGCCATGGTCGTGCGCTGCCTCGTCGCTGAGTGGCCGGGATCGCGGTTGGTCTCCCGGCATGCGTTCGCAGCTTAGCTTTTTCGAGGCGGCAATGGAATCGGCGCGCAACTCCAAGACGGAGCAGGCAGTAAAGAGTGCGCGGCGCTGAGGCAGCGACGCGCTTTGATGAGGAAGCTTTGACCTGGAAGGAAAACGGCGCGGCTTTCGCCGCGCCGTCCTCACTCTGCTGCCAACGCCGGCGGATGTCTGTCATCCGCCTCTTCCTGGATGGCGTCGGCATGCTGGCCTGGCTCGTCCCTTGCTTTCGGCTCCCGGCCGAAGAAAAGGGCGTAACCGGCGGGCAGAACCAGAATGGTAAGCACGGTCGCAACCAGGATGCCGCCCATCATCGCGTAGGCGAGCGGACCCCAGAAGACACCGCGCGAAATCGGAATCAGCGCCAGCACGGCGGTCAGCGCCGTCAGCATGATCGGCCGGAAACGCCGTACGGCCGCGCCGACGATCGCCTCCTGCCGGTGCATGCCGGCCTTGATATCCTGGTCGATCTGATCGACCAGGATGATCGAGTTGCGCATGATGATGCCGAGCAGCGCGATGACCCCGAGGATCGCCACGAAGCCGAAGGGCGCGCCGCTGACCAGCAATGCGGCAGCAGCACCGATGATCCCGAGCGGACCGGTGGCGAGCACCAGCATCGCCTTGCCGAAATGCTGCAGCTGCACCATCAACAGCACGATGATGACGGCGAGCATGATCGGCGCCTTGGCGGCGATCGACATCTGGCTCTCCGCCGCATCTTCGGCGCCGCCCTGGATCTCGACATTGTAGCCGGCAGGCAGGCTGTCGCGCAGGTCCTTCATGTCGGCATACATCTTCATCACCACGTCGTTCGCCTGCACATCGTCAGGCAGCGTGGCGCGCACGGTGATCGTCGGCAGGCGGTTGCGCCGCCATTCGATGCCCTGCTCCATGACGGGCACGACCTTGGCGACCTGCGAGACAGGCACGAAGCCGCCGAAATCCGTCGGCACATAGACCGAGTTGACCGCCGACAGCAGCGAGCGGCTGGCATCCGGCTCGCGGGCGACGATCGAGACCGTCTCCTCGCCGTCGCGGAAATCGTCGAGCGCAGCCCCCGACATGGCGGTCTGCAGCATCTGGCGCACGCGCTGCGAGGTGACGCCGAGTGCTCGGGCGCGGTCCTGGTCGATCACTAGCTTCATCCCCGGCACCTCTTCCAGCCAGTCGTCATGGATGGCGCCGAGCATCGGATTGGCCTGGAAGCGCGCCTTTACCTGATCGGCGATCTCCCTGACTTCCTGGCGGTCGGGCCCCATGACGCGCATCTGCACCGGCCAGCCGGTCGGCGGACCGAGGAAGAGGCGGTCGACCTTGCCGCGAATATCGGGGAAGTCTTCCGCAAGGATCGTCCGCAGCCTGACGATCAGCCGCTCGCGTGCCGGTTCGTCATTGGCCATGACGAGCAGCTGAGCGAAGTTCGGATTGCGCAGCTGCTGGTCGAGCGGCAGGAAGAAGCGCGGCGCGCCTTCGCCGATATAGGTGGCGATGAACCGCTTGTCGGGATCATCCATCATCTTGGCTTCCAGCGCCTTTGCCTGCACCTCGACTTCCTTGATGCTGGTGCCCTCGGGCAGCCAGAGATCGACGAGAATTTCCGGCCGCGAAGATTGCGGGAAGAAATTCTGCGGAATGAACTGGAAGGCCCAGAGGCTGGTGACGAAGGTGCCAAGCGTCAGCAACAGCACGATGACTCGGTGGCGCACCGCCCAGCCGACCGTGCTGCGCAGCCGACGGTAGAAGCCGGTGTCGAAGGCGTCGTGATGCTCGCCAGCGTGATGGCGCTGCTTGAGGATCATATAGCCGAGCCACGGCGTGAAGTAGACCGCGACGAACCACGAGGTGACGAGCGCGATGCCGACGACGTAGAACAGAGACCGCACATATTCGCCGGCCGTCGAGGCGGCGAAGCCGACGGGAATGAAGCCGGCCGTGGTGATCAGCGTGCCGGTCAGCATCGGGAAGGCGGTCGAGGAATAGGCAAAGCTTGCCGCCTCGATCTTGACGAGCCCCTCCTCCAGCTTTCGCTCCATCATCTCGACGACGATCATCGCATCGTCGACAAGCAGGCCGAGCGCGATGATCAGCGCGCCGAGCGAGATGCGCTGCAGGTCGATGCCGAGTTCGTACATCAGCGCAAAAGTGGCTGCGAGCACCAGTGGAATGGCGATGGCGATGACGAGACCCGATCGCCAGCCGATCGACACGAACGAGACGACCAGCACGATGATGAGAGCTTCGCCGAGCGCATGCATGAATTCGCTGACCGCATCCGTCACCACGTCGGGCTGGTTGGCGATCTGATCGACGGCGACGCCGTAGGGCAGCGCCTCTTCGAAACGCTGATAGGTCGCCTCTACGCCCTTGCCGACATCGGTCACATTGAAGCCCTTGGCCATCACGACGCCGACCTGAACGCTGTCGTGGCCGTTGAAACGGTACTTGCGCTGGTAGGGATCTTCGAGACCGGGACTGACGGTGGCGATATCGCCGAGGCGCGTCACCTGGCCGCCGGCGCGAAGGCGCAGCTCGCGGATATCGGCCGCCTTCTTCACGTCGCCTTCGACCGAGATGCGCACCGAGCGCAGGCCGGTATCGACCGAGCCGGCCGGATCGACATTGTTTTGGCCCTTGATGGCGTTCTGCAGATCGAGGATCGTCAGGCCGCGCTCGGCGAGCGCCTTGGATGAGACGTCGATATAGATCTTCTCAGGCTGGTCGCCGATGATGACGGCTTTCTCGACGCCCGGCGTCGTCAGCAGCATGTCGCGCGCCTGGATCGCGAATTTCTTCAGTTCCGGATAGGAATAACCGTCGCCGCTGATCGAATGCAGTGTGATGAAGGTGTCGCCGAACTCGTCGTTGAAATAGGGGCCGAGCAGGCCCTGCGGCAGCTCGCTGGATATGTCGCCGACCTTCTTGCGTACCTGGTAGAAGGCATCCGCCACTTCTTCCGAATTCGTGTCGCCCTTGACCTGCAGGGTGATGATCGCGCTGCCTGCACGCGTATAGGACTTGACCCAGTCGATATGCGGTGTTTCCTGCAGCTTGCGCTCGATCTTGTTGACGACCTGATCTTCCATTTCCTGAATGGAAGCGCCCGGCCAGATCGCCTGAACGACCATGACGCGGAAGGTGAATTCGGGGTCCTCGCGCTGGCCCATGCGCATCAGGCCGAGCACGCCGGTGATGATGATCAGTCCGAAGAGGAAGCGGGCGATGCTCGGATGTCCGATCGCCCAGCGCGACAGATTGAAGGGCCGCTTTTCGGTGGTGGCGTCCATGGTCCTGTTCTCTCTTTATCGCGCGTTCAGCGGACGGTCTGGTCCGTGGCAGCCAGGGCCGACTGCTGGTCCGGCACCTTCACCTTCAGGTTTTCGCTCATGAACTGCGTGCCGGCTGAAACGACGAGATCGCCGGTATCGAGACCCTCAGTCACATGCACGCCGTCGCCGGTGAAATCGGCGACCTTGATGTCGCGGCCATGCACGGTCGCCGTGTCGCGGTCGACGGTCCAGACCATCTGCTTGCCGTCCTTTTCAGCCAGTGCGCTGAGCGGAATCGAGACATAGCTGTTGCTATTGCTGACGTCGGCCTCGATCGTCGCCGTCATGCCGAGCAAGACGCGCGGATCGTTCGGCAGGCTCACGCGGACCGCAAAGGTACGCGACTGCTGGTCGGCGCTTCCGGAAACCTCCCGCACCTTGCCGTCGAGCACCAGCCTGTCGTCGGCCCAGAAGCTTGCCTTGACTGTCTTACCCGGCTTGAATTCGGCAATGTCGTTTTCCGGAACGGCGATCTGCACTTCCTTTTCGCCGTCGACGGCAACGGCGACGACGGGAGTGCCCGACGCAACGACCTGGCCGACATCGGCATTGATCGTCGTGACAATCCCGTTGTGGTCGGCCTTCAGCTCCGCATAACTCACCTGGTTCTTCGCCTGATCGAGCGCCGAGACGGCGGCATCGCGGCTTGAAACGGCCTGATCGTAACTGAGCGACGCTTGCTCGAGCTGGGATTTCGGCGAAACATTCTTGTCGAACAGCTGCTGATTGCGCTTGTTCACGAGATCGGCGGTTTCCACGCCTTTTTCAGCGGCTGCGAGATTGGCTTCCGCCGTCTTGACCGCCAACTGGTAATCGGTGGAGTCCATCCGAGCGAGCACGTCGCCCGGCTTCACCTTGTCGCCGATATCGACGAGGCGTTCGGTGATCTTGCCGGCGACGCGAAATCCGAGGTTCATCTCCGTGCGCGCCTTGACCGAGCCCGAATAGTCGAGCTTGCGGGTGTCGCCGGCCTTGGCGATCTCGACGACCTTCACCGGCCGGATGACTTGCTTGACCTCAGCCTTCTCTTCCGAGCAGGCTGAAACGCCGATGCCGATGGCGCCGAAGAGCATGAGACTGGCGACGGACGGCATGCGATGGCTGAGGGTCTTGAGCGAAAACATCTTTCGCACTCCTGGATCGTTTGGGGTTTCGGTGGCGGCTGCCGTCCATTATTTCTTCAGCGCCCTGATCACATAACTGATCAGCTCGTCGACGCTTGCGCGGTTCGTTTTGGCAAGACATTGCGCCACCATTTGCGGATGGCAGAGAGTGTTCGTCGCAGCACCAAAGCAGCGCGAGGCAACCACCGGGTCCTGCTCGGCGAATTCCCCGGCTGCAATGCCTTCGGCGATGATTTCGGCAATGAGATCATGAACACGATCCATATGCTTTTCGATGACATGCCAGTCGCGCTCGATGGCGACCACGATCATCTCGTGCACCTTCATCTCGTCCAGCATCAGATCGAGCGTCAACTGATGCTGGGTCTCGACATAGCGGCGCAGCCGCTCGCTGGCGCTGATCGGCTGATGGCGAATGTCGTAGGCAATTTGATAAGCGGTGGCGAGCATGCGCCCGCAGAGCGCCTGGTGAATTTCGACTTTGGAGGCGAAGAAGCGATAGATATTGGCTGGCGACATGCCGAGATCGCGGGCAATGTCGGCCACCGTCGTCTTGCTGTAGCCATAGTGCCGAAACAGCCGCTCGGCCGCGTCGAGAATGCGGGTCACATTCTCCTGCCGCGCGATGTCCAGCGTATTTTCCGCGATGTCGTTCATAAGTTTCGGGACCTGAATTACGACTGACGATTTTCGAATTTCGTCAGTCGTAAAATATCAGGCGTTACTTGTCAACATGCTGTAGCGCAGCATAAGGCTTTGCGAAACGAGCGCAGTCCGGCGGAAGCAACAACTCGAGCCGGAATAGGGGACGCCGACAATGGGTGCACCAAATACAAAGCGCCGCGGCGACAAGCACGCGGCACTTCGTTGATGGAGTGACGAGTCAGACGACCTTGACGTCGAGTGTGATCGGAACGGAGGCGAGAGCCTTGGAAACCGGGCAGCCGGCTTTCGCCTTGTTGGCAAGTTCGGTGAAGGTCGCTTCATCGGCCCCGGGAATACGGCCGGAGAGCGAGAGATGGATGGCGGTGATGGCAAAGCCGCCCTCGACGCTTTCGAGCGTCACCTTGGCGGAGGTTTCCATATGCTCGGCGGTAAAGCCGGCTTCACCGAGGATCAACGACAGCGCCATCGTGAAGCAGCCGGCATGGGCGGCACCTATCAGCTCTTCCGGGTTGGTGCCGGGGATGCCTTCGAAGCGGCTTGCAAAGCCGTAGGGATAGTCCTTCAGGGCGCCGCTCTGCGTCGAGATCAGGCCTTTGCCGTCCTTGAGGCCACCGGTCCAATGGGCCGAAGCCGTGCGATTGATCTGCATGCCGTCCTCCTGTTTTCGATTGTGTTTTCAGAGCATGATGCCGAAAAGTGTGCGCGGTTTTCGGACAACATCATGCTCCAACTGTTTGTAGAAAGCGGCAGGGCGCCGCTCTGTGCCTGCGGGAGATCAGATAGCCTTCCCGATGGGCAATATAATGCTCTATGCCGAGAAGACGACAGGCATGTAAAAATTGCCGCGGTCGAAGCCCGTTCAAACGGGATGCTGCAGGACGCTGAGGCCGCCGTCGATTGTCAGGCAGGTGGCATTGATGAACGGGCACTCGTCGGAAATCATGAAAACGGCCGCCATGGCGATCTCCTCCGGTGTCGCGATGCGCCCGCCGGGATGCAGTTTCATCGTCTCGGCCTTTGCCGCCTTCGGATCAGGGAAGCCGTTCCAGTAATCGATCACCTTCTGCGTCGAGACGTAGCCCGGCGCCAACGCGTTCACGCGGACATTGCGGGCGGCATATTCCAGCCCTAAGGATTTCGTCATTCCAAGCAGGGCGTGTTTGGCCAGCGGATAGGGAAATGTGTGCGGGATAATAGTGAAAGCGTGCGTCGAGGCGATATTGAGGATAACGCCGCCGCCCTGCTCGATCAGGCCCGGCAATACCGCTTTGCAGCAGTTCCATGCGCCCTTCAGATTGATGTCGAAGCAGCGGTTCCATTCCTCGTCCGTCGTCTCGAGCGGTTCGGCGAAGACATTCACCCCGGCATTGTTGACGAGCGCGTTCAGCTGTCCGATCTCTTCATTCGCCTGGGCGACCAACATCGTGATCGTGCCGGCATCGGTAATATCGGCCGGCAGATAACCAAGCCGGCCGCCGCTGCTCTGGAGCTCTTTCGCTGCCTGCGCCAGCAGCGCCGCATCGCGATCGACGAGAAAGACGGCGGCATCCTCCCGCATGAAAGCCTTCGCCATCGCAAGCCCGATACCCTGCGCAGCACCTGTTATCAGGATGTTCTTGCCCTGCAGACGGCTGCCCATCTTATGATCCCTTCGGTTGAACCGGCAGCGCCGACATCAGGATCGTCACCGTGCCGGCAAGCGCCTCACCTGGCGCAAGCGACGTGAGCCCACCGAAATCAGGCAGATGGTGGCCGTTCGGCAGATGGCTCATCGGCTCAAGGCAGAAGAAGTCGCTCCGGTTGACCGGCATATACAGCATGAAGCGATCGAGCGCACCACCGGCTTCCAGCGCCGTCTGAATTCCAAGTTCCGGCCAGGCGATCGCAGCTCGCCCATTCCAACCCTCGAAGGCATTGTTCATCCATCTCTGCGGCAAAAGCTTTTCGGATCTGAAATCGAAATAACCCGGCACAGGGCCAGGCATCTCCGGCAGGTGGTCCGGCCGCTCGCTCCAATAGCGATCGGCCGCAATCGTCAGCCGCGTCTTTGGCGTGCGCGCAAAGAAGGGATGTTGACCGAGCCCGAAAGGAAGGGCGGCTTCGCCGCGGTTTTCCACGGAAAGTGTCAGCACCAGCGCATCGCCGGCGAGACGGATCTCCTGCCGGGTGAGATAGGCATAAGGTGAAACCCTGTCGGCGCTGCGGGAAAAGCAGAATTGCGCATGCTCCGGGCTGGAGTCTTCAAGCTGCCAGAGGCTGAGCCAGCCGTCGCCGTGCCGATAGAGCGGATCGGAAGTATTCGGCCGGAAGGCATAGTCGCGTCCGGCAAAGGACATGGTATTGCCTTCCACGCGGTTGCCAAACGGCACCATCGCGAAATTCGCCATCGCTCCATCCGGCCCGCCAGCCGCCACGAGAAAGGGCACGCCTCGATAGGTCGCGGCGGTGACGGCCGCACCCCGACGGCTGACCCGAACGGCGAGATCGCCGTGCCTCAGTTCGATGTCATCGCCGGTTTGTCCCTGGTTCATCCGCGCCGTCCCGCAGCCGAAGACCTCAAATTGTCGAGCAACACTGCGATCAACAGGATCAGCCCGCGGACCACATACTGATAGAACGCCTGGATATTCAAGAGGTTCATGACGTTTTCGGCAATGCCCATGATCAGCACGCCGACAATGACGCCGCTCATTGCCGCCCGGCCGCCGGCCAGCGAAACGCCGCCGAGGACGCAGGCAGAAATCACCGAAAGCTCAAGCCCTGTCGCCGCATTCGGCTGGCCGGAGGTGATGCGCGAGGCAAGCAGGATGCCGGCAATGCCGCAGACAAGCCCCTGCAGCGCAAAGATCCAGACCCGCATGTTGACGACATTGACGCCGGCAAGCCGCGAGGCCTCGGGATTGCCGCCGATCGCCAGGGTGTTTTTGCCGAAGACGGTGCGGTTGAGCACGAAACCGAAGAGAATGAAAAGGACCAACATGATCCAGATCGGCGTCGGCACCGTGAGAAATCGCGACAGGGCGAGCTGGTAGAAGGCCGGATCGTTGATGCCCACGGCGCGGCCATCGGACACGATCAGCGCCAGCCCGCGGACGATCTGCATGGTCGCAAGCGTGGTGATCAGCGCATTGATGCGAAAACGCGCAATGACGATACCGTTGACGAAACCGACGACGGCGCCGCACAGCAGGGCGGCGAGCAGCCCAATGGGAATAGAGCCTGTCGCATTGGAGACCATCACCGCGATCATGCCGGAGAAGGCGACGATTGATCCGACCGAAAGGTCGAAATCGCGCGAAGCCAGGCAGAACATCATCGTGCAGGCGACGATGCCGATCGTAACGACCGACTGCAGCAACCCCAGCATGTTTCGCTCGGTCAGGAAGTTCGGAACGAAGAGCGAGACGATCACGAAGGCGGCAGCAAAGATCACCACCAGCCCCTGTTCGCCGAGAAGAATTTTTTTCAACGAAATCATCGTCCGTATTCCTGGTCCTAAAGGGTGCCTGCGGCATTCTTGTCGGGAAGCGCTGCTGTCAGGATGCTGCGCTCGTCGAAATCCTGGCGGGCGACATTGGCCGCCACCCTGCCCTGGCACATCACCATGATGCGATCGGAGATGCCCATGACTTCGGGCAACTCGCTTGATATCACCACGATCGCCATGCCGCCGGCCGCAAGCTCGTAGAGGATTTCATAGATTTCCGATTTCGCTCCGACGTCGATGCCCCGCGTCGGCTCGTCGATGACGAGGACCTTGATCCCCTGCTCGGACAGCCAGCGGCCGAGAATGACCTTCTGCTGGTTGCCGCCCGAAAGGTTGATGATGTCCTGCTTGCGCGACGGCGTCCGCACCCGAAGCTTGGCGATGAACCGATCTGCCAGCGCCGCCTCTCGTCTCGGGCTCAGAATGCCGAAAGGCGAAAAATGCCGGCGCGATGAGATCGCGATATTCTCCTCGATTGATCGCCCTTGGATGATGCCGTCGAACTTGCGGTCCTCGGGGCAGAGCACCATTCCGGCATTGATCGCCGCCTTCGGATTATTCGGCGAAACGGCAACGCCATCGATCGTCACCTGGCCCTGATGCCTGGTGTCGGCGCCGTAAAGCAGCCGCGCCATCTCGCTGCGGCCGGCGCCGATCAGGCCGAAGAAACCGAGGATCTCGCCCTGGCGGACGGAAAAGCTGATCGGATGGCGTAGCCTCGGTCCCGACAGGCCCTTGACCTCCAGACGTATGCCGCCGAGCGGACGTTCGCGCCAGCCCCAGACATTGCTGATCTCGCGTCCGACCATTTCCGAGATGATCTGCTCTCGCGTGGTTTCAGCGATGTCAGGATGGTGGGCGGCAAGTTTACCGTCGCGCAGCACCGTCAGGCTGTCGCAAAGACGGAAGATCTCGTCGAGACGATGCGAGACGTAGAGGATGACCGTTCCCTTCGCCTTCAGCCTGTCGATGAGTGAAAACAGGATTTCGCTTTCACGCGAGGAAAGCGAGGAGGTTGGCTCGTCCAACGCGATCACCCGCGCATCGAGCATGACGGCCTTGGCGATCTCGACCATCTGCCGCGCACCGATCGAAAGGGCGGCGACCTTGGTCTGTGGATCGACATCGATGCCGATCTCCTCGAGCTTCGACCGCACCGTCTCGATCAGCGCCTTCGAATGGATGATGCCGCCCTTGGCGGGAAAGCGTCCAAGCCAGAGATTTTCGGCGACCGTCAACTCCGGAACGAGCTGCAGTTCCTGATGGATGACGATGACGCCGGCATGGAAAGCGTCGCGGACGGACCCGTATTTCTGCTCCCTGCCGTCGATGAGGATGTTGCCGCCATCGGTGGCCTGATCGCCTGACAGTACGCGGATCAGCGTTGATTTGCCGGCACCGTTTTCGCCCATCAGGCCGTGGACGGCGCCCTTCTCGACCGTGAAGGAAACATTCGCCAGCGCCTGCACGCCGGGATAACCCTTGGAGATATTGCTGAATTCGAGGAAAGCCATCATCGCTCCGTCGAGAAAGACCCGACGGCACGCTGAGCGGCCGCCGGACGATATCATCTTGGAAGGACGATCACTCGATGCCAAGATCCTTGCGGACCTTTTCGTAATCGTCGCGCAGTGCCAGGGAACCGGAGGTCAGCGTCAGCTTTGCCGGCTCCTTGTCGTTGGCAATCCAGTCGTACATGTTGAGCGCCGTCTCGTAGCCATGACGCTTCGGCGAGATGATGACGGTGCCGAAGAAGCCCGTCGGCGCCGGCTTCTTGAACTCGTTGATTGCCGACTCCGCGCCGCCAATGCCGACGCCGATGACGTTGGCCGCCGGAATGCCGACCGATTCGGAAGCACGGACGGCGCCGAGGACGGCTTCGTCGTTGAGGCCGAAGGCGACCCAGTATTTCACGTCGGCATGCTTGTTGAGAACGGTGGTCGCCGCGTTGAGCGCCGCTTCCGTATCCGTCTTCGCCTGTGGCGCATCATAGATGTTTTCGACCGGGAAGCCGGCGGACTTCAGCACCGACATCGCGCCTTCGACGCGGTCGACGGCCGTCGGCAGCTGGTCATAGGAGACCCGCACGGCGCCGACATTCTTCATGTCCCACCCGCGCTTCTTGATTTCGTCGACGATCGCCTGGCCGACGGTCTCGCCGATCTTGGTGGCTGAAATGCCCATATGTGGCACGTCTTCCAGCGGCTTGCCGTCGGCGCTGACGAGGCGGTCGTCGACCGTCATCAGCTTCAGCTGGTTGGCTTCGGCCTTGGCGACGATGCCGGGGCCGAGCTTGACGTCGGGCGTGCAGATGATGAAGCCCTGCGCACCCTGGGCGCCGAGATTATCGATCGCCGACTGGACCTTCTCGCCGTCTTCGGCGCCGATCTTAACGACGGTGAAGCCTTTTTCCTTGGCGGCTTGGTCGGCGAATTTCCATTCGTCCTGGAACCAAGGCTCCTCGGGCTGCTTGACGATGAACCCTATCTTGACGTCCGCGGAAAATGCCGAGCCGGCTGCCAGAATGGCGAAAGTGCCAGCCAAAATGGCTGCTTTGAACAAGCGCATGTCTCTCTCCCTAACTCTCAAAAACCGAGCCGCTGCCTCCCAGGCAACGTCCACTGAATTATGATAAATCATCATACCAGTCAATTGCCAATGTATGATGATTGGAATAATAGGATTATTGACGAGATGCCGGGAGGAAGCGTCGCAAAGCGGATCGAATTCGGATAATCAGGTTCGGTTGCCTAGCACGCGAGACAGAGCGGAGAGGTGAGTTGGAAACAATCGAGCGACAGAGCGGGGCCGAAAGCCGCCGCATCGAACGCCGGCCGCGCGTACGCCGCAACGTCACGGCGGCGATCGCTCAGGATATCTGTGCGGACCGCTATCCCGCGGGCTCGCCGCTGCCGCGCGAAAACGATCTCTGCGAACTCTACGGCGTCAGCCGCACCGTCATTCGCGAATCGCTGAAAGTGCTGGAGTCCAAGGGCCTGGTCCGCGGTAAGCCGCGCATCGGAACCACCGTCTGCGACAAGGACGACTGGAATATCCTGGACGCCGACGTGCTTCAATGGATGGGTCCCTATATCAAGGATTTCGACCTGCTCGGCTGCATTCTCGAAGCCCGCCGCACCATCGAGCCGGCAGCCGCCGAATATGCCGCCGAGCGCGCCAGCGCCCAGGAGATCGCCGATCTCGACAATGCCTGGCGGCAGATGCGCGACAGCGCCCGCGACCCGGAAAGCTTCACCGATGCCGACGTCATGTTCCACACGGTGCTGCTCACCGCCAGCCATAATCAGGTCTTCCGCCGCCTGTCGAGCGCCATTCACGCGGCGCTGAAATATGCCTTGCATGCCTCCAATATCGGTGTCGAGAATCGCGAGGATGCGGTGCTCGTTCATGGCCAGTTGGTCGAGGCCCTGCGCATGCGCGACAAGGCTGGCGCCCGCGAATGCGCCAACCGCATGCTCGATCTAGCGGTGCGCGATCTTGCCGCCGCCGAAAAAGCGATCGGCAGAACGAAATAACCGATCACGACAAATCTACGGACGCGCCGCCGATCGCAAACCCGGGAAGAGACTGAAAGAACAGCGATGAAGATCACCAAACTCACCACTTATATCGTCCCCCCGCGCTGGCTGTTTTTGAAGGTCGAGACCGACGAGGGCATCGTCGGCTGGGGCGAACCGGTCGTCGAAGGCCGTGCGCTCACCGTTCAGGCCGCCGTCCATGAGCTGGAAGACTACCTGATCGGCAAGGATCCTTTCCTGATCGAAGACCACTGGACCGTGATGTATCGCGGCGGCTTCTATCGCGGCGGCGCCGTCCACATGAGCGCGATCTCGGGCATCGACCAGGCGCTGTGGGACATCAAGGGCAAGGCACTCGGCCAACCGATCCATTCCCTGCTCGGCGGCCAGCTTCGTGATCGTATCAAGGTCTATTCCTGGATCGGCGGCGATCGGCCCTCGGATGTCGCCAACAATGCCAAGGAAGTGGTTGCCCGTGGTTTCAAGGCGATCAAGCTCAATGGCTGCGAGGAAATGCAGATCGTCGACACCAATGAGAAGGTGGAGAAAGCGGTCGAGACCATCGCCGCCATCCGCGAGGCGATCGGCCCGCATATCGGCATCGGCGTCGATTTCCACGGGCGCGTGCACAAGCCGATGGCGAAGGTTCTCGCCAAGGAGCTCGATCCCTACAAGCTGATGTTCATCGAAGAGCCGGTGCTTTCCGAAAACAAGGAAGCGCTGCGCGATATCGTCAACCACACCTCGACGCCGATTGCGCTCGGTGAACGGCTCTTTTCGCGCTGGGACTTCAAGCAGGTCCTTTCGGACGGCTACGTCGACATCATCCAGCCGGATCTCTCCCATGCCGGCGGCATCACCGAATGCCGCAAGATCGCAGCGATGGCCGAAGCCTACGACGTGGCGCTGGCGCCGCATTGCCCGCTGGGTCCGATCGCGCTTGCCGCCTGCCTGCAGGTCGATGCCGTCAGCTACAATGCCTTCATCCAGGAACAGAGCCTCGGCATCCACTACAACAAGGGCAACGACATTCTCGACTATATCTCCAACAAGGAGGTGTTCCAGTATGCCGATGGTTTCGTCTCGATCCCGCAGGGTCCAGGGCTCGGCATCGAGGTCGACGAGGCCTATGTTATCGAACGCGCCAAGGAGGGCCACCGCTGGCGCAACCCGATCTGGCGGCATGCCGACGGCAGCTTCGCCGAGTGGTGAACGCGCATAACCCCGAAAATCGGAGCCGATTTTCGGAAAGGATTATGCGCAACTCAAAGTGACAGGGTCGCGCGAGCGGCCCTTTTTCATTCCCCGTGTAGGATATCGCGTGTCCCGTCCGTCATAGTGGAAGCTCAAAGAGGAGATTTCAGGATGGCCAGAGCAATCGCAATCATCGTCGCCCGCATCATCTTCAGCTTCGTCTTCTTCATGGCCGCCGGCTTCAAGTTCGCCGATATCGGCGCAACGGCGGGCTATATCACTGCCGCCGGCTTTCCGATGGCGACATTCCTTACCTGGATCGCCGCCTTCTTCGAGATCGCGCTGGCGCTCGCTTTCATATCGGGGGCCTTCTTCACCGAGGCCAGCCTGCTCGCAGCCATCTATGTGATCTTCCTCGCCTTCGCCTTCCACGGTCCGTCCCTTTGGCAACAGAACCAGGCCGAATTCGGCTTCTTCATCGATCATTTTACCTTCCTTGCCGGTCTGCTCTTTGCCGCCGTCCACGGACCGGAGAGATGGGCGTTGAAGCAAACGCTTCTAAGATAACCGCGACGACCCGCCTCTTCCGGAACCAACTGCCGCGCCGAACAGTTGGCATGTCGGCAAAACGGCAAGGAGAGCCCCCCATGGAGCTGAAGGGAAAGATCGCACTGGTAACAGGCGCCGGTTCCGGCATCGGCAAAGCGGCCGCGTTGCGGCTCGCTGCCGAGGGTGCAAGGGTCGCAGCACTGAGCCGCACCGCCGACGAGGTCGAAAAGACCTGCGCCGAAATCAATGCCGCCGGCGGCGAGTCGATCGCGTTGACGGCAGATACCAGCGACGAAGCGCAAATGCGGGGCGCGGTCGCGCAACTGACCGACACCTTCGACGGCCTCGATATCGTTGTCGCCAATGCTGGGATCAACGGCGTCTGGGCGCCGATCGACGATCTGAAGCCGGATGAATGGGACAAGACCATCGCCGTCAATTTGCGCGGCACCTATCTGACCCTGCATCTGACGGTTCCGCATCTGAAGCGCCACGGCGGCTCGATCATCGTCGTCTCTTCGATCAATGGCACCCGCACCTTCACCACGCCGGGCGCCACCGCCTACACCGCAACCAAGGCGGGCCAGGTCGCCATGGTCCAGCAACTCGCCCTTGAACTCGGTCGACATGGCATCCGCGTCAATGCCGTCTGCCCCGGCGAGATCGAGACCAATATCGGCGCCAATACCGATAGCCGCCACCGCGAGGAGACGGAGGTTCCGGTCATCTGGCCTGAGGGCGATATCCCGATTGCCGGCGGCAAGGCAGGCAAGAGCGAGGATGTCGCCGAAACAATCCTTTTCCTCGCCTCCGACCGCGCACGGCACATCACCGGTACGCCGATCTGGATCGACGGCGGCCAGGGCCTGTTGCGATAGCCCTTGCAGTCAAGAACTCAGCCGTTCAGCTGGGCACTGTCGAGGGTATACAGTTCCTGCGCCCGCTGCACGCCGCGCAACGCATAGCGTCCGACGCAGGCGAGGGCGGTACGCTGCTGCTCCGGAATCGCCGCGGCGAAATCGGAGGAGATCAACAGGTTGAGATCAACGGAACGACACATCGAGGCGATCCGGCTGACCTCGTTGACAGCAGGCCCGATGACGGTGAAGTCCAACCGATCCTGGCTCCCGATATTGCCGTAGAAGACATCACCGATATGCAGGCCGATATAGACGTCGGTCGTCGCCCGGCCGTCAGCCGCACGCGCGGCATTCAGCGTAGTGAGCTTTTCCCGCAGCAGCGATTCGGCGCTCAGCGCCGCGCGACACGTCTCCGCCGGTACCTCGCCCTTAAAGATGGCGAGCACACCGTCGCCGATCAGCTTCAGCACGTTGCCGCCGGACTCGTGGATCGCCGTGATAACCGCCTCGCTATAGTCGTTGAGCAGCGGGATGATCTCCTCCGGCGGCACGCTGTCGGAGATCTTGGTGTAGTTCAGCAGGTCGGAAAACCAGAGTGCCGCGGAAATCCGTTCCGATTTGCCGCGGCTGATCTTGCCTTCCATCACCTGGCGAGCGGCGTCCTCGCCGAGGTAGACCTCGGCGATGGTGCGGGCGATACGCCCGAGCGCGATACATTTGATCGCCAGCCCCAGCACCGGCACCAGCTTGCGCAGGATGGCGAGGTCGTGATCGGAAAAGCCCTCAGGATGTTTCGTCGCGAAATGCGAGAAGAAGCAATCCATCTCGCCGATCGTGCCGGCCTCGCTGAAACGATGCATCATCGCCACAAAGTCGGTGTGACCGGCTTCAGCGATCGTATCGAGCATGGAAAAATCGATGGGATCGCCGAAGCCGAGACGCCGGCGTATCTCCCGCTCGTTGCGAGACCAAAGATGAAAGAAAGCCGAACGCTGCCAGTTCGACGCCGCCTCCCCCGAGATCGTCGGACCATATTCGAATTCGGTCTGGACTTCCTCGACGCTGTCCCAGCGGAAGGCGCGGCCCTCATGCACCGGATGCAGCGTATCCATCAGCGCCAGGCCGCGGTCGAGCGGGAGGCCGGCATCCCGGCAAGCCGAGCAGAAACCGGTCATGAGTTCGGCCTCCGAAGCGCCTTTCAGTCCCTGCTCCGTGATCCAGGCTGCAATCGTGCTGACGTCGCTGTAATCCATGCCGCTCACCTCGTGTCAAAGCTGTAGCCCGAATTCGGCATCGAAGGAAAGTCAATTGGCTCAATCGGCCGCGGGCATATTGTAGGGCGTGACGATTTCGACTGATGAAAGCGAGGGCGTAACCGCGCGCGGCAAGGCAGTCGCCCGGCTCATGATCGCCCGGAAGGCCGAACGTGCATCGGTTTTGAGATCATGATGCAGCACGAAGCCGATCCGACGCGCCGCAAGCAGGGCGCGATTATCGGCATCGAGATCATGGGCGACGAAAACCCGGACGGGGCGTTTGGCCGCGTCGAAGGCCGCAAGCACCGCCCGGTTGCCGCCGCCGATCGAATAGACGGCGTTGATGGCGGGATCGGCCGCAAGCGCTGCCGCGGCAAGCGTTCCCGTCGCAGCATCGGTGCCGTGCCCTTCGCTGATTTCGGTAATGCCGATCTCGGGATAACGGGCGCGGATGACGCGGCGAAAGCCGATTTCGCGCTCCTCCTCGCCGCGGAACCTTCCGCTCGACAACGTTACCAGCACCTTGCCGCCGCCAGCCCCGAGGAATTCGCCGATGAGATAGGCGGCGGTTTCTCCCGCCGCCCGGTTGTCGGCGCCGGCATAGGCGATGCGTGCCGAATTCGGCAGGTCGGTCACCAGCGTCACGACGGGAATACCGGCCGCATCCGCCCGCGCGACGGCGGCGGCCACCTCGGCGACGTCAGGCGCCTTGAGCACGATGCCGTGCGTGCCGCGCAGCCGGATGCGATCGAGAAGCTGCACCAGCTCGGCCGGCTTCATCACCTCGGCGAAATGGAACCGGCAGCGGAAGACGCCCGGCAGGAAGGTCGCCATCTCCGCCTCGAAGGCTGCCCGCACCGCATCGCTGAAACGCTGCGGCGTCTCCATGACGATATCGATGGCCAGCATGCGGCCGCTGCCCATTGCCCCGGCCTGCTGCTTCTGCAGCTCCGCGATCGCCGCCTTCACCCGCATCTCGGTCTGCCGGCGCACACCCGGCCTGCCGTTCAGCACCCGGTCGACGGTGGCGGTGCTGAGCCCCGCCTGGAAGGCGATATCCTTGACAAGAAAGAGGTGTGCCATGCGACCGGCCTGATGGTTTTTTGATGGATTTCTGATCTATATCACCTGGCATCGCGGCGTATAGTGCCTCCATTGGAAAGAGGGAGGAGCCCGCCATGAAAACCGACAACCAGCAGAAACTGCGCGCCGATCGCGTCTGGCTGAGCGAAGACGCCTGCGATCTCGATGATTTTCGCGCCCTTGCGGAAAAGACGACGGCGCTTGCCGATTACCCCACGGCGTCTACGGTCGAAAAAAACGTGCTGATCTATGACAGCCGCAAGGTGATGACGGCGGCCGCGACGCCAGAAGGCCGACGCGCCGTCCTGGCGGAAATCTGCGACGCCTTTGGCGAGGGTCCTGGTGTCGTCGTGTTCAAGCGCGCCTACGAAAACACCGGCATCGTCGACCGCGCCAGCACGATCTTCGATGCGATCATCGAGGAACAGCATCGCACCGCGACCGGCGGCGGCGACCACTTCGCCAAGCCCGGTGCAAACGACCGCATCTGGAACTCGCTGGAAAAACATTGCCTCGCCGATCCGGCAAATTTCGCCGAATATTACGGCAACGCCATCGTCGCGCTGGCAAGCGAAGCCTGGCTCGGCCCGAGCTACCAGATGACGGCGCAGGTCAACCGCGTCAATCCGGGCGGTTCGGCGCAGTCGGCGCACCGCGACTACCATCTCGGCTTTCAGTCCTCAAAGGTGATCGAGCAGTTCCCGGCACATGTGCATCGGCTTTCGCCGGTGCTGACATTGCAGGGTGCGGTCGCCCATTGCGACATGCCACTCGAAAGCGGTCCGACGCTCTTCCTGCCGTACAGCCAGACCTATGTACCGGGCTATCTCGCGCTGAAGCGGCCGGAGTTCCGGGATTATTTCGAGACCAACCATGTCCAGTTGCCGCTCGAAAAAGGCGACGTCGTCTTCTTCAATCCTGCCCTCTTCCATGCCGCCGGCACCAACCGCTCGGCGGACATCAAGCGTGTCGCCAACCTCTTGCAGGTCTCCTCCGCCTTCGGCCGGGCAATGGAAACCGTCAACCGTGAGAGGATGAGCGCCAGGCTGTTCCCCGCCTTGAAGGCCCTGCAGGGCAGGCACTCGCCTGACGAAATCGCCAACGCCGTCGCCGCCTGCGCCGAAGGCTACTCCTTCCCGACCAACCTCGACCGCGACCCGCCGCTCGGCGGACTGGCGCCGAAGACACAGGCGCAGTTGATGCACGAGGCGCTGAAGCAAGGCTGGAGCGATGAAGCCTTTACGGCAGCACTTGCCGAGCAGACGCAGAAGAAGCTGAGCTGATTTGGAGGCTGGAGGCCCCCTCATCCGCCTGCCGGCACCTTCTCCCCGAGGGTAGAAGGGATATGCCGCAACGTCTCGATTCCCCCTTCTACCCAGCGGGGAGAAGGTGCCTGTAGGGCGGATGAGGGAGCATCCGCACGACATAAAAGCCTCTCGCACCCGCGGGAGGCCATTCGTACGTCATCACAAAGGAGGAACCACATGAGCACAGACCACGGCCGCCTCGATGGCAAGATCGCCATCGTTACCGGCGGCACGCAAGGGTTGGGCGCGACCATTGCCCGCCTCTTCGCCGAACGCGGTGCAAAGGGCATCGTCATCTGCGGCCGCAACGAAGCCAAGGGCAAGGCGAAGGCGGCGGAGATTTCGGCTGCGACCGGCGCCAGGATCGTCTACGTCAAAGCCGACCTCGGCAAAGTCGAGGAAGCACAGCATGTCGTGCGCGCCTGTGACGAGAACTTCGGCCGCGTCGACGCGCTGGTCAACGCCGCCGCCATCACCGATCGCGGCACCATTCTCGATACCAGCCCGGAACTCTTCGACGCCATGTTCGCCGTCAATGTTCGTGCGCCGTTTTTCCTGATGCAGGAGGCGGTGAAGGTCATGCGCCGCGAAAAAATCGAGGGTACGATCGTCAATATCGGCTCGATGTCGGCCAAAGCCGGCCAGCCTTTCATCGCCGCCTATTGCGCCTCCAAGGGCGCGCTGGAAACGCTGACGAAGAACACCGCCTATGCGCTCCTGCGCAACCGCATACGCGTCAATGGTCTGAACATCGGCTGGATGGCCTCCGAGGGTGAGGACCGGATTCAGCGTGAATATCACGATGCCCCTGCCGACTGGCTGGAGAAGGCGGCGGCAAGCCAGCCCTTCGGCCGCCTCGTCGATCCGCACGAGGTGGCGCGCGCCTGCGCTTACCTGTCGTCTTGCGAATCCGGTCTGATGACCGGCTCGGTCATCTGCTTCGACCAGTCGATCTGGGGCGCTTACGACGGCTCGCCGCATCCGGTCGCGGCCCTCTGACGAAACCGGAGCCCGGCATTTCCATCGCCAGGCTCTGGCACCTCCAGCTTTTTGCCGCTAGGAAAAGAACGGCAGCATTCAGGGAGGAAACTGGCATGGGCGACAATCCGATTTATGAGATCCGCGACGAACGCTTCGGTGCAATGGTCATCGGCAGCGCCTGCCTCGAGGAGCTTTATTCCGGCTGCCGCTGGACGGAAGGCCCGGTCTGGTTTTCCGACCTGAACTGCCTTCTCTGGAGTGATATCCCGAATGAACGCATGATGCGCTGGACACCGGATGGGACCGTCTCCGTCTTCCGCTCGCCCTCCAACTACATCAACGGCAACACCCGCGACCGGCAGGGCCGGTTGGTCTCTTGCGAACATGGCGGCCGCCGCGTCACCCGTACCGAGACGGACGGCACCATCACGGTTCTCGCCGACAGCTACCAAGGCAAGCGGCTGAACTCGCCGAACGACGTCGTCGTGCACTCCGACGGCGGGATCTGGTTCACCGATCCGACCTACGGCATCCTGTCGGATTACGAGGGCCACAAGGCCGAGCCCGAGCAGCCCACGCGCAACGTCTACCGGATCGATCCGGCAAGCGGAGCGATCGACGCCGTCGTCGAGGATTTCATCCAGCCGAACGGCCTTGCCTTCTCGCCCGATGAGACGAAGCTTTATATTGCCGATTCCGGCTCCGCAAAACATGAAGTGCCGCGCCATATCCGCGTTTTCGACGTCATCGACGGCCGGAGGCTTGCGAATAGCAGCTACTTCTGCAGCCTCGATGTCGGCCATCCCGACGGTTTCCGTTTCGATGTCGCCGGCAATCTCTGGACGAGTGCCTCCGACGGCGTGCACTGCTTTTCACCCGAGGGAGCGCTGCTCGGCAAGATCAGGGTGCCGCAGACGGTGTCCAACCTCACCTTCGGCGGCCCCAAGAAAAACCGGCTCTTCATCACTGCGACGCGTTCGGTCTATTCGATTTATATCAAGACGACCGGCGCGCAACATCCATAGATCAGGCCTTCACTTTGTCGGGGCGGCCGTGCAGCGGTTCGGCCCGATGCCAGTTTTCCAGGATGCGGCCATCGGCGTGTTTCTGCCGCGCCCAGCGGATGCCGTTCGAGATCACCTTGTGCACAGTCTTGTCGTGATAGATCGGATAGGTCTCGTGGCCGGGGCTGAAGAAGAAGATGCGCCCACGCCCGCGCTGGAAGGTGCAGCCGCTGCGGAACACCTCGCCGCCGGAATACCAGGAAATGAACACCAGCTCGTCCGGCTGCGGAATATCGAAGGGCTCGCCATACATTTCCGAGGCATTGACCTCGAAATAGGGCGGCAGCCCCTCGGCGATCGGATGCGAGGGATTGACCACCCAGACCCGCTCCAGGTCGCCTTCCGGCGTCTCCCGCCAGGACAGGTTGGCATTGGTGCCCATCAGCCGGCGGAAGAGCTTGGAATGGTGGCCGGAATGCAGCACCAGCAAACCCATGCCCTTCAGCACGCGCTGCTGCACGCGGTCGATCAGCCCGTCGCTGACCTCCTCATGCGCCATATGCCCCCACCAGAGTAGCACGTCGGTATCATCGAGCACGCTGTCCGGCAGGCCTTCATCAGGATCATCGAGCGTGCCGCGGCGAATTTCGAAATCGGGATGGGCAATGCCTGATGCGATCGCTCCATCGATACGATCAGGATAGATCTCCTGAACCTCTTTATGGAGCTGCTCGTGGCGTCCCTCGTTCCAGATGGTGACCTTGATTGTCATGGCATTCCTCGATGTTTGGGCCTCGATGTTTAGGTCTTGATGTGTCGGGCGAAATTGTCAGGCGGTTGCCGGACGGATGACCCGGCCGGCGGAATCGAACAGGTGGCAGGCGGCGGGATCGGCCGTCAGCGGCACGCGGTCGCCCGGACGCACCGCGATATCGCCTTCGGCGCGCACCACGATCGGCTGCTGCTGCGAACCGACGGTCATGTAGGTCTCGACGCCGAGCCGCTCGACGATGACGACCTCGGCGGTGAAATGTCCCTGGCCCTCGGCTGCGATCTTCAGATGCTCCGGCCGGATGCCGAGCTTGGCCTCGCCCTGCTGCACCGCGCCACTGGCATCGACGAGATCGAGCGAAAGCCCGATCGGGCTGTTGAGATGCAGCTTGCCCGCCGACGGCCGCGTCGCCGTGACGGGAATGATGTTCATCTTCGGCGAGCCGATGAAGGTCGCGACGAATTCATTGTCCGGCTGATGGTAAAGCGACATCGGCGCGCCCTCCTGTGCCACGAGACCCTTGTTCAGCACGACGATGCGGTCTGCCATCGTCATCGCCTCCACCTGGTCGTGGGTGACGTAGACGACGGTCGCCTTCAGCTCGCGGTGCAGGCGTTGCAGCTCAGCGCGCATCTGCACGCGCAGCGCCGAATCGAGGTTCGACAGCGGCTCGTCAAACAGGATCAGCGCCGGTTTCTTGATGATGGCGCGGCCGATCGCCACGCGCTGGCGCTGGCCGCCGGAAAGGGCGGCCGGGCGGCGATCGAGGTAGTCGGTGAGCTGCAGGATTTCGGCTACAGCTTCCACCTGGCGGCGGATCTCCACCTCCGGCACCTTCTTCAGACTGAGCGAGAAGCCGATGTTTTCGGCCACGCTCATATGCGGATAGAGCGCATAGGACTGGAACACCATGGCGATGCCGCGCTTGTCGGGCGGCACGTCGTTGATGCGCTTGCCGTTAAGGATGAGGTCGCCCTCGTCGATGCCTTCGAGGCCGGCGATCATCCGCAGCAGCGTGGACTTGCCGCAGCCGGACGGACCGACGAAAACCGCGAACTCGCCGTCTTCCACGGTAATGTCGACGCCCTTGATGACCTCGAGCGCGCCGTAGAATTTGCGAACGTTTCTGAGATTGATCATCTGTTTCTCTTTCTTGATCTCAGCCCTTCACGCCGCCCGAAAACGTCTGGACGAGGAAGCGCCGCGCAAAACCGAAGGCGACGACGGCGGGCAGCAGATAGATGAATGCCAGCGCGGTCAGCAGGCCGTAATCGATCTCATTGATGCGCAGGAAGGCGCGGAAGAGACCGAGCGGCAGCGTCTGCAGCTCCGGTGACGACAGGAAGATCAGCGGCAGCAGGAAATCGCCCCAGGCCGACATGAAGGCGAAGAGCCCGGCGGCGGCAAGCCCGGGCAGCGCCAGCGGGATCAGCACCCGGCGAATGCGCTGTATCAGTGTTGCCCCATCCATCAGGGCCGCCTCCTCGTAGTCCCTCGGCAGCCCGTCGAAGAAGGTCTTCATGATCCAGAGCGCCAGCGGCAATTGCATCGTCGCAAGCACCAGGATCAGCCCGAGATAACCGTCGATGAAGCCGGTCCAGCGCATGATGTCGCGGGCATAGCTGCCGAAGATCGGCCTGAGCACCGCCGCTTCCGCATTGTTCAGCGTCAGCAGGAATTTGTAGAGCGGCACGACGAGCGCCGTCGGCGGCAGCACCCGGATGAGCAGGATCGCGTAGAGGAAGGGCAGCTTCCACCAAGCCCGGGTGCGCGACAGGGCATAACCGCCGAGCCCGGAAAGCACCATGACGAGCAGCGTCGCGCTAGCGACCACGAAGAGCGAATTGAACAGCCACTTCGCCCCGTCCTCCTTGGTGAAGACTCTGATATAGTTGGCGAAAGTCCACTGCTCCGGCCAATGCAGGAAGAGCTGCGCATTGCCGTCGAGAGAGGCAAGCAGCACCCAGAAGAAGGGCACCGCGCAGAAGATCGAGATCAGCGACAGCGTCGCATAGGCGATGAGGTCGGAGCGACCCTTGTTTGCAGTTTCGCTTGGGGAAACGACGGCCATGTCAGACCTCCACCTTCATGGCCCGGACATAGGCGATACCTAATATCAGCGAGATGACGAGCGCGACGACGGCGACCGCAGCACCATAACCCAGCTGGAACGACGTAAAGGACTGGTTGTAGATGTAGATGCTGACCACCTCGGTCGCCCCGCCCGGTCCGCCGCGCGTCAGCGCATAGACGAGGCCGAAGACGGCGATGGTGGAGACGGCCGAGATCAGCATATAGAGCAGGATCGTCGGCATCATCAGTGGCAGGGTGATGCGGCGAAACATCTGCGATGGGGTGGCGCCGTCCATGCGCGCCGCCTCATAGATCTCCGCCGGAATGGTACTGAGGCCGGCCGTTAGCAGGATCATCGCCGTGGCGATGCCGCGCCAGGTGTTGACGACAATGATCATCGACAGCGGGAAGACCTGCAGCCAGTCGGCCGGCGTGATGCCGAAGAAGCTGACGATGCGGCTGAGCGTGGCATTGTCACCGCCCGCCAGCATCGAGATCCACATGAAACCGGCGACGACTTCGGGGGCTGCATTCGGCAACAGGATGATCGACGAGAACACCCGCCGAAAGCGGATCGGCCGGCGCAGCGCAATTGCCGAGATCAGGCCGAGCACGAACTGGCCGATCACCGCCGAACCGATGACGAAGACGAAAGTGACGAACAGCGAATTCCAGAACTTCGCGTCGTTGAAAAGCCGTGTGTAATTCCTGAGACCGACGAAGCGGGGCCGAAGGGCCGCAGCCCCGGTCAGCGCTTCATTGGTAAAGCTCAGATAGATCGAGTAGAGGGCCGGATAGATGACGAAGGCCAGAAGCAGCACCAGCGAGGGCAGCAGGATCAGCAGCCATTGCCGCTCGGCGCGCTTTTCATGAGAGTTTCGGGCCATGGAAGCTCACAAACCTTATCGATGGAACCGGCTTATCGAATGAAAGCGGGAAGACGCGGGCGTTGGCGCCGCGTCCCCGTCCTGGCGGAAGAGAGGGTGCCGGAGCTTACTTGACCATGTCGTCGCCAAGCGTTTCCTTGACGTAGTCGACGAGGATCTTCTGGGCGCCGGCGGCATCGGTTTCTTTGCGGAGCAGCGCTTCGGTGGCGCGCGCCACACCTTCCGAGACCGTACCGAAACCGGAGGCCTGTTTCAGGAACACGCCGTTCCCGGCCGCCGCATGGATCGGAACCAGTTCCGTCAGCTTCTGGAACTCGGCATTGTCAGCCGCATCCTTGCTGGCCGGGATATTGCCGATACGGGCGGCGTAGGAAACCTGCGTCTCGATCGAGCCGATCTCCATCAGCGCCTTGATCGCCAGCTCCGTATTGGCCGACTTGGAATTGACGGCCCACGGCGCAGCGAGATTGGCAAGTACGTACTGGCCGCTGCTCTGGCCGGGAACCGTCCAGGTGCCGACCACCTTCGTCACGTCAGGGATTGGGTTCTTGCTTTCGCGACCCCAGTCGAAAATATAGCACCAGGAGCCGCAGGTGGTCGCGGCGAGCTTGCCTTCCGGGAACATCTGGTACTTCGGCACGACCCAGGGCTCAGGCCCGAGCAGCGGCTGCGTCGGCATCAGATCCTTGTCGATCAGTTCCTTGTAGACATTGAAGACATCCTTGATGCCTTCGCCATTCAGATCGAGCTTGCCGTCGGCATCGACCAGCTGCGGCGTCTTGGAACCGACGAGCAGATGCTGGAAGCCTTCGTCGAAGGCGCCGCTTCCCCAGGAGACGCCGGCAGGGAAGAGCAGGCCGTAGGCGCCGGTCTTCTGCTTGATTTCGGCCGCGCGGTCGAGAAGCTCTTGCCAGGTCTTCGGCTGCTCGGTCGAGATGCCGGCCTTTTCGAGAACGTCCTTGCGGTAATAGATTTCCTGGATGCCGAGCATGAACGGCATCACATAGGTTTCACCATCCGGACTGACGGCAAGCTCCTTGGCGACGTCATAGAGGTTGGCGTAGCCATCCCAAGCCTTGAACTCCTTGGTAACAGGCGCAAGGTAGCCGGCTTCCACCATGTCGGCGACGGCAGCCGTGGTCGGGATGGAGAACAGGTCGGGCGCGTTGCCGGCGCCGAGCTCCGTCAGGAGTTTGGTCAGGTAGTCCTTGTCGGGCGCCGGATATTCGATGACCTCGACGGTGACGCCATATTTCTTTTCGATCCGCTCGACCGTCGACTTCATCGCATCGATGCCGGCCTGACCGTGGTTTGCAATTCGGATTGTTTCAGCCTGCGCCAGCGTCGAAACCGCGCTCAGCAGAACGGCGCACAGGCCGCCAAGAACCATCTTCTTCAATGGAAGTCCTCCCTTTTTAGAGACACGGCGCCCTCCAGCACCGGTTGCGAAAATGTACACGCATTCCAAATACTGACAAGATGGTTTTTGAAAAGATTCGAATGCGAGTTTTAATATACTGATATTACTGATTTATTTAGATATTGCCATCACTATACCGTTTGTGTAATCGTGTGCACAATGCATTCAGGGAGGAATTTTCATGACTAGGAAATTACGCCTCGGCGTCATCGGCGCCGGCTTGAAGGCGGCGGAATATGCCGAGAGCTGGGTCAAGATGCCGGAGATCGAATTTGCTGCACTCGCCGACACCACGGCGGCTTCGCGCCAGCGCCTGATCGACGTCTGCCTCGCCGCTGGCGCACCAGAACCGAAGAGCTTCGAGGATTATCGCCAGATGCTTGCCGAATGCCGGGGCGAACTCGACATCGTCTACGTCTCCACCCCGCATGCCTTCCATGCCGAACAGGCAACCGCCGTCGCCGAGGCCGGCCTCGACCTCTTCCTGGAAAAGCCGATGGTGACGACAGTCACTGAAGCCGAGAGGCTGATCGCCGCGCAGAAAAAGAGTGGCGTCACCATCGTCACCGCCTTTCAGGGCGGCCTGTCGCCGCTGGTGCTCGACACGCGCCGGCGGGCTCTCACCGGCGAATTCGGCGAGCTGATCGCCATTTCGGGCATGATCTGGGAAAGCTGGTCGTCCAACTACGACGGCCACTGGAAGCAGCAGCCTGACATCTCCGGCGGCGGCTTCATGTTCGATACCGGCGCCCACATGATGAACACCGTCTGCCTACTCGCCAATTCGGATTTCGACAGCGTGTCGGCCTACATGAACAACCATGGCAGACGGGTCGATATCGCCACCGCCGTCTCCGCGCGGCTGAAAAACGGTGCGCTGGCGACACTGACGGCCGCCGGCGAAGGCCCTCCGGGCTGCGCCTCCTACATCACCTTCTTCTATTCGAAGGCGATCGTGCGCATCGACGCCTGGGGTGGCTGGCGCGAGATCAGTATCGGGCGGATCGCCGAGCCGCGCGAGGAAGCCGAGATTCTCGGCAACCCGATGAAGAATTTCCTCGCCATTCGCGAGGGAAAGATGGAAAACTCCGGCTCCGTTGAAATGGGCCTCAGATTCGCTAGGCTATGGGATGCAATCAAGGAATCGGCAGCGGCCGACGGCGCTTCCGTCAGGATCGTCGCCCAATAGGCGCTGAAGATGAGCGGTATGAGCAGACGGCGGATCACCTCGAAGGAACTGGCGAAACTCGCAGGCGTCTCCTCCGCCACCATTTCCCGCGCCTTCTCGCCGGATTCGCGCATTGGCAGCGCCACGCGCGACCGCATCCTCGCCGTCGCGCGTGAACATGGCTACCAGCCGAACGCGATCGCCCGCTCGCTGAACAACCAGCGTTCGCGGCTCGTCGCCCTGGTCGTCAATGCGATCGGCAACCCTTGCGAGGCCGAGGAGCAGCAGCTTCTCGTCCACCGCCTGCAGGCGAGACAATTGCTGCCGATCATCCTCTGCTGCGCCGATCATTCCGACCGGCTGCAGCTGATGCGCCTTGCCTCGACTTATCAGGTCGATCACGTCGTCGTCTTCTCCGACATGGTGTCGATGCAGGATGCCGTCGATATCTTCCATACGACGAAGCCGATCATCGTCTCCTTCGAGCCGCTCGAAAACGAAAACGTCTCCAGCATTCGCATCGACGGCGCTGAGGCCGCCGACGAGATCATCGACAAGATCGTCCGCGACGGCAAAAAGCGTTTCGCCTACCTCTCCGGCACCAATTCAAGCTGGATCGACAAGCTCAGGCGAAAATGGTTCGCCGATGCGCTGGCCAAGCGCGGCCTTGCCTTCGAGGTCCAGGCCTTCGGTGACTACTCCTATGATTCCGGCTTCAAGGAAGCCGTGCTCCTGCTGCACAGGGATAAGGTCGACGCCATCATCTGCGGCAACGATGTCATGGCGATCGGTGCGCGCGATGCAGCCCGCCGGGTGCTCGGCAAGAACACGCCTGATGATATCGCCATCGTCGGCCAGGACGGCATTGCCATGGCCGCCTGGGATTGCAACGACCTGACCACGCTGAGCCTCGACCACGTCGCCTTCATCGATGCCGTCGTCGAATTGATCGAACGGCATGACGCCGAGATCGAAGGTCCGCACAGCATCACGCTCACCTGCACCGCCCGCTGGGGCTCGACCGCCTGAAGCATGTTGCCTGGAATTGTACAGCGGTTGCGGGGTGACGACATGCATGAAAAAAGCTAAAGCGCGTCGCATGAATCGAATTCGCTGTGACGTACTTTAGCTGCTCGCTCATCCATTGCGTCCAGGAGGAATACCGATGACCAGATTTTCACGCGCCGAGAGGCGCCGCAATGTCCCTGATGCCGTAACCTGGAGAGCCTGAAATGCGTTCCGTCGTATCTTTCAACGAAGGCTGGAGTTTCCATGAGGGCTTCGGCCAGCGTTTGCTCGAAGCTTTTGATGCTGCCAGGTCGGTCAGCCTGCCGCATACCGCCGTCGAACTGCCCTTCAGTTATTTCGACGAGACCAGCTATCAGCGCGCCTTCACCTATCAGAAGGTGCTGCGCTGGCTGCCGGAATTCGAGGGCCGCGAGGTTTCGCTCGTCTTCGATGCCGCCATGGCCGACAGCGTCGTCTATCTGAACGGCGAAGAAATCATTGCCCATAAGGACGGCTACACGCCCTTCGAGGCCCGCCTCACCGGCAAGCTCGTCAAGGGCGAGAACCTCGTCACCGTCAAGATCGACGGCAGCGAGAACCCTGACATTCCACCTTTCGGCGGCCGCATCGATTATCTGACCTATGCCGGCATCTACCGCGACGTCTGGCTGAAGGTCACCGACCCGGTCTCGATCCGCAATCTCAAGATCGAAACCACCGACGTTCTGCGCCCGGAGAAATCGGCGACCATCCGCGTCGACATCGCCAATCCCGAGGGCCGCAGCTTCTCGGCGACCGTCACCGCCACGCTGAAACAGGCCGATGGCACGGTGGTCGCCACTGCCGCGACCGAAACGATCGGCAGCCGCACCACGCTCTCCTTTGGCGGCCTCACCGGCATCGCCCTCTGGGACATCACCGATCCCACGCTCTATGACGTCACCGTCGAGCTCAGGACCGAACACGGCTCCGACCGTATTTCCACCCGGTTCGGCTTCCGCACCGCCGAATTCACGCCGGAAGGTTTCCTCCTGAACGGCAAGCCATTGAAGCTGCGCGGCCTCAATCGCCACCAGGCCTTCCCCTATGTCGGTTATGCCGCCGGCCGCTCCGCCCAGGAGCGCGACGCCGACATCATGAAGACGGTGCTGAAGTGCAATATCGTCCGCACTTCGCATTATCCGCAGTCGAAATGGTTCCTCGATCGATGCGACGCGATCGGCCTGCTGGTTTTCGAGGAGATCCCCGGCTGGCAGCATATCGGCGACGCCGACTGGCAGCAGGAATCGATCGAGAACGTCCGCCGCATGATCGAGCGCGACTGGAACCATCCCTCGATCATCATCTGGGGCGTGCGCATCAACGAATCGCAGGATGATCACAATTTCTACGCCGAGACCAATCGCCTCGCCCGTGAGCTCGACAGCACCCGCCAGACCGGCGGCGTGCGTTATCTCACCGAGAGCGAGCTACTCGAAGACGTCTACACGATGAACGACTTCATCCTCGGCAATGAAGAGCTGCCGGGCGCCAACCGCCCGCGCACAGCGCTACGCGCCCAGCAGGAAAATACCGGACTATCGCACAAGGTGCCGTACCTCATCACCGAGTTCAACGGCCACATGCACCCGACGAAGATCTATGACCAGGAGCAGCGCCAGGCCGAGCATGTGCGCCGGCACCTGGAAGTGCTGAATGCCGCCTATGGCGATCCCGATATCTCCGGCGCCATCGGCTGGTGCATGTTCGATTACAACACCCACAAGGATTTCGGCTCCGGCGACCGCATCTGCTATCACGGCGTGATGGATATGTTCCGCGAGCCGAAATTCGCGGCCTATGCCTATATCAGCCAGTGCGACCCTTCCGAGGAGATCGTCATGAAGCCGGTGACCTTCTGGGCGCGCGGCGAACGCAATATCGGCGGCGTGCTGCCGCTGATCATCCTGACCAACTGCGACGAGGTGGAGCTGCAATATGGCTCGCTTAGCAAACGCATCGGTCCGGACCGCGAGAACTACCCGCATCTGCCGCATCCGCCGGTCGTGCTCGACCATCGGCACTTTACCGCCGATGAGCTTGGCACCTGGGGTCTCGAATGGATCGACGGCACCTTCACCGGTTATATCGGCGGCGAGCCGGTGGCCAGCCTGACGCTGGTGGCCGATCCGTTGCCGACGACGCTGGAAGTGGTTGCCGATAGCCCCACGCTGAAAGCCCGCGAACGCGACAGCACACGCGTCATCATCCGCGCCCTCGACCAGCGCGGCCAGCGCCTGCCCTTCATGAACGATAGCATTTCGCTGAAGGTTCACGGCCCGGCAAAGATCGTCGGCCCGACCAATGTGCCACTCCAGGGCGGCACCGCCGGTTTCTGGCTGGAGGCCACGGGGTTCACTGGCGAAATCACCGTCGAAGCGGTCTCCTCGCGGTTCGCGCCGGTGACGCTCGGCGTGACGGCCGGCTAGCGGATAGTGTTAGAGCGTCCTTAGCGCGTCTTTCGAGACGTGCGGCGCTCTAA